>JADILW010000032.1 GCA_017695095.1 Candidatus Cryptobacteroides avistercoris | reverse complement strand
TCGTCGCCGATTATGAACGCCTGGGCGAGGCCGTCGGGCGAAGGCTGCTCGGCATACTCGAAGCGCACGCCGAAATCGCTGCCGTCGCCGAGAAGGCGCCTGAAGCCGGGAAGGTCGTATGGAGTGGAGATGATCAGGATATCCCTGATGCCGGCCAGCATGAGCACGGACAGCGGATAATAGATCATCGGTTTGTCATAGATGGGCAGCAGCTGCTTGCTCACGCCCTTGGTGATCGGATACAGTCTCGTGCCCGATCCGCCGGCCAGAACTATTCCTTTCATAGGTGAAATTTCTTACTACTGCAGGGGTTCGTCCTTTACCTCGTCGAAATATTCGCTCGCCGCATGGCACACGGGGCACTCCTTGGGCGGCTTGGGACCTACATACTTATACCCGCAGACCGAGCATATCCAAACCTTATCTTCTTTAGCCATAATTACGCAGATTTTTTTCAAAGATAGGCAAAATTCTCCAATTTCGCCAATCATCTGAGGTCACGCAGGGTGAAACGGAAGCCAAGACCGCCCCCGGGGACCCTGTAGGCCTTGATTCCGCCTTTGTGGAAAAGAACGGCGTTGCGCACGATGGAGAGGCCGAGACCAGAGCCGCCGACGGGCTTGCCGCGGTCGGCGTCGAGCCGGTAGAAACGCTCGAAAATCTTGTCCAGCTCGTCATCGGCGACTCCCCTGCCCGTGTCGTAGTAGTCGATGCAGTGGGAGCCGTCCTGGTTCAGGCTGTAGGACACATGGACGCAGGAGCCGTCGCCCGCATATTTCATGGTGTTCTCTATCAGGTTGCGGAAAATCGAATAGATGAGATTGTAGTTGCCGCGGACGCAGACCGGCTGGAGATTGTTCTCCACCTGGATACCGTGGCTTCCGACAGCGTCGGAAAGCTCCTCGAGGACCTCCTCGAACACCACCTTGACGTTGACCGGAACCACCTTGAACTGCTCGGGGGCCTCCTCGAGCTTGGTGATGGTGGAGATGTCGGTGATCATGTCCGAAAGGCGCAGCGACTGGAGGTAGGAGCGCTCGATGAAGAGCCGCCTGCGCTCCTCGCTGAGCTCCGGATGGTTGACTATGGTCTCAAGGTAGCCCTGTATGCTGCTGACCGGAGTCTTCAGCTCGTGGGAGATGTTGCCGGTCATCTCATGCTTGAGGCGCCGGGTCTCGATGTCGGCCCTCTCCTCCTCCTTGCGCCCGTAGCGCTCGGTGAGGAAATACAGTATGAAGAGGGAGAACACGAGCAGCAGGAATTCGAAAAGCAGGAACATCCAGTCGGTGCTGAAGAAATCCTCCAGGCTGATGTCGAAGTTCTGGGCGACCCTGACGATACGGCCGTCGTACTCCATTGCGTAGTAGAAATAACGCTCGCCGGAGGTGTCGGAGCGGCGGAGCGATGTGCCCTCACCGCGGCGCAGGCATTCCTGGATTTCCGGGCGGCCGAGGTGGTTCTCCATCGTCTCGAAGCTGTTGTCCGAATCGAAGCGCACCTTTCCGTCGGCGTCGATCAGGGTCACCCTGACGTCGTCGGGGAAATAGGCGATCGCCGCATCCGCCTCGTCGCCGGCCTCCGCCACCATCTGGGCGTAGCCTGAGAGCCTCGACTGCATTATGGACTGCTTGTAGCGTTCGCCGTTGGTCAGTCCGACAAGCAGGGAGATGAGCGCGAACACCGTGAAGATGACCGCGACGTAGAAAAGCAGCCTATTTCTGTACGACATTGTGAGAGTCCACGTAATATCCGAAGCCCGTCTTGTTCTTTATGAGGTCCCTGTATTTGCCGAGCTTGCTCCGGATCCGCGCGATATGCACGTCGACAGTCCTGTCGAGCACGTAGGGAGCGTCCTTCCAGAGGCTGGAGATGAGGGCCGCCCTGGAGAAATAGGTGTCGGGGTGCCGGGCGAGAAGGGCCAGCAGGTCGAATTCCTTGCGCGAAAGCGAGAGAGGCCGGCCGCCGAGCTCGGCAGTCTCCGACGAGAGGTCGATGTGGAGCTCGCCGAAATCCAGCACGTCGCCGCGGGTGGATTCGCCGCCGCTGCGCCGCAGCACGGCCTTGACCCTTGCGAGCACCTCGTTGATCGAGAAGGGTTTGGCGATGTAGTCGTCGCCGCCGGCTGAGAAGCCGGTCAGGATGTCGTTCTCGGTGCCCCTCGCGGTCAGGAAGATGATGGGGATATGGTTGCGGTTCTCCTTGCGGAGCTGCCTGGCCATCTGGAATCCGGACATGCCGGGAAGCATCACGTCTAGCAGGATGAGCGCGGTGTCAGGGCCGAGCATCCTGATGCCGTCCTCGGCCGAGGAGGCAGCCAGCACCTTATAGCCGGCATTCTCAAGATTGAACGTGAGGATGTCCAGTATGTCAGCCTCGTCTTCTACTATCAGCACCTCGATCATAGTTCAGTCGTCATTTTGTCAGTATCGCAGCAAAGTTAGGATATCGCGCAATGATTTTCAAACCATTTGTTAAAATAATGTTACATTTGCAACATTATTCTGTTAAATCAGCAGATTCAACCAAAATTCTATGTTCCTCAGCATCCTCACACTGATCGGTGCGCTCGGAATGTTCCTCTACGGAATGAACATGATGAGCTCCGGTCTCCAGAAGGCAGCCGGAGACGGACTGCGCAGATTCGTCGCCTCGATGACGTCAAACCCCCTGAAAGGAGTGACCACCGGACTCGGGGTCACGGCGGTGATCCAGTCGTCCAGCGCGACCACGGTGATGGTGGTGAGCTTCGTCAACGCCGGGATTCTCACCCTGACCCAGGCGATAGGCGTCATAATGGGCGCGAACATCGGAACGACATTCACCGCATGGATAATCTCCCTGTTCGGCTTCTCGGCCGACATCTCGATACTTGCGGTGCCGCTCATGGCGATAGGCTTCGTGATGAGCCTCTCGAAGAAGGGCAAGACCCGCGACATCAGCGAAATAATCGTTGGCTTCAGCCTCCTGTTCCTCGGACTCTCGTTCATGAAGAACTCCGTCCCCAACCTTGAGACCAACCCCGAAGTCCTCTCGTTCATCCAGTCGTGGGGCGGCCACGGAGTGTGGTCGGTGCTGCTCTTCATCCTCGTGGGCACGACCCTGACCCTCGTGCTGCAGTCGTCGAGCGCCACGGTGGCCCTGACCCTGGTCTTCCTGAACATGGGATGGATACAGTTCGACATGGCGGCGGCAATGGTGCTCGGAGAGAACATAGGAACCACCATCACGGCCAACATAGCCGCGGCCGTGGGCAACACCAACGCCAAGCGCGCGGCACTCGCCCACACGGTGTTCAACGTGTTCGGCGTGATATGGGCGGTCTGCTTCTTCCGCTACTTCCTCGCACTCATCCAGTGGCTCATCGGCATCGTCGGACTCGGCGGCTCAGCCCAGACTCCGCTCTACAGCATCTCCATGCTGCACACCGTGTTCAACCTGATCAACACCGGCATACTTATATGGTTCATCCCGGTGATAGAGAAGATAGTCAAGACCGCCATCAAGGACAAGAGCAGCGGAGAGATTCCCGAGAAGCTCGTCTACATCAACGCCGGACTCATCTCCGCCCCCGAGCTAGCCCTCACCGAGGCCAGCAAGGAGGTCGTCCACTTCGGCAAGGTGATGCAGAGGGACCTCGAATACATCAGGAGCGCGGTGGAGGCTTCGGACTCGGAGGAGAAGTTCCAGCCCTGGAGGGACAAGCTGGTCAAGTACGAGGAGATTTCGGACCGCATAGAATATGAGGTGGTCAACTTCCTCAACAAGCTCAACCGCGAGGGCCTCAGCGACAACTCCTCGCTGCTCATCAAGGCTCTCTACCGCATAGTGGGCGAGATGGAGTCGCTCGGCGACAGCGGCGAGGCCATCAGCAGGCTAATCACCCGCGCGATCGACCACGGGCAGAAGCTATCCGACGAGCACAAGAAGCATGTCTACGACATGATAGTCCTCGTCGGACGCGCCTACGAGGCCACCATCTACAACCTTGAGCACAGCACCAGCATCACCAACATCGACAACGCCGTGGAGGCAGAGGTCCATATCAATCGCATGCGCGACAAGCTCCGCGACGTGGAGCTGAAGGCCGTGGAGAACAACGGCGAGGCATACTTCGAGAGCGTCTACTACCTCGACCTCGTGGAGGGTCTCGAGAAGATGGGAGACTTCATAATAAACATCTCCCAGGCGGTCATGGGGTTGCGCAAAGGCAAGCCCGGCGTGTCCTCCTGGGATGATGATGACAGAAGCTAGGGCGTCTTACGACGCGCCCCGGCCTATTTTCCGAGCAGCTTCTCGCTGCGGGCGATGAAATCGGCGAGAGCCTTGCCCTTGAGCATGCCGTTGCCGAGCAGCGCGAGGTCGACCACCTGGTGCAGAAGTTCGTTGCCGCCCGCGAAGTCGGCTGCCGCAGTGTCGGCTGCTTCCTTCTTCTCGCCCCATATCCTGGCGACCAGGGGGTTCTGCATGTTCACGATGATGTTGTATGACTCGGGCATGGAGCCGTAGAAGTTCATGCCTCCGCCGATGCTGCTCATCTCGCGGTAGCGGCGCATGAACTCGTTCTGCGTGATCAGCACCGCGGCACCGTTCTCGCCGAGGTTCCTGGCCTCCACCAGGTAGTCGTTGCCCTGGGGCAGCACGGCCTTGAACATCTCGTCGAGCACCTTCTTGTCGTCGTCGCTCATCTCGGGCTTCACCTCCTCCTCCTTGGGGATCAGGTTGGCCGGGGAGTCGCTGTCCACGCGGGCGAAGCGGGTGTGCTCCAGCTTGGTCTCGAGCAGGTTGACGAAGTGGCTGTCGAGCTCGCAGTCCATCAGCAGCACGTCGTAGCCCATGTTCTTCGCGGCCTCGATGAAGCTGTACTGCTCCTCGGGCTTGGTGGCGTAGAGGTAGACCACGTTCTTGTCCTTGTCGGTCTGCGCGGGCTCGATGGCCTTGCGGTAGTCCTCCAGGCTGAAATACTTGCCGTCGGTGTTCTTGAGCAGCGCGAACTTCATGGCGCGCTCGCAGAACTTCTCCTCGCTGAGCATGCCGTACTCTATGAAGAGCTTGATGTTGTCCCACTTCTGCTCGTACTGCTCGCGCTCGGTCTTGAATATCTCCTCGAGGCGGTCGGCCACCTTCCTGGTGATGTAGGTGCTGATCTTCTTCACGTTGGCGTCGCTCTGCAGGTAGCTGCGGCTCACGTTCAGGGGGATGTCCGGGGAGTCGATCACTCCGTGCAGCAGGGTCAGGAAGTCAGGCACGATGTTGTCGACATGGTCGGTCACGAACATCTGGTTGCAGTAGAGCTGTATCTTGTTCTTGTTGATGGCCATGCGCTCCTTGATCTTGGGGAAGTAGAGCACGCCGGTGAGGGTGAAGGGATAGTCGACGTTGAGGTGTATCCAGAACATCGGGTCCTCCTCCATGGGGTAGAGTTCGCGGTAGAATTTCAGATAGTCCTCGTCCTTGAGGTCGGCGGGGGCCTTGGTCCAGATGGGCTCTACGTTGTTGATCACGTTGTCCTCGTCGGTCTCCACGCTCTTGCCGTCCTTCCATTCGGTCTTCTTGCCGAACACCACGGGCACGGGCATGAACTTGCAGTACTTGCCGAGCAGCTGCTCGATCCTGCCCTTGGAGGCGTACTCCTCGGAGTCCTTGTCGAGGTAGAGGGTGATCACCGAACCGCGGTCGCTCTTGTCGCTCTCCTCGATGGAATATTCAGGAGAGCCGTCGCATGTCCACCTCACGGCCTTGGCGCCCTCTTTCCAGCTCAGGGTGTCGATGGTGACCTTGGAGGCGACCATGAAGGCAGAATAGAACCCGAGTCCGAAATGTCCGATGATGGAGCCTATCTGGTCCTTGTATTTCTCGAGGAACTCTCCTGCGGAGGAGAACGCTATCTGGTTGATGTATTTGTCGACCTCCTCCTCGGTCATGCCTATGCCCCGGTCGATGATGCGCAGGACCTTCTTCTTCTCGTCGAGCTCCACGCTCACCTTGAGTTCGCCGAGTTCGCCCTTGAAGTCGCCGCTGGAGGCGAGGGCCTTCATCTTCTGGGTGGCGTCCACCGCGTTGGCGATGAGCTCGCGGAGGAAGATTTCGTGGTCGGAATAGAGGAACTGCTTGATCACCGGGAAGATGTTCTCGGTGGTCACGCCGATTTTGCCTTTCAATGATTTTGTTGCCATATCCTAATGTCTTATTACTTGCAAAAAAGCCAGCCGGAAAAACCGGCTGGCTTTTGAAAATCAAAATATGTTCCACTGACAAATTGTCAACAGGCAGCGGCCCGCGGGCGGAGCCTACTTGTAGAGGAAGCGCTTGATGCTCATCTTGGGGGTCTTCTCGAAGGGCACGAGCACCACCTCAACCTTGGCTATCTGGCTGTAGGCTGGCAGCTGGCGGTTGGCGGCCATGCGCACCTTCTCCGGCAGGTCGGAGACGGCCTCCTCGTCGAGTCCGGCGGCCTTGATCGCATCCTGGTCGAAATAAACCAGGGCCACTATCTTGCCGGAGCGGTCGACCACCACGGACTCGGAGACGAAGTTCTGGTTGTTGACTATCGCCTCGAGCTCCTCGGGGTAGATGTTCTGGCCGTTGGCGGAGAGTATCATGTTCTTGGAGCGCCCCTTGATGAAGATGTTGCCGTCGGCGTCCATGATGCCGAGGTCGCCGGTGCGCAGATAGCCGTCGTCGGTAAATGCGGCGCGGGTGGCCTCCTCGTTCTTGTAGTAGCCTATCATGATGTTGTCGCCCTTGGCCTGGATCTCGCCGGCGATGTGCTCGGGGTCGTCGGAGTCGATGCGCACTGTCACGCAGCTGATGCCCTTGCCGCAGGAGCCGGGCACGTAGCGCCTCCAGTCCTCATAGGCGAGCAGGGGCGCAGCCTCGGTCATGCCGTAGCCTACTGTATAGTGGAGGCCGATGCGCTTGAAGCACTTCTCGACTTCGGGGTTCAGCGCGGCGCCGCCCATGATGTAGTTGCGGACCTTGCCGCCGAACGCGAGGTCGAGTTTCTCGCGCACCTTGTTGAATATGACGTTCCTGACGCCGGGGATGGCAGTCAGCACGCGCATCAGCGGCTTGGAGAGCACGGGCTTGAGGGAAGACTTGTAGACCTTCTCCATGACCAGCGGCACGGTGCATACCATGTAGGGATGCACGTCCTGCATGGCCTTGAGCAGCAGCGAGGGTGCGGGGGTCTTGCCGAGGTAGTAGACCGCGCAGCCGCCGGAAAGCGGATACAGGAACTCGTATGCCATGCCGTAGACGTGGGCCATAGGAAGCATGGAGACTATGGTGTCGCCGGGGAAAATCTTGATGTTGTCGTGGCCGAACTGGATGGATGCGCTGATGTTGCCGTAGGTCAGCATCACGCCCTTGGGGTCGCTGGTGGTGCCGGAGGTGTAGTTGATCACCGCGAGGTCGGAGAGATTGTCGGTCGACTTGAACGCGAAGTTCTCGGGAGTGATTCCGGAAGGATACCGTTTCGCGAAAAGCTCCTCCCTGGCCTCCATCGCGGCGCGGAACCCGGGGCCGGCCGAATACAGCACCGAGAAGTCCTCGATGTCGACAGCTCCGGCGAGGCGGGGCATCTTCTTCACGTCGAGCCTGCTCCATATCTCCTTGTCGGTGAAGAGCAGCACGCTGTCGGAATGGTCGACCAGATGGTTGACGCTGTCGGGGTGGAAGTCGGCCAGGATGGGGACAACCACTGCCTCGTATGCGTTCACGGCCAGGAATGACACCGCCCAGCGCGCCACGTTCTTGGCGCAGAGGGCTATCTTGTCGCCTTTCTTGATTCCGAATTCGGAGAAGACGAGGTCGAACTTGACTATTTCGGCCGCAAGGCCGGCGTTGGTGAATATTTCGCCCCGGTAGTTGCAGAGCGCAGGCCGGTCCCAGCCGGACTTCATGCTGCTCTCGAGGGTGGAGAGATAGTGTTTCATTGTGCTGTAGGATTTTTACCTCAAATTCTTTCAAATATACCCATTAGGCCCAATTCTGTCAAGTTGCCGCAGCCGTATGTCGCGATAATTTGCGATATTTGTGGCGAACAACGGAATTTTGTGGTGAAATGCCTATGCGAAAGAAAGCCATAGCAGCCCTCATCTACGACTTTGACGGGACCCTCTCCCCCGGCAACATGCAGGAGTTCGGATTCATCCAGGCGGTGGGCAAGACCGCCGGAGAGTTCTGGACCATGAGCGACGAAATCGCCAAGGGCCAGGACGCATCCAACGTGCTCTCCTATATGAAGCTCATGTTCGACGAGGCCCGCAGGAGCGGAATACGGCTCGAACGCGACAGGTTCAGGAGCTTCGGCAAGGACATAAAGCTCTTCGAAGGAGTGGAGCAGTGGTTCAGCCTGGTCAACGCCTACGGCAAATCCATAGGCGTCACGGTCGAGCACTACATCAACTCCTCGGGGCTCAAGGAGATCATCGAGGGCTCGCCCATCGCGCCAGAGTTCAAGCACATCTTCGCCGGAAGCTTCATCTACGACGAGAACGGGGAGGCTGTGTGGCCCGGCATAGCAGTGGACTACACCGCCAAGACCCAGTTCATCTTCAAGATCAGCAAGGGCATCTTCAGCGCGAGGGACAACAAGCGCGTCAACGCCTCGATGGCCGAGGACAGGAAGCGCATACCCTTCACGAACATGATCTACCTCGGCGACGGCGACACCGACGTGCCCTGCATGAAGATAGTGGGCATGTTCGGAGGTCACTCCATAGCCGTCTACAACCCCGACAACCCCCACAAGAAGGCCACCGCCGGCAAGCTCAGGCGCCAGGGCCGCGTCAGCTTCGCCCTGCCTGCCGTCTACACCGCCGACTCCCCCGCCTTCCGCGTGGTCAAGGCCATCCTGGACAAGATAAAGGCGGACCACGAGCTCCAGCTTCTGTCGCTCTGACGGTCCGCCTTCAGGGAATCCTTCCGGACGCCTACTCCCACTCTATGGTTGCGGGCGGTTTGGAAGATATGTCGTAGACAACGCGGTTGATGCCCCGCACCTTGCGTATGATCTCATTGGAGACGTCGGCCAGGAAATCGTAGGGCAGATGCACCCAGTCGGCAGTCATTCCGTCGACGGAGGTCACGGCGCGCAGAGCGACCGTGCTCTCGTAGGTGCGCTCGTCGCCCATCACTCCCACGCTGCGGACGGGCAGCAGTATCGTGCCGGCCTGCCAGATGGAGTCATAAAGCCCGTACTCGCGGAGCTTCCCCATATAGATAGCGTCGGCCTCCTGAAGCACCCTGACCTTCTCGGCAGTCACCTCGCCGAGTATCCTGATGCCCAGGCCGGGGCCGGGGAAGGGATGGCGTCCGAGAATCACGGGGTCGAGTCCGAGAGCCCGTCCCACGCGGCGCACTTCATCCTTGAAGAGCAGTCTGAGCGGCTCCACCACCTTGAGATTCATCTCCTTGGGCAGTCCTCCCACGTTGTGGTGGCTCTTGATGGTGGCGGAAGGGCCCTTGACCGAGCTCGACTCTATCACGTCGGGATAGATGGTGCCCTGGGCCAGCCACCTGGCGTTCTCGATCTTCTTCGCCTCGGCGTTGAACACCTCCACGAAGTCGCGGCCGATTATCTTTCTCTTGCGCTCGGGGTCGGTCTCGCCCTTGAGGTCGGCGAGGAAGCGCTCCCCCGCCCTCACTCCGCGCACGTTGAGACCCATGCCCTCGTAGGAGCGCAGCACGTCCTCGAACTCGTCCTTGCGGAGCAGGCCTGAATCCACGAAGATGCAGTGGAGGTTGCGGCCTATGGCCCTGTGGAGCAGCATCGCCGCCACGCTGGAGTCGACGCCGCCCGACAGGCCGAGTATGACCTTGTCGTCGCCGAGTTTCTCCCGCAGCTCGGTCACTGTCGACTCGATGAAGTTCTCGGGTGTCCAGTCACCGCTGCATCCGCAGATGCCGATCACGAAATTCCTGAGTATCTGCGAGCCGTATTCGCTGTGGTGCACTTCGGGATGGAACTGTATGCCCCAGGTGGGTTCGCCCTTCAGGCGGAAGGCCGCGTTGTCGACGGTGTCGGTGGAGCCTATCACCTCAGCGTCGGCGGGAAGACGGGTTATCGTGTCGCCGTGCGACATCCACACCGTGGAGCTGGCGGGGATGCCGGCGAACAGGGGGTCGGAGGAGTCGAGCACGCTGAGCTGGGCGCGTCCGTATTCACGGGTGCCGGCAGGTGCGACCTCGCCGCCGCCGTTCTGCGCAAGCCACTGCGCGCCGTAGCATATTCCGAGCAGCGGAAGCT
>JADILW010000031.1 GCA_017695095.1 Candidatus Cryptobacteroides avistercoris | reverse complement strand
GCCTCGGCGGCCCCGGTGCTGCGCTCCACGAAGAGCCCGTAGCGGTAACGGCCTCCTGTGGCGCCGAGCCTGTGGTACGCATTCAGGAAAGAGTCCGACGCGGCCTTGTCGATGCGGCGCACGCTGCAGTTGCGGGCGAATACTCCGGACAGATTGTCCATCAGCCCTCCTCCGCCACGGCCTTCAGGTAGCAGTCACGGCAGAGAGGTTCGTAGACATCCTTCTCTCCGAGCAGCACGAGGTCGTCGCTCTTGCTGAGCCTGTGGGAATAGTTGGCGAGACTGCCGCACCTGACGCAGATGGCATGTACTTTCTGCACGTCCTCGGCGACCGCCATCAGCATGGGGATGGGACCGAAGGGCACGCCCTTGAAGTCGGTGTCCAGTCCGGCCACGATGACCCGGACTCCCCTGTTGGCAAGGGTCTGGCAGACATCCACGAGGCTCTCGTCAAAGAACTGGGCCTCGTCTATGCCCACCACCTGCACGTCGCCGGGCAGGTCGAGGATCTCCGACGGCGACGACACCGGAGTGGACTCTATCTTGTGGAAGTCGTGCGAAACCACCTCCACGTCGGAATATCTCCGGTCGATCGCCGGCTTGAATATGGCTATCTTCTGATTCGCGAACTGGGCCCTGCGCAGGCGGCGTATGAGCTCCTCCGTCTTTCCGGAGAACATGGAGCCGCAAACCACCTCTATGCAGCCCGGTTTCTTGGATCCTTCTGAGTACATGGTCTATGGAATTGGGCCCAAAATTACCTCTTATTATCCATTTTGCAAAACCGGAGGCTCTCAGTTCGTGCTCACCACGCTCTGACCGAAGGGTATCAGGGCCAGCTTCGCGAGCTTGAGGTGCTGGTTGCCGAAGGGGATGCCGATTATCGTCACGTAGAAAACCGCGGCGAGAACGGCATGGACGACGGCGATCACTATGCCGCCGAGCAATATCCATAGCAGATTGAAGCCGAAGCTCAGGCAGCTCATCGGCATGCGGGTGAGCTCCGGGGTGTTGCCGAAGGGCCACATCGCGAAACCGCCTATCTTGATCAGCTGCACCCCGAAGGGGATGCCGATCACCGTGATGCAGAAAATGAGCCCGACAACCATGTATCCGAGCCCGAGGGCCAGGCCGCCCAGCAGCAGCCACAGCAGGTTTCCAAGAACAGACATATTACAGTTATTCAAGAATTATTCAAGCAGCCGCACGGCCCCGTTCCAGCCGAGGGTGCGGTAGTAGTCGTTGAGCACGGGCCACGCAGGGTCGGGGAAATAGACGCTGAGACCGCAGCAGCGCTCCAGGGGCAGCAGGTCTTCGAAGAACGACGGGGTCTCGGCATGATAGAGCACGCAGTCCGAGAGCGCCGCGTCCAGCTCCGACATCAACTCCTCCCCAGGAGCCATCCTGTCGGCGAGGTCGCGCAGGTCGTAGAAAAAGGGGAAGCGGTTGTCGCGGTAGAAGTATTTCTGCACCTCGTCGCGGCTGATTCCGTCCAGCGCGCCACGTCTCCGCGACACTATCTCCCCGAACACCTCGGCGAGCCTGTCGAGCTTCGTGCAGTCCACCAGTGACACGGTCGCGGAACGGTAGTCGCCCTGCATGCCGTCGTAGCGCTCGAAATATTCGCGGCTCACCGCCTTCAGGTCCGGTTCGACGCCGCCGAGCAGGTTGAGCACCATGGAACCGTAGACGAAACCCTGGGCCAGAACCTCGGTGGGCGAGAACACCAGCTTGTCGCACACCTCCCTGAGCTCCCAGGCAAGCTCTACGCAGCCCAGAAGACAAGCGTCGAATATGATATAGTCAAGGTGCATGGGTATCAGGTCGGCGAAGTCGCGTATGTCTATCTCCCTCGAATTCGAGGAGCTTCCGCCGTACTGCGCGCCCAGGGTCTTGGTGAGAGGGAGCGGGCGTCCTGGATCCGCAGACTGCAGCGACGCCACGTGAGCCTCCCCGCCGGAGGGATAGCCCTGCGGTATCCATCCCGTCGCATGCGACGAGAACAGCATCCCGTAGCTTTCCGAGGGGAACATGCGCTTCACGTCCAGCAGCATCTCGCGTATCGCGTCGGCCGACGCGCTCACCGTGTTCTCGGGATACACCTTCAGAGTGTCGGCGTGCACGACGCCCCTGTCGCGGTAGACGTGCAGCAGGACCGGCGCGGTCGGGGTGCTGTAGTCGTAGGGGGTCGCGGTGTTGTGCCGGAACGCCACCACAGCCACGTCCCTGCCGGATTCGGGCAGCACTCCGGAGCACAGGTCCTCGAAATTGGTCTCGAGGTTCGGGCTGAGATTGTTGTAGCCCAGGCCGCAGTAGACGAACACGCGGCTGTATTCCCCGTCACCGTCCAGCAGGCCGTCGCGGCTGCAGGACACGGCGAGCAGGACGCAGAGCAGCGGCATCAATATGAACGCAAACTTTTTCACAAGCTGCTAATTTAGCAAAATCTTCACTTAATTCTGCGTATCTTAGCCGAACCATGGAAATGCGGCGGCAGATACTCGGCGACTACGCCTACTACCTGAAGGTCGAGAGACAGCTGTCTCCCAACACGGTCGCCTCGTACTGCTCCGACGTGCGCAAGCTGCTGGAGTCGACGGAAACCGCGCCGCGCGACATCAGCACCGGCGAACTGTCGGCCTGGCTTGCAGGAATCTCCGGAGAACTGTCCAGCCGCTCGCAGGCCAGGATGCTCAGCGCCTTCAAATCTTTCTTCGACTGGATGGTAGACGAGGGCGACAGGGAGGACAACCCCTGCGACGGCATCGACGCCCCCAAGCTCGGCCGCCACCTGCCCGAAGTGCTCTCGGTGAAGGAAGTCGGGGACATCATCGCCTCGGTGCGCTGCGACGGCTGGACAGGGCTGCGCGACAGGGCGATTCTTGAGATTCTCTACGGTTGCGGCCTGCGGGTCTCCGAACTGTGCTCGCTGCGCATCTCCTCCGTCTATCTGGACGAGCACTTCGTGCGGGTGATAGGAAAAGGCAACAAGGAGAGGCTGGTGCCCCTCGGGGAGATGGCCGCTTCCGCATTCTCCGACTACCTGGAAGCCCGTCCGCCGGCAGCCGCCCAGGCATTCGACGACACAGCCTTTCTCAACCGCTTCGGGAAGCCTCTGAGCCGCGTCACCGTGTTCAACATGGTCAGACGCCAGGCCCTGCTCGCCGGGGTGCGCAAGGAGATATCCCCCCACAGCTTCCGGCATTCCTTCGCAACCCACCTCGTGGAGAACGGAGCCGACCTGCGCGTGGTCCAGGAGATGCTGGGGCACGAGTCCATACTCACCACGGAAATCTACACCCACATCGACTCCGCGAGCTGGCAGCAGGAGATTCTCAGTCATCACCCGAGACGTTAGGCGCGGCGATCCGGCAGCGCGCCAGCCTGGCGGCGTCCTCCTCGGGAAGTATCCCCGCTGCCGCCAGCCCCTCCACCGACAGACTTCCGGCAGGAGTGTTCTCCCGGTAAAGCACGATCGCGTCGGCGGCCTGGCGGCTCCGTATGTAGGGATGCTTCCTGAGTTCGTCGGCCGGCAGGGTCCAGAGCTCATAGGCCGGCGGCTCGGAGCACTCGATCAGGTCCTTCAGGCCGTCAAATCGCTCTTCGCCGAAATTGTAGATGTCCAGCAGCTGCTCCGGGAAGGAGTAGCCTCCGAGCCGGACGCGGTACTCCTCCATCTTCGCGGCGAAGTACGGGCCTATGCCGGGGAGGGCGTCGAACCCGGCCGAATCGGCGGTGTTTATGTCGACCTTGGGTATTCTTATATAAGGTTCGAGCCTGCGGTAGACGGAATCGGCCACCACGTAGGACTTCGCGAAGTCGCTCTTGCGCCGGAAGCGCCCGCCCTTCGCCCGGTAATTGTCGATGGAGAGCGCCTGCTTCTCGCTGAAGCCCAGCCGCATCAGGTCCTCCACGCTCACGCTGTTGGGGTCGAACTCGAAATTCTCCACCCTGCGGGTGCGGCGCCTCGCCTCCTTTATGAGAGGCGCATGGGCGGACTCCCGCCTCACAGTATCGGTGCGCAGCACCTGGGCGCCCTCCGGCAGCTCGCGGACGGTGGACTCCCGGACGGACGAAGCGCCCGCCTCC
>JADILW010000030.1 GCA_017695095.1 Candidatus Cryptobacteroides avistercoris | reverse complement strand
CACACCTGCTCGAAGTCCCTGGCCTTGGGCGCCGCCGAGACGGATGCCGCCGCCAGCAGGAGCAGCAGAGCCGCGGCTGTCTTGCGTAAGATTCCCGTCATGCGCGCCTCCTTTTTTTCCTGCCGGTGCCGAACAGAGCGAAGATGAAGACGAGCAAGCCCGAGATTCCTATCGAGAGGCAGTCGGTGGCGAAGTCATTGATGTCCTCGCTGCGGTAGGGCAGGGAGCCCTGGACCAGTTCGGTCACGCCCGCGAAGATGCAGCTGAAGGCGCAGATGTTGATGATTGCGAGCAGGGTCCTGAAGCGCGTGTCCTGTTCGACCCCGAAGGCCATGTAGCCTATTATGGGCAGAGGGAAGAACATGCAGAAGTGGACGACCTTGTCGGCCGGGAAGCCGAGTATGGTCTTCTGTATGTCGGGGAGGTCGTTGAAGTCCGCGAAGCAGAGAAATGCGACCACTCCGATGTACAGCAGCAGGAATATCCTGAACAGTATGCTAAAGGGCCTGCATTTCATACAGCCGTTTGTAGTATCCGTTGAGGGCGATGAGCTCCTCGTGCCTGCCTCTTTCGACTATGCGCCCCTCGTCCATCACGATTATCTCGTCGGCGTTGCGCACGGTGCTGAGCCTGTGGGCTATCGAAATCGTGGTGCGGTTGCACATAAGATTGTCGAGAGCTTCCTGCACGAGACGCTCGGAGGCCGTGTCGAGCGAGGCGGTGGCCTCGTCGAGTATGAGTATGGGAGGGTTCTTGAGTATGGCTCTGGCTATGCTGATGCGCTGGCGCTGGCCTCCCGAGAGCTTGACGCCCCTGTCGCCGATCTTGGTCTGGTAGCCCTCCTCCTTCTCCATGATGAACTCGTGGGCGTTGGCAATCTTCGCCGCCTCGACCACCTGCTCCATCGTGGCGTTCTCGATTCCGAAGGCTATGTTGTTGAAGATGGTGTCGTTGAAGAGTATGGGGTCCTGGTTCACGTTGCCCATCAGCGCGCGCAGGTCGCGGGTCGACACGTCGCGGAGGTCGGTGCCGTCGATGGTGATGCCGCCCTCCGTAGGGTCATAGAACCTCGGTATCAGGTCGACGAGGGTGGACTTGCCGGCTCCGCTGGCCCCGACTATCGCTATGTTCTTTCCCTTGGGGATCTCGAGGTCGATGTGGTGCAGCACCTCGCGGCCGTCTTCATATCTGAAGCTCACGTCGTGGAACTGCATCCTGTCGTTGAAGCCGGAGAGGCGCACGGGGTCCTCCTTGTCCTTGATGTTGTCTTCGGCGTTGAGTATCATGTCGATGCGCTCCATCGAGGCCAGACCGCGCGGAATCGAGTAGGCGGCCCTTGAGAGGTCCTTGATAGGCTGGATCACGCTGTAGAGTATGGCCATGTAGGCCATGAACGAGGGGGCGTCGATGATTGCGTTGTCGCCGAGAATCAGCGTGCCTCCGAACCAGAGCACGATGGCTATCATCACCGAGCCCAGGAACTCGCTGACGGGGTGGGCCATGGCCTGTCTCGTGGCGACCTGGTTGTTCTTGTTCTTCATCTTGGTGGTGACCTGGTCGAAGCGGTCGGTCATCTTCCTCTCGGCCAGGAAGGCCTTGATGATGCGCAGTCCGCCGAGGGTCTCCTCCACCTGGCTGATGGTGTCGCTCCAGTACTGCTGGGCCTCGATTGAGGTGGCCCTGAGCTTGCGGCCTATCACGCTCATGATGCCGATCATGACGGGGGCGAAGACTATGGTGAAGAGGGTGAGCTTCCAGGACATGCGGAAGAGCACCGTCATGTAGATGATGATCAGGATGGGGTTCTTTATCAGCATCTCGATGGTGCTGGTGATGGAGTTCTCCACCTCGTTCACGTCGCCGCTGATCCTCGCGAGTATGTCACCCTTGCGCTTCTGGCTGAAGAAGCCGAGGGGCAGCCGCACGATCTTGTTGTAGATTTCCATGCGCATGTCCTTGACCACGCCCGTCCTGATGGGCACCATGATGGCCGCCGCACCGAAGTAGCAGGTGGTCTTGACTGCGACTATCGCGCAGAACACGAGGCAGAGCGCGAGCAGGACCCGGGCGGGGCCCCATTCGGTCACGTACTGCGATACGAACCAGTAGACGTTGTTGGTGATTTCGTTGAACGCCATGCCCTGATGCCAGGGTATGAATTCGTATGTCGCCTCTCCTACGTTGAAGAGTATCTGGAGTATGGGAATCAGCAGCGAGAATGAGAACACGTTGAAGACTCCCGAAAGTATGTTGAGTGCTATCGAGCCGCCCAGATACCCTTTGTAAGGGGGCACATATCGTTTGATGACTTGCCAGAATTCTTTCATAAATCCCACAAAGATATCAAGAAGCCGCTCTTTTCCAAAATTTTATTTATGCCGGCCGCTCCCTACAGCTTCCTGGAGTTGTGGCGGTAGACCAGCAGCGCGATCAGGATCACGGTCAGCATGACCGAGGCCACGAGCCTGAATCCGGCCACCGTGGAGCCGGCCGCCTGGCCGTAGGGCACCAGTTCCTGGAACAGGCAGCAGGCGTCGTAGATGGTCGATGCCATGGTGAGGCAGGTCATGAAGAACAGCAGGCTGTTCATACGGCTGTCGGCCGCCTTCTCCCGCTTGCTCTCCTCCTGGGAGATCATGTGGTAGAGCTCGCTCTTCTCCCTGTCGGGCTTGAGCCCCCTGGCCACGATCTCGCTGAAGTCCTCGGGCAGGAAGTTGTAGGATATCTTGTGGAAGGAGCAGTTGCGCTCGAAGTCCACGGTCTCCTTCTCCAGCATCGCGCTGTTCTGCCTCTCATAGCGGAAGCGGCGCGTGAGCCGGAAGAAGTAGTTGCGGCGGTAGAGCTGCCAGAGGTATATCATGCCGAAGTAGTCTTCGGTCCAGTTGGCCACGAGCCATTCCGGGGCGCCGGTGGCGAGTATGGTCAGGGTGTCCGAAAGCGACAGGCACTTCCAGCTCGAGTAGACCGAGAGCACGTTCTCCGACATGATCTGCCGGAAATAGTCGTCGGACGGGGCGTAGAGCGGGGAGATGGTCTTCTGGTTGAGCGGGGCCACTGTGCCGAGCGCGAAGAGCAGCTCGTCGGAAGGAGGCTCCGGATTCTCTCCGTCTCCGGGATTGCAGGTGATTATCTGGAACACGCTGAACTTGTTGCCGTCCTCCACGAGGCGCGACCAGTCGAACTCCACGCTGCCGGCGAAAGGAGAGAAGCTGCGCCAGAGTTCCGCCAGCGGCTCGAGCGCGGCGACGCGGAAGCCGTCGAGCGAGCTGTCGCCGAGCTTGTTGAGCTTGCGCAGAGCGGCCACGGCCGAGGTCAGGTCGTCGGGGTCGTCGGAACTCAGTTCTATCCTTATGGAGAACATCGCTATCCTGAATGGCAGAAGGTAGAGATTCAGCAAGGGCACCCTGAGGCTGACGTCGTTGCCGCTGCGGACCAGGGTGGAGGGCAGCTTGAAAGTGCAGCCGCAGTCCGTCGTGAAGCGCTGCATCGCGACATCCTCCCCGGCGTCGGGGTTCAGGCAGAAGCGCACGAAGTCGGGCAGATAGTACTGCCCGTATTCATGGAGCTCCGCTTCGGAGAGCCTCAGCTCCCTCCATCTGGAGGGCAGCCTGGCGGCGGTCTTCACCCGCCCTTCGCGCAGGGAGAAACTTCCGCAGAGGTAGCCTATATACTCCATGTCCGTGAATCTTTGATGAATATCCTGGGGTCGTTGGTGATCACCCCGTCCACCAGCTCCACGAGCTCGGCGTCGTATTTGTCGAGAGTCCACACCTTGACCTCCTTGCCGTGGGCGTGGGCTTTCTCCACGAACGACCTGCTGGCGGCATGGTAGTAGATGTTGAAGGAAGCCACGTAGTCGTACTTCCCGAAGTCGAAGCTCGAGAACCCGCCGTCGAACTCGAATCCCAGCCCGGTGGCCGCGAAGAAGAGCAGCTTCTCGAGGCGTATCTCAGGCGCGATGCGGTGCACGGTCTCCAGCACCTCGTCGTCGAAGGACTGGATGGTCACGCTCTCCGTGGCCCCGTGGCGTCGTATGCAGTCGACGCAGGCCTGCTCGATGCCCGGCAGCGAATGCCGCGACTGCTTTATCTCGAGCAGCAGGTTCGCCCGTCCTTTTATCAGGTCGAGCACCTCGTCCAGGGTGGGAAGATGCTCGCCGGTGGGGTTGCCGTCGGCGTCAAGCAGCCTGAGGCGGCGCAGACTGGCATAGTCGGTCTCGCTGATGTAGCCCTCGCCGTCGGTGGTCCTGTCGACCGAGGGGTCGTGGCAGACCACTATCTCGCCGTCGGCGGAGAGATGCACGTCGATTTCTATCCATCTGGCGCCCACCGCCATCCCCCTCTCGATGCATCCGAGGGAGTTCTCGGGCCCCAGCACGGCGCCGCCGCGATGGGCGACCACTATGAGCTGCTTTTCGGTTTCCATAGAAGATTTCTCATTTGCGTCCGCCGCGCGGCATCCGTTGCCGAGGCAGAACATAGCGGCAAAAATAGCCGTTGTTTTGATAAGTCGTATCATAATTTCACGTTGAATACCGTCCTGAATCCGTCACGTATCACCATGTCGTACCATTCGAAGCAGTCGGAGGCCTCGGCCGACATGCCCACCACCCTGGCGGCGAACTCCTTGAAGGGGTCGAGGTTCACCAGCGACCATATCACGAAATTGCCGAAGCTGTGGGTGAATAGGTCGGAGAGCGTCTCGCCGCCCGGACTGTAGTTGAGCACCTCGTCGCGGTATTTCTCGACTCCGGGGAAGGCCGAACCTGCGAGATCCTGCTTCAGGAAGCTGTCGACTTCGGCGGGGAAGTAGTTCTTGGCCGTCGAAAGCACGTTGCCTATGGCCTGCACGAGGGGCTGCGAGGCGTTCTCGCCGCGGCCGCCGTCCATCGCGTCGAATTCGGCGATCAGGGAGCTGTCGCTCATGCCGTCCATCACGTGGAGCAGCAGGCTCAGCGCGGTGAGTATGAAGCCGTTGTCCGACACGAGCTCGGAGATGTTGGCGAGCAGGTGGTAGAGCAGGGGCTTGTCCTTCGCGGCTATGGCCTCGTCTATCAGGCTGTGGAACACGGGTGCGGCCTGCGCGTCGCCCTCATGCGGCACGTTGTCGCCGCTGTGGGTGCAGTAGACGTCGCAGTACCAGTTCATCACGTTTCGCTTGTAGAGTCCGGTGGTGTTGGCCTTGTGGCTGTTGCGTCCCTTGAAGACCCCCTTGCAGCGCCGCGTCCAGTCGGCGGCTTCGCGCGAATATATCTCCATGAGCTCCGGATTGTAGGCCGCCGACTTCTTCTGCACCTGATATAGCACGTAGAGCATCGACATCTGCGAATAGTCGAACCACTCGCTGCGCCGGTAGGAGTCGGTGAAGAATCCGCGCACCACCGGGGCTATGTTCTCCCAGTCGGCGATTCCGGCCACGGCGAGCAGCCTCTCGAGGATGAAATACGAGAAGCTGTCGCCGCTCATGTAGGCTTTCAGCACCTTGGGGCACTCCTTGCGGAAAGAACGGAAGCCGTCGGCGCCCCCGCTCACGAAGTAGCCCGCCAGCGCGGCGGCGTCCTTCCGGCAC
>JADILW010000029.1 GCA_017695095.1 Candidatus Cryptobacteroides avistercoris | reverse complement strand
GTACGGCTTCGACTCGCCCGCGGGGATGTTCGCCGTCAGCGTGCATGCGGCGGGGGCCCCTCCGGAAAGCGGCTACGACGCGCTGATGGAGCATGCGGTCAGGGTGACCCTGGCGGAAGCGGCCGCAGGCTGGATAGACGGACAGCTGGAGAAGCAGCTGCCCGCCGGCTCCGCCGCGAAGATAATCAGGCCCGCCGCAGGCTACGCCAGCTGCCCCGACCATTCTCTCAAGAGGGACATACTGCGTCTGCTGCCCGGCGCCGGACGGCTCGGCATCAGCCTCACCGAAAGCTGCGCCATGTCGCCCGAAGCCAGCATCTGCGGGCTGGTGTTCGTGCATCCGGAAGCCTTCTACCCGGAGATACGCGGCCTGCAGAAAAAAGCGGCGGAGGATTACGCCCGCCGCCGCAAGATGTCCGAATCCGAGATGAAGATGTTTCTCGGAAGCCTGCTGGTCTGAATCTATTCGCTGAAGGTCCACTCGGCCCCGTCCTTGGTGTCCTTGACCTGGATGCCCAGGGCCTTGAGCGCGTCGCGGATGTGGTCCGAAGTGGTCCAGTCCTTCTCGGCCTTGGCCTTGGCGCGCTGGTCGAGCACCATCTCCATGAGTCCGGAAATGACCTTGCCGGAGCCGCTCTCGCCGAGTTCCTCGTCCCTGAGGCCGAGCACCCCGAAGACTATGTCGTCGAATATCCGCACCAGAGTTTCGAGGTCGGCGGCGCCGAGCCTGATCTGCCCCGCCTTGGCGCAGTTGACCAGACGCACCGCCTCGGAGATGTGGGCGAGGGCTATGGGGGTGTTCATGTCGTCGCAGAGCGCGTCGTAGACTCCGTCGAACACGGCTTTCACCTCGGCGGAAGCCGCATTGCAGCTGTCGGGGGCGACCCGGATCTGCTCCTCGCCGTAGGGCCATGAGGGCAGCTTGGCGCCGGCCATCGCATAGAGGTCGCGCGCTGCCTGCATCAGGCGCCGCAGTCCCTTCTCGGCAGCCTGGAGGGCTTCGTTCGAGAAGTCGAGGGTGCTGCGGTAGTGTGCCTGGAGGATGAAAAAGCGTATGGTCATCGGGCTGTAGGCCTGCTCGAGCTTGGGATGCTCGCCCGAGAAGAGCTGGGGCAGGGTGATGAAGTTACCCAGCGACTTGCCCATCTTCTGGCCGTTGATGGTGATCATGTTGTTGTGGACCCAGTAGCGCACGCCCTGGGTGCCGCGGGAGGCCTGGTTCTGCGCTATCTCGCACTCGTGGTGGGGGAAGATCAGGTCCATTCCGCCGCCGTGGATGTCGAACTCGCGTCCGAGGTATTTCTCACCCATCACGGAGCATTCGAGATGCCAGCCGGGGAAACCGTCGCTCCAGGGTGACGGCCAGCGCATGATGTGCTCGGGCTCGGCCTTCTTCCAGAGCGCGAAGTCGTAGGGGTGGCGCTTGTCGGACTGCCCGTCGAGGCTGCGGGTGCCTTCGAGCGTGTCTTCGAGGTTGCGGCCGGAGAGCACTCCGTAGTGGTGGTCGGCGTTGTATTTCTCGACGTCGAAGTACACGCTTCCGTTGCTTTCGTAGGCGTAGCCGGCGTCGAGGATCTTCTTTATGGCCTCGATCTGCTCGATTATGTGGCCGGAGGCGCGGGGCTCGATGGAGGGCGGGGCCACGTTCAGCAGGCGCATGGCCTCGTGGTAGCGCAGGGTGTAGGTCTGCACGACCTCCATGGGTTCGAGCTGTTCGAGCCTGGCCTTGCGGGCGATCTTGTCCTCCCCTTCGTCGGCGTCGTGTTCCAGATGGCCCACATCGGTGATGTTGCGCACGTAGCGCACCTTGTAGCCGAGGTGGCGCAGCAGCTTGAAGAGCACGTCGTAGGTCACTCCGGGGCGCGCGTGTCCGAGATGGGCGTCGCCGTAGACGGTGGGCCCGCAGACATACATGCCCACGTGGCCGGGATGGACGGGCACGAAGAGCTCCTTGCGGTGCGAAAGCGTATTTGTCAGTCTGAAATCTCTCATATCGGAAAACTTAGATTGCGAATATACTAATTATATTCATTATCTTCGCCGACTGACTGGACGCTTGAAAACCGATTTTATGAAATTCATCAGCTGGAACGTGAACGGACTCAGGGCCGTGGCCGGGAAGGGCTTCGCCGAAGCCTTCAAGGCGTTGGACGCCGACTTTTTCTGCCTTCAGGAGACGAAGCTGCAGCCGGGGCAGATCGACCTCGGGTTCGACGGCTACGAATCGTGGTGGAACTATGCCGACAAGAAGGGCTATTCCGGCACCTGCATCTTCAGCCGCGTGCCCGTCCTGGGAGCCAGCTGCGGGCTCGGCATCGACGAGCACGACCACGAAGGCCGCGTGATTACCCTCGAGCTGCCCGATTTCTACCTGGTCAACGTCTACACTCCCAATTCGCAGGACGGACTCAGAAGACTCGGCTACAGGATGCAGTGGGAGGACGCCTTCCGCTCCTATCTGGGCGGGCTCGCGGCGAAGAAGGGCGTGGTGGTCTGCGGCGACATGAACGTGGCCCACGAGGAGATCGACCTCAAGAACCCCGCGACCAATCATTTCAACGCGGGCTTCTCCGACGAGGAGAGGGGCAAGATGACCGAACTGCTCGCCTCCGGATTCTGTGACAGCTGGCGCTGGCAGCACCCCGACGAGGTGAAATATTCCTGGTGGTCATACCGCATGCGCGCCCGCGAAAGGAACGTGGGCTGGCGTATCGACTACTTTCTCGTGAGCGACAGTCTGCGCGGCCGCATAGTCTCCACCGAAATCCACAACGAAGTCTTCGGCTCCGACCACTGCCCCGTGGAGCTGGTGCTGGAGTAAGTTTATAAGCATCGCTCGCAGGCGAAAAGAGCCTGCTCGTGGATGATATGGCCATCCGGCGGCGCTGGTTTCTTCGTTGCAGCTGATTTGCAATCAGCCATGCTCTACGTTACAGAGTTCTTGCAATCTGCTGCTTGCCGCCGCTGACGGAGCTCGCCCTCCGGCAGTAAGAACCACCGCGCAGCCCTATACTGCCGGCAGGCCGACACCGCCGCGGCTCATTGCAGAAGATTTGAAAATCTCAGAACCTGAATCCGATGTAGATCAGCG
>JADILW010000028.1 GCA_017695095.1 Candidatus Cryptobacteroides avistercoris | reverse complement strand
CGCCCATGGACATTGTCCGCGAGACCATGCAGGACATAGGATGGGATTCCAGGCTGATTGCCATCGTCGGGGCCCGGGGTGTGGGGAAGTCCACTTTGATGCGGCAGTATGTGAAGCTGAATTTCGAGCCTTACGACAGGTCGGTCCTCTATTGCTCACTGGATTCGGTATATTTTTCGACTCATACGGTCATTGAACTCGCCGAAGGGTTCGTGGCCGGAGGAGGACGCAGTCTGATGCTTGACGAGGTGCACAAATATGACGGATGGAGCCGTGAGATAAAGGAAATATACGAGCTCTATCCAGAGCTCAAGATTGTACTGAGCGGTTCGTCTCTGCTTCATATTCTGAATGCGGATGCGGATTTGTCGAGGAGGTGCGTAAGGTATTCCATGTACGGTCTGTCGTTCAGGGAATTCCTGAGGTTCTACAAGGGTCTTGACTTCGGGAGATGCAGCCTGGAGACCATATTGTCCGACAACGCCCGCCTGTGCGCCGAAGTGAATGCCGGATGCAGGCCGCTGATGTTGTTCGACGAATATCTGGAATATGGATATTATCCGTTCTACAGCGAAAACTCCTCGGACTATTATATCAAGATAGGCCAGGTGGTGAATTTTGTCATAGACGTGGAGCTTCCGCTGCTCCGCAGGGTTGATGTCGCAAATCTGCGGAAAATCAAGTCTCTCGTCGGGATAATCGCGTCCGGAGTGCTGTATGAGCTGGATGCCAGTAAATTGGCGAAGGCGGTCGGCACGGGCCGTGACACGGTGGTGGAATATCTCAGGCATCTGAGCGACGCCAGGATTTTCAACCTGCTGTATTCGGGCGCGAAGAGCATCGGGAAACTGACCCGCCCCGACAAGGTCTATCTGGAGAACTCCAATCTTCTGTACGCCCTTTCCTCCGAGGAGGTTGAAATCGGTACCGCGAGGGAGACCTTCGCCGTGAGCCAACTGAACAATGGAGGCTGCCAGGTAGAATACGGCAGACATGGCGGGGATTTCATAGTGGATGGTAAGTATACCTTCGAAGTGGGAGGCAAGGACAAAGGGTATGCCCAGATTGCCGGAATAGGGGACTCCTATATCCTTTCGGATGACATCGAGACCCCTGTGGGGAACCGGCTTCCGCTCTGGCTTCTCGGCTTCCTGTATTAGCGGAATTTCCTGTCGTCCTCGAGCATGCCGAGGTAGGAGTTGTAGCGCTCGGGGCTGATCAGCCCTTCGTCCACGGCGGCCTTGACCGCGCAGCCGGGCTCGTGGGTGTGGGTGCACGGCACGAAGCGGCATTGGTCGGCGACGCGCAGCATCTCAGGGAAGTATCTGTAAATCTCTTCTTTCTCCATGTCGACGAGGCCGAAGCCGCGCAGCCCCGGCGCGTCGATCAGATAGCCCCCTCCGTCGAGGTTCATCCTGTACATCTCGTAGAGCGAAGTCGTGTGCCTGCCCTGGAGGTGGGCTTCCGAAATCAACCCGGTTTTTGGATTGAGACACGGGTCGACGGCCTTGATCAGGCTTGACTTGCCCACGCCGGATTCTCCCGTGAGAAGGCTGAGCCTGCCGCGGCAGAGTTCGCGGACCCTGGCGATTCCCTCTCCGGCGATGGCGGAGGTCCTTACCACCTCATATCCCGCCTGGCTGTAGATACGGACGAACTCCTCGACCTGCTCCGGAGCCTCGGAGCCGTACATGTCCACCTTGTTGAGCAGAATCACCGCCGGGATGCCGTAGACCTCGCAGGTCACGAGTATGCGGTCGAGGAACGGCAGTTTGATCTCGGGGAAATAGAGGCTCACGGTCACCAGCACCTGGTCGAGGTTCGCCGCTATCACGTGCGACTGCCGCGAGAGGTTGGTAGAGCGGCGGATCAGGTAGTTCCGCCGAGGAAGCACTTCGGTGATTACCGCGGGGTGGGTCTCGTCGAGCAGCTCCCCGACAGAACAGCGCACCCTGTCGCCCACCGCCACGGGGTTTGTGGAACTGCCGTGTTCAAGCCTCACACGGCCGCGCAGCACGGCGGGGAACAGCTCCCATTCGGGGAGGCGGCTCAGCAGAAAATGGCTGCCGGCGTTCTTCACCACCGTGGCCTCCGCCATGACTGTCTTTCCGGCAGCCTGCGCCATGGCTATCGGGCTCTGCCGACAAGCTTGTCGGCGAAGTTCTGCAGCGTTTCGAGCTGTCCGGCGTTCAGGCCTGAACCGCTGACGGCGTCCATGGCCCTGGCGGTGAAATGCAGCACCTCGTCCTTGGCGTCTCTGTCGACTCCGAGGGTTATGTAGAGCTGCTTCACGGTGGCGATTTTGGCGGCTTTCTGGACATCCGTCTCCGCAGGCAGGGCGAAGGCGTCGAGGAAGCCCTTCATGTCGGCGCTCTTCTCCAGCGCCCGCACAGTCAGCCAGCTCTTCTTGCTGTTCACGATGTCGCCGCCTATGGGCTTGCCGAACACCTTCTCGTCGCCGAAGGCGTCGAGGTAGTCGTCAGCCACCTGGAAAGCCATGCCGAGTTCGTAGCCGTAGTTGTAGAGCGCGTCGCAGATCTTGTCGGAGGCGCCTCCTATCAGCGCTCCGGTCTTCGCGGCGCAGGCTATCAGCACGGCCGTCTTCAGACCTATCATCTTGTTGTAGTCGGTCATCGACACGACTTCCTGATTCTCGAAGTCCATGTCGTACTGCTGACCCTCGCAGACCTCGACCGTGGTGCGGAAGAAGAGGTCCATGACCTTCTGGAGCACCTTGGCGGGGGCCTTGGCTATGCGCTGGAAGGCGTCTATCAGCATCACGTCGCCGGAAAGTATGGCCGTGCTCTCGTTCCATTTCTTCCATACCGTGGGCATGCCGCGCCTCAGAGGGGAGCGGTCCATGATGTCGTCGTGCATCAGAGTGAAGGAGTGGAACACCTCGAGGGCCGCGGCGGGGGAGAGAATCTCGTCGCCGAAGCTGTCGTCGAAGAAGGAGTAGGTCGTGAGGCAGAGTCGCGGGCGCAGGTGCTTCCCGCCTATCTCTATCATGTATCTTAGCGGGTCATAGAGTCCTGCGGGCTCGCGGGTGAATTCGATGTCGCGGAACATGGCCGCGACATGCGCGTCAATCTGGCTTTCGGTAATCATAAATGCAAAGATACCAATTTTTTCCGCTACCTTTGCGGCCATGAAGATCGTATTTGCCACGGCCAACAGAGGCAAGCTCCGCGAAGCTGCGGAGATCCTCGGCCCCGGCTTCGAGCTGCTGTCGCCCGCGGAGCTGGGAATCGACGGCGAGGTTGAGGAGACCGGCGCCACGCTGAAGGAGAATTCCCTGATCAAGGCCCGTCACATCCATGCCCTGACGGACCTGGCCTGCTTCGCCGACGACACCGGACTGGAGGTGGACGCCCTCGGCGGCGCCCCGGGCATCTATTCCGCCCGCTATGCCGGGGAAGGGCACGACAGCGAAGCCAACATGGCGAAGCTGCTCTCCGAACTCGGAAGGCTCGGGCCGGACTCCGGACGCCGGGCCCGCTTCCGCACCGTGGTCACGCTGATAGTGGACGGAAAGGAGCATTTCTTCGACGGCACCCTCGAGGGGCGCATAGCCGTGGAGCGCTCCGGCCGCGGAGGTTTCGGCTACGACCCTGTGTTCATCCCCGACGCCGCCGAGCTCGCCGCAGCCGGAATCTGCGACGTCCCCGCAGGCGGGCCGACCCTCGCCGACCTGCCTGAGGAGGCCAAGAACGCCATCTCCCACCGCGGCAAGGCCGTCAGGGCCATGGCTGCTTTTCTTTTGCATTTAGCCTGATTTTTCCTATAATTGCATTGGAAAGTTCCTAAAAATGTCGAAACGCGCATTTTTCCGAACAATTTAATGCAAGAGAATGAATATAGAGAGGGACATACTTCAGGAGTTGCAACGCTGGAGAGACTCTGCGGACAGAAAGCCTGTCCTGCTGAAAGGTGCCAGGCAGATAGGGAAATCGTGGATTATGGAAGAGTTCGGCCGCAGATGTTTCGACTACTGCGCCGTGTTCGATTTTGACCGCCAGGCGGAGCTCAAGTCCGTATTCCAGAACACGAAAGACCCAGCCAGGCTGGTCAAGGAGCTGTCGCTCTATACCGACGTTCCGATCATTCCAGGGAAGACGCTGATTGTCTTCGACGAAATCCAGGAATGCGAAGAGGCCTTGAACAGCCTCAAGTATTTTTGCGAGGATGCGCCTGAATACCATGTGGTCGCGGCAGGCTCTCTTCTGGGCGTGGCCGTGAAAAGGAGAAGCATGACAGTGCCTGTGGGCAAGGTCAGGGTGATGAGGATGTTCCCGATAACGTTCAGGGAGTTCCTGAGGGCCGCCGATCCAGCGTCCTTCGACTATGTCGACGGTCTGGAAGAAATCCGGAAGCTTCCGGAAATCATACTCAACAAGCTGAAGACGGAATACCGGCGCTATCAGATCTCCGGCGGAATGCCTGAGGCCGTGTCGTCGATGCTCGAAGGACGCGGGATGGCGGAGATTGATGCGGTTCTGCAGGATATCCTTGACCTTTATGAACTCGATTTCGCCAAATATGCCGAACCTCGGGAGATTGCCCGCATACATGCAATCTGGCATTCTCTGCCTGCGCAGCTGTCGAAGGAGAACAGGAAGTTCATATACAACGTCATACGTTCCGGCGCCCGGTCCAAGGATTATGAAGATGCGCTGATGTGGCTTGAGGACGCAGGAATGATATACCGGGTGTTCAGCATAAGCAAGCCCTTCATGCCGCTGTCCGCCTATCAGGACGTTTCGGCCTTCAAGGTCTACGCCTGCGACTGCGGCCTGCTCAGGAGGCTCGCACGGCTGCCTGCCGCCGTCGTCAACGATCCGAGCGCGAATTACACCGAGTTCAAGGGCGCGATGGCGGAGAACTGCGTGCTTCAGTCTCTGATTCCGCTGCTTGACGCCCAGGTGCCGTATTACTGGGCTTCCGAGGGCAAGGCGGAGGTCGAATTCGTGATCCAGTCCGCAGGGAAAGTCATCCCCGTGGAGGTGAAGGCGGAGGGGAACATTTCCGGCAACAGCCTGTCGGTCTATACGAAGAAGTTCAGCCCGGAATACCGTCTGCGCTTTTCCATGTTGAACCTTCAGTACAATGACGGTCTGCTGAGCTGTCCGTCTCCGCTCGCCGCATGGTTCCCGAAGTTTCTGTCACTCGTTCAGGATGCGCCCGCCGGGGAAAGCTCATGAGCCTCGGTCGGGGCTATGGCTGCTTTTCTTTCCAGATGAAGACTTTGTCGCCTCGGCGGAGCTTGCCGTCGGGGCAGATTGAAGGGTCGACGGCGACCGAGCAGCGCACGCCTTTCCCGGCGACTTCGGCGGCCTCGAGGTTCACGCGAAGGTCGGAGGCGTCGAATTCCACCACGCCGGTGGTGGCTCCGGTGACCATGAGCCTGTCGCCCCTGTGTACCGGGACTGACTCCACCGAAATCTCCGCCACCCCGATGCGGTCGAACCAGTTGGTGATCTTTCCGCAGTAGATCTTCGTGCGCGTGGCCTGCGAGCCGTAGACCTCGCTCCACTGGCCGAGGTAGGCTCCCTGGTAGTATCCGTCCCAGAACCCCCGGTTGAACACTTCCGCAAGCTCCTTCTTCAGCCCGGCGGCGAATTCCGGAGAGTATGTCCCGTCGCAGACCGCGTCGGCGGCCCTCCTGTAGCAGGAGGCGCAGCGCTTCACGTATTCCGCCGAGCGGGCCCGGCCCTCGATCTTGAACACCTTGACGCCGCTCGCGATTATCTTGTCCATGAACTCAATGGTGCACAGGTCCTTCGGCGACATTATGTATTTGTTGTCGACCAGCAGCTGGTTGCCCGTCTCGAGGTCGGTGACCTCGTAGCCCCGCCTGCACACCTGATAGCAGGAGCCGCGGTTGGCGGAGGCGCCGTAGCTGTGGAGCGAGAGGTAGCATTTGCCGCTGACGGCCATGCAGAGGGCTCCGTGGGCGAACATCTCGATGCGCACCGGTCTGCCGGACGGCCCGCAGATATGGTCGCGTCCTATCGTGTCGCTTATCTTGCGCACCTGGTCGAGATTCAGCTCCCTGGCGAGCACCACCACGTCGGCGAACTGCGAGTAGAACCGCAGCGACTGGGAATTCGATATCGAGAGCTGGGTGGAGATATGGACTTCGAGTCCGACCTTCCGGCAGTATTCTATGGCCGCCATGTCGGAGGCTATCACGGCGTCCACTCCGGCGGCCTTCGCCGCGTCGAGGGCGGAGCGCATGGCGTCCAGCTCCTCTTCGTAGAGCGTGATGTTGAGGGTGAGGTAGCTCCGCACCCCGGCCTCCCGGCAGATTCTCACGACCTCGGCGAGGTCTTCAGGCTGGAAGTTGGCGGCGGAGTGGCTGCGCATGTTGAGCTTCCCGACCCCGAAGTACACCGAGTCGGCGCCGCCCTGGATGGCTGCATGCAGGCATTCGAAGTTGCCCGCCGGGGCCATTATTTCAAGTTCTTTCCTGTCCATCATTTTCCGTATAGTTCGCGAAGCACGGCGAGGGAGCGTATGTTGAGCTGCTCGCCGGTGTGGAATTCAAGGTATTTGAGCAGCTGCCCGGCTATCTCACCGCGGGCCTGGCCGCTGAGAGGGAGCAGCATGCAGGAGCTGAAGTCCGCGCCGGCCAGCGCGGCTATCTCCCGGGAGCGGCTGCCGCTGAAAGGCGCGAGGTCTTCGGTTGAAGGGGAGAAGCCGAGAGCCGCGGCGAATTCGAGGAGGAAGCGCAGGTGGTAGTTGGCGTAGTCGCCTTCCAGCGCGTCAAGCGTGAGTATGGACCTCCGGCACCAGTCGTAGAGCCCGTCCTCCGTGTCGCCGTCGTGTATCGTGCGGTAGAGCACTTCGCTCATGAACATGGTCATGCTGTTCTTGACCATGCTGGCCCTTATGCCGTTCAGCCCGTATTTCGCGCTGATGCCGCGCAGTCTCCAGAGGTCGGAGCGCGGGTTCTCCACGACTTCGGCGTCGAGGATGCTCAGCGGCTGGAAGAGCGCCGTGCCGGCGTTTCTGGGCACCGAGGTGATGAATCCGCGCCTTCCCCATTCGCGGCTCAGGCAGTGGAGCACCAGGGCGTTCTCCTTGATCTTGGTGAAGCTGAGGACTATCAGTTCGGCATGGAAGACCATCAGTACCTGGGGATTCTTTCGCTTCGGAGAGCCTGCTTGAGCGCGTCGTCGTAGCGCAGGCGCACGCCCACTCCGGCTTCCTGGAAGTAGTAGCGCACCACTATCTCCTCCTCGATCAGCGGGAGTATCTCATCCTTCTTGAGCCGCAGGTATTCTTCCTTGCCGATGTCCACCGCCTTGCCGAGCGAGTCGAGCTGGGCGCCGATTCCCTCGCTGAGGCCGTCCCTGTCCAGTTCGGCCTTCATGCTGTCGAACAGAGCCTTGGCGCTGGAGCGGTAGTCGAACTCCTCGTCGGCCGCGAAGGCCACGAAATTCTCGTAGTCCTCGTCGGTGAAATGGAATTCCTCCGCGGGCGCGATGGTCTCGTGGCGGCGCACGTAGTCAAGCACGTATTCCTCGATGACTCCGTAGGCCACGAGGGCGTAGGTGATGCGGCTGTATTCCTTCTGGTCGAGCTCCACGTCCGGGGTGATTCCGCCTCCGTCGCGCACCGTCCTGCCGTGGGCGGTCTTGAATTCATGGGTGAGGGAGTCGGGGATGTGGCCGACGCTGCCGTCCTCGTTGCGGTGGGAGTAGTCAATCGCCTGCACGCAGCGTCCGGAGGGGGTGTAGTATTTGGCCGTGGTCAGCTTGAGCTCGCCTCCGTAGGGGAGGTTGATTATGCTCTGCACGAGGCCCTTGCCGAAGGTGCGCTGACCCATGATGGTGGCCCTGTCTGTGTCCTGCAGCGCTCCCGACACGATTTCGGAGGCCGACGCGGTGCCGGAGTCCACGAGCACTATGACCTCCAGGTCCGGGTCAAGGGGGGCCTTGGTGGTGGTCACGGTATAGTTCGAACTCTTCTCCTTGCCTCTGGCGGTCACCACGAGGGAGCCCTTGGGAAGGAAGATGGAGACTATCTCGGCCGCCTCGTCGAGCAGCCCGCCGCCGTTGCCCCTGAGGTCGAGCACGAGGGTCTTCATGCCCTGGCCGAGCAGTTTGCCGACCGCCGTGCGCATCTCCCCGCCGACGCCTTCGGTGAAGCCGGTCTGGAGTATGTATCCGGTGGTGTCGTCGATCATTCCGGCGAACTCTATGTCGGGTATGCGTATCCTCTCCCTGACGACTTTGACGTCGACGGTGTCACCGCTGTGCACTTTCTTCACGGAGAAGTTCACGCTGGTTCCGGGGTCGCCCTTCATCTTGTCGCTGCACTGCTGGGAGGTCAGCCCGTGGACTGTCTCCCCGTCGATGCTCAGTATCTCGTCGCCGCAGCTGAGCCCGTACTTCGATGCGGGCGAGCCGGCGTAGGGTTCGTTGATTATCACGTTGCCGTCGACGTCGGGCTTGTAGATCACCGCGCCTATACCGCCGTAGGCCTTCTGTATCATCATCTGAAGGTCTTCGTTCTCCTCGGCGGGTATGAAGACGGTGTAGGGGTCGAGGCCGGCGAGCATCGCGTCTATGCCCTTGCGTTCGATCTCGTTGAGAGGAAGCGAGTCCACGTAGGATTCCGAGAGCTCCTTGAGTATCGCGGCGTGGGTCTCGGTCCACTTGCCGAGCAGGAAGTTGGACGACTGGGCGGAGGCGCCTGACCCGCTGCCGAGCAGGGCCGCGGCAGCCAGGATGGCGATATGTAGTCTGAAATGTCTCATGATTGTCGGGTTAGCATTGGAATTTCGTGCCTATGAGGAGAACAGCAGCATTATCACGCCGGCCAGCATTATCACCAGGTCGATGAACTTGTCGCGTATGTTGTTCTCTCTGAATACCAGCGCTCCGCCGAGGAAGGTGATGAGTACCGAACTGCGACGGGTGATGGATATCACGGAGATCAGCGCGTCCTCCTCGTTGACCGCGAAGAAGTAGAGCATGTCGGAGCCGGTGATGAGCACCGCGATCAGCAGCAGCTTCCAGTCCCAGCGGAACCTGCGGAAGCCCCGGCGGTCGCGCAGCCAGTCGCCGAGCAGCACCAGCGCCATGATCAGGCTGATGTAGAGGTTGGTCCAGCTCTGCACGAACAGGGGCTCCATGAGGCCGAGTATGTACTTGTCGTAGAGGGCGCTCGCGACTCCGGTGAGCACCGAGACGACCATCCAGGCGAGGCCGCTGTTGCTGCTGAAGGTGATTCCCTCCTTCTTGCTGGAGCGCCCGAGCATGAACAGCGCGGCTATCACGAGCAGTACGCCTCCCCACTGCAGCAGGTTGAGTTTCTCGTGGAAGAGTATGAGCGAGAAGATCAGCACGAACATCGGCCTGGAGGCCTTGATCGTGCTCACGGTGGTCAGGGGCAGCATCTTGATGGCTATCAGCCCGGATATCCACGACAGCGACACGAGAACGGCCTTGGCCATCAGCCTGAGGTGGTTTTCCAGAGGCCCCGGGCTGAAGAACGGGCTGAGGAACAGGGTCGAGAGAGCCGTGGCTCCGAACAGCACCCAGAGGACGCTGTTGGTCTTGACCGCCTGCTTCTTGACAATATCGTACGATCCCAGCAGAATCGCGGAGAATAGGGTTAACCAAATCCACATACAAGGCTCAAAGATATGCAATTTTTTGGTAAATTTGCCCTTCTCTCCGACCATGGACAAGGGTAAGTACATAGAAATACGCGGAGCCCGCGCCAACAACCTCAAGGGCGTGGACGTGGACATCCCGAGGGGCGGGCTCACGGTGATCACCGGAATCAGCGGCAGCGGGAAATCCTCGCTGGCCTTCGACACCCTCTACGCCGAGGGGCAGCGCCGCTACATGAACACCCTCTCCCCCTACGCCAAGCACTTCATGGGCATACTGGAGAAGCCTTCGGTGGAGAGCATCAGCGGACTGAGCCCGGTAATCGCCATCGAGCAGAAGACCACCGGCTCCAACCCCCGCTCCACGGTCGGCACCATCACCGAGATCTACGACTTCCTGCGTCTGCTCTACGCCAGGGCGTCGACCGCGTATTCGCCGGTGACCGGAAGGGAGCTGGTCCGCTACACCGACGCGCAGATAGTCGACCTGATAATGAGCGGCTACCACGACCGCAAGTGCCTGCTGCTCGCGCCTCTGGTGCGCGGACGCAAGGGGCATTACCGCGAACTCTTCGACCAGCTGCGCCGCAAGGGTTTCACCGGCGTGCGCGTCGACGGCGAGCTGCGCGACCTTTCGGAGGTGGACGCCCTCGACCGCTACAAGAGCCACTTCGTGGAACTGGTGGTCGACAAGCTGAAGCCCGAAGACGGCGACGAGAAGCGCGTGCGCAGCTCGGTGGGCGTGGCCCTCTCGACCGGAAAGGGTTCGCTGGCCGTCATGGACATGGAGACCGGCGCCCTCAGGCATTTCTCCAAGCACCTGGTCGACCCCGACAGCGGCCTTTCGCTGCAGGAGCCCGCGCCGCACTCCTTCTCCTTCAATTCTCCGGAAGGCTACTGCCCGCACTGCAAGGGGCTCGGGACCGTGGTGGACGTGAACATCGACGCGGTCATACCCGACCGCAGCGTCTCCATAGCCGACGGCGGCATAGTCCCTCTCGGGCGCATGCGCGACGGCAAGAAATTCGAAATCCTGCGTTCGATGTCGCGCAAGCACGGCTTTTCGCTCTACGACCCGATAGCCGCGCTGCCCGACGAGGCCGTGACCCTGGTCATCTACGGCTCCGACGAGTTCTTCCGCATAGGGGAGGGCGCATCGTCCGAGATGGTCAACTGGCCAGGCGTCGTGGGCGACATAGAGGACAAGGTGGTCTGCCCCGTCTGCCACGGCACCCGCCTGAACGAGAACGCCCGCTGCTTCCGTATCGACGGCAAGGACATCTCGGAGGTCAGCGCGATGGAGATTTCCGAACTCTCCGCCTGGCTCGACAGCCTGCCTTCCCGCCTTGACTCCCGTCAGAACGCGATAGCGCGCGACATCATACGCGAACTCCGCGACAGGGTGCGCTTCCTGCTCGACGTGGGTCTGGACTATCTGAGCCTCGACCGTCCGTCGGCCACGCTCTCCGGCGGTGAGGGGCAGCGCATCAGGCTGGCGACGCAGATAGGCTCCAAGCTCGTGAACGTGATCTACATACTCGACGAGCCGAGCATCGGGCTCCATCAGAGAGACAACCTGAAGCTGATCGCCTCGCTCAAGAGGCTGCGCGACGAGCACAACACCGTGATAGTGGTGGAGCACGACGAGGAGACCATCAGGTCGGCGGACTGGATAGTTGACGTGGGCCCGGGAGCCGGCGAGAACGGCGGCAGGATCTGCTACAGCGGGCCTCCGAGGCCGATCGTGAACCCCAACGTGACCCCGTCCGTGAGAGCGGCCGGCAACGGAAAGACGCTGGTGCTGCGCGGCGCACGCGGCAACAATCTGAAGAACATCGACGTGAGCTTCCCTCTCGGAACTCTCATCGGCATATCCGGGGTCAGCGGCTCCGGCAAGTCCACCCTGATCAACGAGACGCTGATGCCCATACTCAAGGGCAGGTTCTACCGTCTCAAGGCCAGGCCCCTCCCGTATTCGTCGATAGAGGGAGTGGAGAATATAGACAAGGTCATAGAGATAGACCAGAGCCCCATCGGCCGCTCGCCGCGCTCGAACCCGGCGACCTTCACCGGAGTGTTCGGCGACATACGCGCGCTCTTCGAGGACACCCCCGACGCAAAGGTGCGCGGCTTCAAGGCCGGGCGCTTCTCCTTTAACGTGGCGGGCGGCCGCTGCGAGGAGTGCAAGGGTGCGGGCATCAAGGTCATCGAGATGAACTTCCTGCCTTCGGTCAACGTGGTCTGCGACCAGTGCCGCGGGCGCCGCTACAACGAGGCCACGCTGGCGGTGAAATACAAGGGGAAGAACATCTCCGAGGTGCTCGACATGTCCGTTTCGGAGGCCTACGAGTTCTTCAGGTCGCATCCCAAGATCGCCCCCAAGCTCAAGGCCCTCGTGGACGTCGGCCTGGGCTACGTGCGTCTCGGCCAGTCGTCGGTGACTCTCTCGGGCGGCGAGAGCCAGAGGATGAAGCTGGCCGCGGAACTGTTCCGCAAGGCCACGGGCAACACGCTCTACATGCTTGACGAACCCACCACCGGACTGCAGTTCGAGGACATCAAGGTGCTGATGGGTGTGCTCCGCAGGCTCGTGGACCAGGGCAACACGGTGATAGTCATAGAGCACAATCTCGACGTGCTCAAGTCGGCCGACTACATCATCGACATGGGCCCGGGAGGCGGCAATGCGGGCGGCAGGATAATTGCATACGGAACGCCGGAACAGGTGGCGTCGGACCCCGACTCAGTGACAGGTAAATATCTAAAGGAAGTCTTATGAACAAGATTGAAGCCGCGAGGCAGGAATACGCCGACTGGTGTCAGGCGATAGGAATCGACACCATCGAGAAGCTCAACGAGACCATCGTCGACGGGGAGGCCATCGACCTGATCAATCTGTGCGAGGCGCGCCAGGAGCGCAAGTACGCGCAGGCTGCCGACCAGATATTCTGGAACCGCCGCAGGTGCCCCATCGTGATGATGTCCGGCCCGTCGTCGAGCGGCAAGACGAGTTCGTCGCTGCGCATCGCCCAGCAGGCCAGGGTGCTCGGGCTGAACCCCAAGGTCATCGAACTGGACAACTATTTCGTGAACCGCGACGACACTCCTCTCGACGAGAACGGGCAGCGCGATTTCGAGGCGCTGGAGGCCATGGACGTCAAGTTCCTCAACGAGCAGCTCGACGACCTGCTGTCGGGGAAGGAGGTGAAGCTCCCGAAGTTCGACTTCGTGGCCGGAGTCCGGGTCTTCACCGGCGAGACCATGAAGCTGCAGCCCAACGACATCCTGTTCATGGAGGGCATCCACGCCCTGAATCCGGCGCTGACCCCCGAAGTGCCTCAGGACAAGATATTCCGTATCTACATTTCGGCCCTGTCGTCGCTGCCCGGAGGCCACAAGGAGCACAACTCCACGACGGACAAGCGCCTGCTGCGCCGTATCGTCCGCGACAACCGCACCCGCGGCATCTCCCCCGAAGAGAACATCCTGCGCTGGCCCTCGGTGCGCCGCGGCGAGGAGAAGTACATCTATCCTTTTGAGGAGAACGCCAATGTGGTGTTCAATTCCTCCACTCTCTACGACATGCCTCTGCTGAAGTATTATGCCGAGCCGCTTCTGTGCGGCATCAGCGTGTCTTCTCCTGCCTACGACAAGGCTCAGGAGCTGCTGGACTTCATGAAGGACATCCTGCCTCTGCGTCCCGCGGAGATCGCCGCGATTCCTCCTACCTCCATCATGCGCGAATTCATCGGCGGGCAGACCTTGTAGCCGCAGTACGGAAATCCGCTTCGGTGGTTTCGTCGTGGCGGTTTTGCAAGTTGTCCTCCTGCCGCCTGTGGCCATAAGCATCCCTCGCAGGCGAGAAAAGCCTGCTCGTGGATGATATGGCCATCCGGCGTCGCCGCTTTGTCTGCCGCCGCACGACCCTATACTGCCTGCAGGCCGACTCCGCCGCGGTGCTTTCAGGCGCCGGGGCGGATGATGATGGGCGGCTGGTCGGGGTCGGGTTCTTCTTCCGGTTCGTTGAAAGGCTCCAGGAAGGGGTTGCCCGTGCGTTCGTCGGCGATGGTCGAGGCGGGGCCGTGGCCCGGGAAGATGCGGATGTCGCCGTCGAGCAGCATCAGTTTCTCCATGATTGAACGTATTTCGTCGTCGTATTCCCCGAAGCTGAGGTCGGTGCGCCCTATGGCTCCGGCGAAGAGGGTGTCGCCCGTGAACAGAAGTTTTTCGTCGCGCACTAGCCAGCAGACTCCTCCGGGGGTGTGTCCGGGCGTGGCGATCACCTCGAACGTCAGCCCTGCAGCCTCCACCCTGTCGCCGTCACGGACGGCGCTGGTGCTGAATCCGGTGTCCGGGAACCTTTTCCACAGCCGGCTGAGCCGGAGGTCGGGGTTTTCGATGACCTTCCTGTCGTCTTCGTTCATGTAGACCGGAATGCCGTATCTCCTCTGCAGCTCCGCGGCCCCGCCGATGTGGTCCAGGTGCCCGTGGGTCAGGAGCACGGCCTCAGGGGTCAGCTTCTCTTCCTCCAGGCGGCCGAAGAAGTCCGCCCTCTCGGACTCGTTGCAGAAGCCGGGGTCCACCACCACGCATCGCCCTTCCGCGCCGCCCGCCACGTAGGTCTGCTCCTCGAAGAGGTTGTATGTGTGCGAGTATAATTTAAGCATGCTGTTTGTTCTTTATAATGGAAATGAACTGAGAGAGGTCTAACAAAGAACTTTGGTATTCCATAGGGAAGCATGGGATGTTCTGACGTGGTACAACTAAATGCAATTTTGAATCTTGCATTTCTTTAAGTTGATTTCTGGAAATGCCTTGTTGTAAAGTGAACAAGTGTTTTTCTTCTATTCTGTCCGCCTCGGTAAGGACTTGTCTCCATCTGTCTTTGCAAGTAGTTTTCACTCCCAATATCGTTAGATTTTCAGTAGGGAAAAGCAGATTGTGATAACTGCTCCCGTCCGGAAATATGAAATCGGGTCTTTTATTGTCTTCAGTAACTGCTTGTGCCTCAAAATGCAAATTATTGCTTGTAAAGATATCAGATAAATGATGTTCTAAAGATTTTCCTGCTCTGGATTTGCGTCTATTGAGGACTTCATTGGCTGTTTGGACAAAGGATTCTACAGTCTTGAAAGGTTTTGATAGTATCTCAGCATAGAACTTGTCTTCCATAGACCGAAATAGTTTGTATTCGGTATCAATCCATTTCATCAATATTGCGTCAGGAGTCTTTTTTAAATGCTCGTTTGTGACATGAAATGCCTTGTTGTAACATTCCCGTGCCCCTGAAGCCATTTCCCTGGTTTCAGGGAAATCCTCATGTTTAGAAATGAAATCATCAAAAAGAACAGATAGCGTGTCGCTGGAACCATAGACGCCCGAAAGATTTATTAAATGATTCGTGTCACCCGGAGAAAGGTTAAAGTAGGCAAAAAACGCATCTATATCCTCGTCAGAACTTAAAACATAGCCGAGGTATTCAGTATCTGTGCATTTAGCAATGATGAGCAGGTCTCCGATGTTATCATCTTCCAAGAACGGGAAATTTCGTCCGAATCGAGTGATTCTATATTCATTTCTCGTACCTTGACCATAATATTTCATGCAACTCTCTGTAATGAAATTGTCCTGCCACTTAATGGTTACAAGTTTTTCTTTGTTCTCCCCTTTAACTCCGGGTTTATCGAACATCAAGGAAGCAGCGCATTTTGGAACATAGAATCCGGCTTGATGGCTTCCTGTTGAGCCGGTGTCATTACCAGTAATGAATCGGCACCACGCCGCTTCGGCTTGTTGTACATTAAGTAATGCAGAATCAAGAATGCTGTTCATAGTCAGTGATGGTTTTAATGATGTTTTGTGATACTGCCGTGATTAACGGAACCACGACGGAATTTCCGCATTGTCTGTAGGCTTGAACATCTGAAACTTGATCAAGTCTGTAAGTGTCAGGATATCCCATGAGTCGAGCACATTCTCTTGGAGTTAATTTCCTGGGGTTCTTGCCCTTATTTTGAGGAATCAGTATTTCTGAGCCGTCTTTATAGTAACGTGCGCTCAATGTCCGAGAAATGCCGTTTATATCGACGAGGCCATATCCGAAACCGTTTCCTTTCGCTTTTTGTTTTTCCGAATACTGTTGTAGATAAAGCCATAATTTGTCGCTTAAAGTGTACTTACCATCTACGTTCGTCTCTAAGATATCTTTGATGGCGAATGTTCTGTCGGTTGGTTCCGGGAAAGAGAAAGACTCTTCCCCATGGAATAAATCTCTGTTGAACCCGACAATCATTATCCTTTCTCTATGTTGTGGTACGTAGTCCTTTCCGTCAAGAATTTTATAGTAGACAGAATAGTTGAGTTCCTCTAACGTGCTCTTGATTATTTTGAATGTATTTCCTTTGTCATGAGAAAGGAGGTTCTTGACGTTCTCAAGGAAGAACGCTTTTGGCCGGTGGCGAGAGAGAATGTCTGCTACATCAAAAAACAATGTTCCCTGTGTCTTGTCCTTGAATCCGGTTTCCCTGCCAAGGCTTTTTTTCTTTGATACGCCGGCTATTGAGAATGGCTGGCAGGGAAAGCCCGCACAAAGTATATCAAAATGAGAGGGAATGAATTTTTTAGTGCTTTCTTTTGTTATATCCCCGAAAGGGACTTCTCCGAAGTTTGCAAAATAGGTTCTTTGCGCAAATTTGTTCCACTCGGAAGAAAAAACGCATTTCCCGTTTTGCGCCTGCATGGCAAGTCGGAAACCTCCCATGCCGGCAAAGAGGTCAATGAAGGTGAATGCTGGTTTCTCCGGGTCTGGGAATGGAATTTCAAAGAAGTCGGAAAAGAGCCCATAGTTTATATGGACGTCAGATAATATCCCGTCCGTCTTTTTAGAATCTGCAGAATTGAAGATTATCTTCTGGATTGCTTTGCAGAGTGAAGTTATGTCATTCTTGTCGGATAGTGCGACTTTATGGTGGATGTAATGGCTGAACAAGGCCATAGTGTCTGTGTCCGAGATAAAATCTTCACTGTCATGGTTGCTTTCATGGATAGTTTGTATCAACTCTCCCAAACTTGGTGTCAGAGTTCCGAAATCTTCTCTATTCATCATTTTTCTTTTCTTCCGTAAATGTAAGCCTTTTTGTCAAATATTCGAGTGTAAAAGACGAAAAGGGATGGTGGATAGGATGGAGGAAAGGGCTAAAAAAGGAAAGTGTTGGAGAAAATTCGTATCTTTGTAAGATTTGTAAATCGAATTCGATGCATATAGGCGTTGCAGGAAATATCGGAAGCGGCAAGACGACCCTGACCAGGCTGCTCGCGGAGCACTATGGCTGGACCCCGAAATATGAGGCCGTGACCTACAATCCCTACCTCGAGGACTACTACCGCGACATTCCGCGCTGGTCGTACAACCTTGAGACCTATTTCCTCGCGCAGCGCTTCAAGGACGTGCTCGAGATCTCGAAGTCGGAGGATGTGATAATACAGGACAGGACGATACTCGAAGGCGTCCATATCTTCGTGGCCAACAATTTCGAGCTCGGCAATCTCTCGAAGCGCGACTACGACACCTACATGCAGCTCTACAACCTCATGATGTCGATGGTCAGGCTGCCGGACCTGCTGATCTACCTGCGGGCGTCGGTCCCGCACCTTGTGGAGGGCATACGGAAGCGCGGCCGCGACTATGAGCAGAGCATCAGCCTGGAGTACCTCGGAGGGCTCAACCGGCGCTACGAGGAGTGGATAGCCTCGTATGAGGGGAATCTGCTGATCATCGACGCCGACGGCCTGGATTTTGAGAACAATCCCGACGATTTCGAGGCCGTGACCGACAAGATTGACTCCCGATTGTTCGGACTCTTCAAATAATTCGTATCTTTAGAAGTTGTTTCAGATATGCACGTAGCGATAGCAGGAAATATAGGCAGCGGCAAGACGACCCTGACCAGGCTTCTGGCCGCGCATTACGGCTGGACGCCCAAGTATGAATCGGTAGACTTCAACCCCTATCTCGCCGACTTCTATCAGGACATGGCGCGGTGGTCGTTCAACCTCCAGATCTATTTCCTGAACAAGAGGTTCAAGGACGTGGTGGAGATATCGCACTCGAAGGAAGTCATAGTGCAGGACCGCACCATCTATGAGGACGCCCGCATCTTCGCCCCCAACCTCCACGACATGGGCCTGATGAGCAGCAGGGACTTCGAGAACTACTCCGACCTCTTCGACCTCATGATGTCGCTCGTGGGCAATCCCGACCTGCTGATCTACCTCAGGTCCTCCATCCCCAACCTCATCGCCCAGATCCAGAAGCGCGGCCGCGACTATGAGAAGACCATACGCATCGACTACCTGACCGGGCTCAACGAGAAATACGAGAAGTGGATATCCGGCTACACGGGGAAGCTCCTGGTCATCGACGCCGACAAGATCAAGTTCGGCGACAGGCCGGAGGACTTCGAGAAGGTAACCGACATGATCGACGCCGAACTGTACGGACTTTTCCCGGCGGCCGGCGATTAGAGACCGCAGACACACACTAAACCGATAACCGAATATGGACAACAAGAGACCGACCATCATCGACTTCGTCGAGAAATACACCTCCGTCTACGCCGACAAGACCTTCCTCAGGGAAAAAGTCGACGGCAAGTGGACGGAGACCTCATTCAGGAAGACCCGGAACGAGGGCCGCATACTCGCGGCCGGATTCATGTCCCTGGGGCTGCAGAAAGGGGAGAAGGTGGCCATGATATCCGAAGGCCGCAACCAGTGGATATTCACCGAGCTCGGCATACTCTACGCCGGCGCCGTCAACGTCCCCCTGTCGTTCAAGCTCGAGTCCGACCAGGACCTGCTTTTCCGCATCAACCACTCCGACTCCCGCTTCATCGTGGCCTCGCAGAGCCAGATCGCGAAGGTGCGCAGGGTCATCGGCCGCTGCCCCGGAATCGAGAAGGTCATCGTGATGGACAGGATTCCTCTCCAGGAGAACGAAATATACCTGGATGAGGTGCGCGAGGCCGGACTGAAGTTCGCCGCGGCGTATCCCGACCAGCTGGAGCAGCGCATCGCCTCCGTGAAGCCCGACGACTACGCCAACATAAGCTACACCTCCGGAACCACCGCCGACCCTAAGGGCATACTGCTCACCCACCGCAACTACACGGCCAACGTGGAGCAGGCGCGTTCCATCATCGGCGTCGACGAAGGCTCGGTGATGCTCATAATCCTGCCCCTTGACCACTGCTTCGCCCATGTGGCCGGCTTCTACGTGATGATGAGCTACGGCGGAAGCATAGCCACCGTGCCCTGCGGCAAGAGCACCGTGTCGCTCCTGAAGAACATTCCCGTCGCGATCAGCGAGGTGCGTCCGCACGTGATGCTTTCGGTTCCCACGCTCTCGAAGAACTTCAAGAAGAACTTCGAGAAGGCCATACGGCAGAAAGGGGCCTTCGTGGAATGGCTCTACGAGTTCGGCCTCAGGCAGGCCATAGCATACAACAGGGAATACTACAACGCCGGCAAGCCCGCTCTGAAGCAGTTCTGGCGCAAGCCTCTCATCTCGCTGGTCGACAAGCTCGTGTTCTCCAAGATACGCGAGAGCTTCGGCGGACGCATGCAGTTCTTCGTGGGAGGAGGCGCCCTGCTCGACATAGAGCTTCAGAAATATTTCAACGCGATCGGAATGCCTATCTTCCAGGGCTACGGCCTGTCGGAGGCTACCCCCGTGATCTGCGCGAACTCCGCCGGACATGCGCGCTTCGGCTCGTCCGGACGCACCGTCGAGCCCATGGACATCAAGATATGCGACGAGGAGGGCAACGCCCTTCCCGCGGGCGAGACCGGAGAGATAGTCATACGCGGCGAAAATGTCATGGCCGGCTACTGGAAGAATCCCGAGGCCACCGCGAAGACCATAGTCGACGGCTGGCTCCATACGGGCGACCGCGGCTATCTCTGCCGTGAGGACCCCCGCTACCTCTATGTCACCGGCCGCTTCAAGAGCCTGCTCATCGCCTCCGACGGAGAGAAATATTCTCCCGAGGGCTATGAGGACAGTCTCGCCGACGGTTCGCGCTATATCGAGGCCTCGGTGCTCTACAACAACCAGAGCCCCTACACCGTGGTGCTCGTGATTCCCGACAAGGCGGCGCTGGCCGACGCGGTGAAGAAGGACGGCCTGGACCCCGCATCCGAGGAAGGACGCAGGGCCATGCTCAAGATAATACAGGGGGAGGTCGACTCCTACCGGCCCGGCGGAAAGCACGCCGGAATGTTCCCGGAGAAGTGGCTGCCCGCCGCAATCATAGTCGGTGAGACTCCTTTCACCGAGCAGAACGGCATGCTCAACACCACCATGAAGATGGTCCGCGGAAAAGTGGAGCAGTTCTATGCCGACAGGATAGAATACGCGATGACCCCGGAAGGGAAGCAGCTTTTCAACGAGAAGAATCTCGAAGCCCTCAAGAACTGAAACAATAACCAAAATTATTAATTTATGAGTAGTAAAAAGACAAACGTAGTCGCAATCGTGACGATGTTCTTCCTCTTCGCGATGGTAGCATTCGTCACAAACCTCGCCGCTCCTTTCGGCAACATCTGGGGATACAAGTATTCCTGGGCCGGAATGATGGGTAACATGATGAATTTCGCAGCCTATCTGTTCATGGGCATTCCCGCAGGCAGGATGCTCACCACCGTGGGTTACAAGAAGACCTCGCTGATCGCGCTCGCCGTGGGATTCGTCGGACTTCTCGTGCAGTACATCAGCAGCCTCGTCGGAGCCGACGTGGCGGTGTTCACTGTAGGAGGCGGCGATGTCGTGGCTCTGAATTACATCATCTACCTGCTCGGCGCGTTCATCAGCGGATTCTGCGTGTGCATGCTTAACACCGTGGTGAATCCCATGCTGAACACCCTCGGAGGTGGCGGAAACAAGGGTAACCAGCTCGTGCAGACCGGCGGATCCCTCAACTCCCTGACCGCGACCCTGACCCCTCTCCTCGTGGGCGTGCTCATCGGAACCGTGAACGAGGGCACCTCGATGAACGACGTGACCCCTCTGCTCTTCATCGGAATGGGCGTGTTCGTGGTCGCCTTCCTGATCATCAGCCGCGTGAACGTGCCCGAGCCCGCGCTCGAGCGTGCGCGTGCCGATGTTGCGGCCGGCAAGGTCAAGGAGAAGGACAAGTACAGCGCATGGTCGTTCAGGCACTTCGTGCTCGGAGCCGTGGCAATCTTCTTCTATGTGGGACTTGAGAACGGCATCCCCTACGAGCTCAACTTCTATCTCAGCCAGCCCGTCGAGAAGGGAGGCATTGGCTTCGAGGGCTCTGCGGCCATCGCAGGTGCGCTTTCCGCCCTCTTCTTCCTGCTCATGCTCATCGGCCGCGCCCTGAGCGGAGTCATCAGCGGCAAGGTTTCGACCCGCACCCAGATGATCTTCGTCACCTCGCTGGCCATCGTGCTGCTTCTCGTGGCGGTGCTCCTGCCCGACTCCGTTTCGATGACCTACAAGGGCGCCGACATTCCCGTCAAGTGCCTCTTCATCGCGCTCTGCGGTATCTGCACCTCGATCATGTGGGGCGCCATCTTCAACCTCTGCGTCGAAGGACTCGGAAAATACACCGAACAGGCTTCCGGAATATTCATGATGCTCGTCGTGGGCGGCGGTGTCATGCCTCTTATCCAGAACAACGTGCTGGTTCCGGCCGTCGGATATATCCAGAGCTACTGGCTCATCATCGCAATGCTGCTCTACCTGCTCTACTATGCACTCTGGGGCTGCAAGAACGTAAACAAGAACATACCTGTATAAGCGCATAAGATTATGGAAAAGCAATATGTAGTAGGAGTGGATGTCGGAGGACAGACCTCCAAGATAGGAGTGGTAAACGCACGCGGTGAGATTCTCTCCCGCCTTGTGATCCGTTCGGACACCTACGGGACCGACGCCAACGCTTACCTGTCGGCCCTTGCCGACGCCATACGCGAATGCGTGATCGAGTGCGGCAAGACCGGCGAGATCCGCGGAGTCGGAGTCGGAGCCCCCAATTCCAACTATTATACAGGCCAGATATCATGCGCCCCCAACCTTCTCTGGGCCGCTGACGGAACTGTGGAGTTCTCCAAGATACTTTCCGAGAACCTCGGCGGAATCTCCGTCTCCCTGACCAACGACGCCAACGCCGCCGCCATCGGCGAGATGACCTACGGAGTCGCCCGCGGGATGAAGAACTTCATCATGATAACCCTGGGAACCGGAGTGGGAAGCGGAATCGTGATCGACGGCAAGGTGGTCTACGGCCACGACGGCAATGCCGGAGAGCTCGGACACACCTGCGTGGTGCGCTACAACGGCAGACCCTGCGGCTGCGGCAAGACCGGATGCCTCGAGACCTACTGCTCCGCGACCGGAGTCGCCCGCACCGCCCGCGAGATGCTGGAGCTCACCGACGAGCCTTCGCTGCTGCGCGGCGTCGAGGACCTGAGCTCAAAGGCCGTGTATGAGGCTGCCGCCGAGGGCGACGCCCTGGCCAAGAAGATTTTCGACTACACCGGAAAGATGCTTGGCAGAAGTTTTGCTGACTTCGTGGCGTTCAGCTCTCCCGAGGCCATAGTTCTCTTCGGAGGTCTGGCAAGGGCCAAGGAGTTCTTCTACGAGCCCATGGTGGAATCCATGAACGAGAACCTCATGCATCAGTGGAAGGGCAAGGTCAAGATCGTGTTCTCTCAGCTCAAGGAGTCTGACGCCGCGATCCTCGGTGCATCCGCCCTGGCCTGGGAGCTTTGATGCAACTTCTAAAATTTTAAGTCAAATAATGAAAAAGTCAATTTTTTTCCTGTCCCTGCTGGGACTTGCAGCAGTAGCCTGCAACAACGCCGCTCCTGCTGCTGATGAGAATGCGGACGCCGCTGCCGTGAGCGAGATGAAGGCTTCTGATTTCGTGCCCTCGAAGGCTGAGGTGGATTCCGTCAGCTATCTGCTCGGAGTCAACTTCGGAAGTTTCCTCAAGGCTTACAATTTCGGCGAGGATTTGAATTTCAACGAGATGATCAAGGGTATGAAGGACTTCGTGGCCGCCGAGGGCGACATGCGCTCTCCCGAGTTCGCGCAGCAGCTCAAGTTCAGCCCCCAGTCGATCAACAACGCATTCAACTCCTTCCTCGAGAAGAGGCAGAACTATCTTGCCGCCGTCAATAAGGAGGAGGGCGAGAAGTTCCTTGCGTCCAACGCTTCCAAGGAAGGCGTACAGCAGACCGAGTCGGGTCTCCAGTACAAGATCCTCGAGAAGGGCAGCGAGCTGGTTCCCGGACCCGCCGACACAGTATGGGTCCGCTATAAGGGAACTCTGCTCGACGGCACCGTATTCGACCAGACAGCCGAGAATGCTGACCCCGTACGCCTGACGCTCTCTCAGGTCATCCCCGGATGGCAGGAAGGAATGCAGCTGATCGGCGAGGGCGGAAAAATTGAGCTTTATGTTCCCGCCGAGCTCGGCTACGGCCAGCGCAGCACCGGAAGCATCGGACCCAACTCCACCCTCATCTTCGACGTGGAGCTGACCAAGGTGGCCAAAGCTGCTGAGACGGAGGAGTAGGAAGCACCTCTCCTATAAGAAAACAGAACCCGGCTGGATTTCCAGCCGGGTTCTTTCGTTTCATGCAGCGCCGCCGCTATTTGAACAGCTGCTCTGCGAAGTGGGTCAGGTAGACCCTCCAGTTGCGCCAGATGTGTCCGCCTTCGGTCTCCTCGTACTGATAGGGGTAGTTGTTCTCGTCGAGGAACGCCCTGAGGTCGACGCATGACTGGTAGAGGAAGTCGGTCTTGCCCATGCCGATGTAGTAGAGCACGGGGTCGGCGTCGAAGAGGGCCTTCATCTGAGCCTGGTACTCCGCGTCGGAATGCATGGTCGCGAGGTCCATGAAGGTGGCTGCGGAGAAGAGTCCGATGTAGCCGAAGGTGCCGGGATAGAGCTTGGTGGTCAGGAAAGTGTGGCCGCCGCCCATCGAGAGTCCGCACATGGCGGTGTTCTTGGCGCCCTTGAGCACGCGGTAGTGGCTCTCCACATACTTCATGATGTCGGGGAAGCTCTCCTGCATGGTGGATTTGGGCTCGCCGAATCCGCCGCCCATGAAGGTGGGCTGGTACATTCCTGCAGACCATTCTCCGGGAGCCGCTTCGGTGTCGACGTTGCCGTTGGGCATCACCACGATCATGGGCTTGGCCTTGCCGAGGGCGATCATGTTGTCGAGAATCTGGGCTGCCCTTCCGAGCTCCGACCAGGCGTTCTCGTCGCCGCCGGCTCCGTGGCAGAGGTAGAGCACGGGATAGCGGGTCTTGCCCTCCTCATATCCGGGAGGGGTGTAGATGGTCATGCGGCGGGTGATTCCGAGGGTGGGGCTGTCGTACCATACCTTGGAAAGGTTTCCGTGGGGAACGTCCTGAACCTCGTAGAGCCAGCCCTTGTCACCCTTCTCCCCGGAGATGATGAAGATGTTGGTCCAGGTGGCTATGTCGCGGTTCTGGTAGATGTTGGAGGGGTCGAGGTAACGGGTTCCGTTGACCTTGAAGAAGTAGCTGTAGAGTTCGGGCTCGAGAGGCTCGGTGGTGTAGGTCCACACTCCGTCGGCGCCCTGCACGAGAGGGTACTCCACGTTGCCGTCGTCGCCCTCGAAGTCGCCGGAGACGGTGACGGTGATGGCCTTGGGCACGTTGAGTCTGAAGGTCACGCTGTTGTCGTCGTTGATCTGGGGAGAAACGACGGTTGCGGCGTCATAAAGCGCCTGCTGTCCGAAGGCTATTACGGACAGCAGGAGCGCTGAAAACAGAGAAATCGCTTTCTTCATCTGCAATTACTTGATGTGGGCGAAGGCGTCGGTCACGGAGAAGGTGCTGGCCTTGCGCACGTTCACTGAAGCCGAGGTCGCGGTGTCGTTCGCGTTCTTGGAGAAGTAGAGGGTGTAGCTGCCAGAGGCGGTCTCCCACTGGTTGGCGTCGATGTTGAACGAAGCGAGCTCGTAGGGAGTGATCTTGAAGGTCAGGGTCTGGCTTGCGCCGGGCTGCAGCAGGTCGGTCTTGTCGAAGGCCTTGAGCTCCCTCGCGGGCTTCTCGAGTCCGCCGGCGGGCGCTGCCACGTAGACCTCCACTACCTCCTTGCCGGCCACGGAGCCGGTGTTGGTCACGGTCACGGTGGCGGTCAGGTTGCCGTCCTTGTCAGCCTTCACGCTGGGCTTGGAGTACTCGAAGGTGGTGTAGCTCAGACCGTAGCCGAAGGGGTAGGAAACGTTCTTGCCCTCGGTGGTGAACCAGCGGTAGCCCACCCAGATGCTCTCGGCGTAGTCGGTGAAGT
>JADILW010000005.1 GCA_017695095.1 Candidatus Cryptobacteroides avistercoris | reverse complement strand
GTGTATTGTGTTTATATTCCGCATGGTCGTATCATGAACTTACGACTCAAATTCCACAGGCATACCACATTGCGATAGAACGTACACGCCGGGTGACACTTCCTGTGTTTCCGCCAATTGAGCTTAGTTTTATGACACAAAAGTCTTACGAGCTTGGGGTTATGGAAGTGGAGATTGACGGCTTCAAAGTTAAAGTGTATGATTTGGAAAAATCGGCCTGCGATGCCATCAAGTATCGGAATAAGATAGGTTTGGATGTGAGTTCCGAAATATTCAAAAACTATCTGTCACGCAAAGACCGAGACATTACCCGTCTTTATGAATACGCATCGCAGCTGCATGTGGGTAAAAAAATTGATGAGCTGATAAAATATATGCTATAATGGGCAAGACATATACAAACTCCGGAAAATCGGTTAAGGAAAGGTTGCTTAATCTGTCAAGAGCGGAAAACTACAATCCGCAAATGATGATTTCCCGCTATATGCAGGAACGGCTGCTTTATCGCCTTTCCATCAGCAATTACCGTGAGCGTTTCATTCTGAAGGGTGGTGCGTTGCTCATCTTGACACTGCCCGTCAGCGCGTATCAATGGATATAGGTTTTGGTGATGTCGTTACTCCTGCACCTCAAGAACTGGCCTTTCCTGCGTTGATTGATACCGTGCCGCAAGCGGAGATAAAGGCTTATTCATTGGAAACCGTCGTTGCGGAGAAGTTTCATGCCATGATAGTGCTCTCTTTGGCCAATAGCCGTATGAAGGACTTCTTTGATGTCTATCGCATTCTGGTGACAGGCAAGGTGGATCGTGAAGTGCTATCGGATGCTATTGCATGCACATTTGCAAACAGGAGAACCGGTTATCGAGAGAATCACCCCTTATTTACCGAAGAATTTTTCGCATCAAAAAAACCGCCGATCCTTCTGGAATGGCTATTTGCGGAAAATAAAATGTCCTGAATCCATAGATTTTCAGGCTGTCGGCCTATTGAATTGATAAGAGAACGACTGCAACCTTATTGGGAATCGCTGAGGAACGGAGGCGTGTCATCAGTGTCCGTTGGAGCCAATATCCTGTAAAGGTTCCGTATCTATTCGGCCTTCGGGTTTTTCTTCTCCTTCCGGTCCTGCCGCCAGTAGTAGATACCTGCCGATGTGGCAATGACTATGGCCAAAGCGAACATTATCAATGCACCCATTATCTTATTCTCTTTTTGTTATCGTTATTGTCTTTCAACAGGTAGAGTCCCCAGCCCAAGGTGCAGGCTATTGTCAGGGAGCCACCTACATAGACTATCCATTTTTGGGAGAACTCCCCGAAAATGGATGTCAGTATGACTGCGGTCATGATATACTTTGCGATATCCATCAACCATTTTCCAAGTTCGTTTTTCATAGCAATGCAAAGATACTAAAAAAACAACAGAGTATCCGGTTTCGTTTGACAATGTAATGACAGCAAATCTGATTGTGCGTACGGAAGGTGGAATATATTGAGTCGCAGAGACTTGATGAAATGTTCTGCGCGGTCAGGGCAGCATGGAACACCTTTGATTGTGCGGCTTGATTGTCAAAAAAGCCCTTTTGATTGTGATTTCCGGCCAAATTGAGAAGCAAATCGTTGTAGGGCTGGAAATTAAAGACGAAATTTAGCATTCAATACTCCTTGAGTGCTGTTCATAATGTGAGAAAGTTTTCTAACTTTGTAGAAGCCGGTTGACCGGCGCCGTCGCCATTTATGTTGACGACACTGATTCTGACGGCAATCCTGTAACAGCGTACAACATCCATCTGCTGGCTGATGGTGCCTCAGTTGAAGAAATGAGCGAACTGGATTTCACCTCTTGCATGTTAGCCATGTCTCTTCCCGGAAAGACATACGAACTCCCCGAAGGCAGTTATCAGGCGTCAGAAGAGTCTTGTTTTCTGGGAGTCATAGTCATTTCCATGAAGGATTACTACGAATATGATGTGTATGACGCCACTCTGACCATAGGCCGTTCCGGTGAAAATTATACGTTCGTAGTTTCTGGTACGGCGGAAAACGGAGAGCAGCTTTCATGCAATTATACCGGGCCCGTCATCTTCCGGGATGCCGGCAGCCTATGATGCCGTTTATGCTTTAAGGCCCATCCCGGATAACCTGCAGCGGCAGTGACAGTCATATTTTAAACCGATAGAGCAATGAAAAGATTCTTGTGTATCATGGCGGCACTGGTGTCGCTGTTCTTCTTCTCCTCTTGTGGGAAGGATAGCCCGTTTGATGTCTCCGATATTGTGGGGGCTTGGAGCTTGTACCGCGTCAGGGCGGTCGAGGGAGACGAAGTAATTGATTCAGATGAAGCTCCGGAAGGAACCATGTGCTTCGAATTCGACGATGACGGTACAGGGCGGTTATGGGGGACTGACTTGCAAGAGACCGGATTCAGCTACACCGTGTCCGGGAGCGAACTTATAATGGATAGCGCAGGTTCTGTCATTGAAGTTACTATCGTGACCCTGACAGAGGATGAGCTGTCTTTCTCGTTTGTAGAAGATTCAGCCGAGATGACATACTGGTTCAGGCGCATATGACAAAACTGCCCGGAGCGAGGCTCCGGGCAGTTTTTTTATCTCACCTCTACCAGCTCGTACTCCCGGCTGCCGAGGCCGATTTTCTCGGCGTGGGCGAGGCAGGTCCGGTACTCGGTGTTGGGGTTGGTGTTGTCGAAGTGGTCGTGCCTGTCGTGGAAGCCGGGGCGCGACATCTCGTCGGTCAGCTGGCTGCCGGGCAGGGGAGTCTGCCTGAGGCAGGCGTCCACGCAGGCCTGGTCGAGCGCGAGCGGGTCGGACGAGGCGAACATGCCCACGTCGGGGATGATCGGGGTGTCGTTGCCCGAATGGCAGTCGCAGGTGGGTGAGACGACGCAGATCAGCGAGATGTGGAAGGCCGGCCTTCCGTCCACCACGGCCTTGGTGTATTCGGCCATGCGGCAGTTGAGTTCCTTCACGGCCGCGTCCTGCGCGAAGTCGATGGCGTCGAAGTTGCAGGCGCCGATGCAGCGGCCGCAGCCCACGCAGTTCGCGTAGTCGACCGTCATCTTCTTCCTTTCCTCGTCGAAGACCAGTCCGTTGTTGGCGCATTCGCGCATGCAGCGCCTGCATCCGCGGCAGCGGTCCTCATTGATCACGGGCTTGCCGTTGCTGTGCTGGTCCTTCTTGCCGGCGCGGGAGCCGCAGCCCATGCCGATGTTCTTGATCGTGCCGCCGAATCCCGTCATCTCGTGTCCCTTGAAATGGGTGAGCGAGATGAAGACGTCGGCGTCCATGATGGCGTGCCCTATCTTCGCCTCCTTGATGTACTCGCCTCCCTGCACGGGTACGGCTATGTCGTCGGTGCCCTTGAGCCCGTCGGCGATGATCACCGGGCATCCGACGGTCAGCGGCGTGAAGCCGTTCTGCCATGCGCACCAGAGGTGCTCGAGGGCGTTCTTGCGGCTGCCGGGGTAGAGGGTGTTGCAGTCGGTCAGGAAAGGCTTGCCTCCCAGCTCCGTGACCACGTCCACCACCGCCCGTGCGTAGTTGGGGCGCAGGAAGGTCATGTTGCCGAGTTCGCCGAAGTGCATCTTGATGGCCACGAACTTGCCGTCCATGTCGATGTCTCCTATCCCGGCCGCCTTGATCAGGCGCTTGAGCTTGTCGGCCGGCCCCTCGTCCGGACGGCAGCGAAAATCAGTGTAATAAACCTTGGACATAGTAGAGTGAGTAAATTCCAGAAGCCAAATATAAGCCAATTCGGGAAAATATCACGTACCCGGATTACCGGACTTGCAAACTTCTCCCCCGGACGGGATTTAACAATTTCTTAACAATTATTAACTTTTCTGTAATATGATATGGCGACCTTTGCCGCAGAATTAGTTCACCGAGATTATGACCGAAATTTTCTACGTGATAGTCGGATTCCTGCTCATTCTGGCAGTGTTCGACTTGTTTGTCGGTGTAAGCAACGATGCAGTCAATTTCCTTCAGTCCGCGATAGGCGCCAAGGTCGCCAGGTTCAGGACGGTGTTGATCGTGGCTTCTGCCGGAGTTTTGATCGGAGCGGTGATGAGTGCCGGAATGATGGACATCGCCAGGCACGGAATCATGCAGCCCTCCTACTACAGCCTGACGGAAGTGATGACGATATTCCTGGCCGTGATGGTCACGGACGTGGTCGTGCTCGACATGTTCAACAGCATGGGAATGCCCACCTCCACCACCGTATCCCTCGTGTTCGAGCTGCTCGGCGCGTCCTTCGTGATGGCCCTGCTCAAGACGGCCGGCGACGACGGGCTCACGCTCGGCATGCTGCTCAACAGCAACAAGGCGCTCACCGTGATCATCGCGATCTTCGTGTCGGTGGCCATCGCCTTCGTGGCGGGTCTGCTGGTGCAGTGGCTGGCCAGGGTGATTTTCTCCTTCAACTATAAGAAGAAGCTCGGCTACACCATTGGAATCTTCGGCGGAATCGCCTTCACCTCGCTCGCATACTTCATCCTGATCAAGGGACTCGGCGATTCACCCTTCATCTCCGAGACGTTCAGGCAGTGGATCGACGCCAACACCACCATGATCCTGATCGTCGCCTTCATCGCGACCACGATACTTTCGGAACTGCTATATTTCCTCAAGGTCAACGTGTTCAAGATCATAGTGCTCGCCGGCACCTTCGCCCTCGCGATGGCCTTCGCCGGCAACGACCTGGTGAACTTTATCGGCGTACCCCTCGCGGCGCTGGACTCCCTGAAGGATTTCCTGGCCAACGGCGGCACCGATCCCGACAGCTTCATGATGACGTCCCTCCAGGAAAGCGCCAAGAGCCCGATGCTCTACCTGCTGATCGCCGGAGTGATCATGGTCATCGCGCTCGCGACCTCGAAGAAGGCCCAGAACGTGGTCAAGACCAGCGTCAACCTGAGCCGCCAGGGCGAGGGCGACGAGATGTTCGGCTCTTCTCCAGTGGCGAGGGTTCTCGTGCGCAGCTCGCAGAACCTGACAAGCGTGGTGGAGCAGATAGTTCCCTCGAGCGTCAAGAACTGGATAGGCTCCCGCTTCAACAAGAAGGAGGCGATAATGGCCGAGGGCGCCGCCTTCGACGAGGTCCGCGCCTCCGTCAACCTGGTGCTCTCCGCCCTCCTCATAATAATGGGCACCACGCTGACCCTGCCCCTCTCCACGACCTATGTCACCTTCATGGTGGCCATGGGTTCGAGCCTCGCCGACAAGGCCTGGAACCGTGAGACTGCAGTGTTCCGCATCACCGGAGTGGTGAGCGTGATCGGCGGCTGGTTCATGACCGCCGGCATCGCCTTCGTGGCCTGCGGCCTCGTCTGCCTGATAATGCACTTCGGCGGCTTCGTGGCCATGGTGGCCTTCATGCTGCTCGTGCTCTTCCTGCTTTGGAACAGCAAGCGCGGCTTCGACAAGAAGGAGAAGGCGGTCGACAACACCGTGGAGCAGCAGATGCTCAGCAACAGCGACCCCAAGCAGGTGTGGAACCTGCTCTCGCAGCATTTCATCGGAGTCCAGACCGACGTGATACGCAACGTGTCCGAGGACTACGACGCCATTTTCAAAGGCCTCGAGAACGAGGACATCCGCTCCCTGCGCCGCTGCAGCCGCAACCTCAAGGAGATAAAGAACATCCAGCAGAAGGTCAGGAAGGTCGAGCTCGTGGCCATGCGCCGCTCCCCGATGGAGATAGCCGTGGAGCGCAACACCTGGTTCCACCTGGCGATGAACTGCGACGAGGAGTATATGTACGGCATGCGCCGAATGCTCGAACCCATACTCGAGCATGTCGACAACTGTTTCGACCCCTTCTCGAAGACCTACGTCAACGAGTACCGCCCCGTGATGGAGAAGGTGCAGTCCATGCTCGCTACGGCCGGCAAGGTGATCAGCCAGAGCGACTACTCCGACTATGAGTCCATGCTGCGCGAGTTCCAGGGAACCATCGCCGACCTGTCGGCTCTCCGCAAGAAGCACATCGACCGCATGCAGAGGGAGGAGGGAATCAACTTCAAGACCGCCCAGCTCTACCTGAACCTGATTCAGGAGACCTCCGAGCTTGTGAACACCACCAAGCACCTCGTGCGCGCATGCTACCATTTCGCGGGCAAATGAGAATTTTTGAAATAAATTGACTACCTTAGTGCATGAAGACATCTGATTTGTCAAGATATGCCGCAGCCGTTGCAGCCTTCCTGGTTGCAGCGGCTGTGTCGTTCGCATCCGACGGGACCGACCGCACCCCGGAGATACACGGCACCGTGCGCGGGAAATATGAATACCAGCCCCAGATGCAGGAGGGCCGCTTCCAGGTCCGCAACGCCCGCGTGAGCATCAGCGGCGACCTTTCGCGCGTCGTGAGCTACAAGGCGGAGATCGACCTCTGCGACGAGGGCGTGCTCAAGATGCTCGACGCCTACGCGCGCTTCAACATTTCCCCTAACCTGCACTTCACCATAGGCCAGATGCGCGTGCCCTTCACCATCGACGCCCACCGTTCGCCCCACCAGCAGTATTTCGCCAACCGCTCCTTCATCGCCAAGGAGGTGGGCAATGTGCGCGACGTCGGCGCCCAGCTCAGCTGGAGCTTCGGGCAGGCAATGCCGGTGACGATCGCCGCCGGCCTGTTCAACGGCAGCGGACTCACGAACCAGAAGGACTTCTGGACTGACAACATCAACTTCTCCGCCAAGGCCCAGGTCGAGCTCTTCAGGGGCTTCAATGTCGTGCTCAGCGCCCAGAAGATACGTCCCGACCACATCAACGTGATGATGTACGCCGCCGGCGCCTTCTACGACAACGGCCGTCTCCACGCCGAGGCCGAGTACCTCTACAAGACCTACGCACAGGACGCCTTCACCGACGTCTATTCCTTCGACGGCTTCCTGAGCTACATGATACCGATAGGCGACGGAAGCGGGGCGGTCAAGTCCGTGTCCCCGCTCGTGCGCTACGACTCCATGAACGACCACAGCGACGGAATCCGCTACCTGAACGGCGTGCAGGATTCCGGCGGAGTGCTGGTCATCCGCGACTACGCCCGCTCGCGTATCACCGGGGGAGTGACCATCAGCCTCGGCACCCCCTTCGTGAGCGACATACGGCTCAACTACGAGAAATACTTCTACCGCGAAGGCGCCGTGCCCGACATCTCGGAGCAGGACAAGTTCGTGGTGGAATTCATGGTAAGATTCTGATTCCCCATGCCTGCCAGGAAGATAAAAAGGACCATCGAACGGGATGTGAGCTGGATGTATTTCAACCACCGCGTCCTGCAGGAGGCCAGACGCCCCGAAGTGCCCCTGCTTGAAAGGCTCAACTTCGTGGGCATATATTCCAACAACCTCGACGAGTTCTTCCGCGTGCGCGTGGCGACCCTCAGCAGGATAGCCGAGAACGACCACAAGTTCCTGCGCGAGGAGGTTGCCGTGGCCAAGAAGACGCTGAAGCAGATCTCCAGGCTCTACGCCGAGTACGACGAGGAGTTCACCGTCACTGTGGATTCGATTTTCGGCGAACTCGCCGCCTCCGGAATCAGGCTGGTCGACGAGACCAGTCTCAACGCCGCCCAGTTGCGCTGGGCCGAGACCTTCTTCGAGGAGAACATAGTCGGCGCCACCTCTCCCATCTGGATGAACAAGGTCGACGACCTCAATCTCATAGCCGATTCCGCGCATTACCTGGCAGTGCGCCTGTCGCGTACCGACGGGGAGAAGACGAGCTGGTCATACGCCGTGCTCCCGATTCCCACGGGCCGTGTGGGCAGGTACCACCGCATTCCCGACGACGACAACGGCAACGCCTGCGTGATCGCGCTCGACGACATACTCCGCCTGATGATGGACAAGTTCTTCATCGGCCTCGGATTCGACGGCTGGGAGGCATATTCCTTCAAGTTCACGCGCGACGCCGAGATGGAGATCGACAACGACTTCAACGAGAGCAAGATGCAGAAGGTCCAGAAGGGCCTTGCGTCGCGCCGCACCGGCGAGCCCCTGAGGGTCATGTACGACAGCGAGATGCCCGCGGACCTGCTCAGGCGGGTCATGCGCAAGCTCAGGCTCTCGCCCTACGACACCGTGGTGCCAGGCCGCCGCTACCACAACCACCGCGACCTCATGTCCTTCCCCGACTGCGGCCGCAGCGACCTCAAGTACCCGCAGCGCGGGCCTCTCGACATGCTCGGCGCCTGGCGGGCCTCGATGACGGGGGAGGACGGCCGCATTCCCGGGCTTTTCGAGATCATCTCCGCCTCTGACCGCTTCATCCACGTGCCCTACCATTCCTTCGACGCCTATCTGCAGCTGCTCAGGGAGGCCGCCGTGTCGCCCAAGGTCAAGACGATAAAGATATCTCTCTACCGCCTGGCGAAGAACTCCAAGGTCGTGGAGGCGCTTATCGCAGCCGCCCACAACGGCAAGGCCGTCACGGTGGTGATTGAGCTGCTGGCGCGCTTCGACGAAGAGAGCAACATCATCTGGAGCAGCAAGATGCGCGACGCCGGCATCGAGGTGATCTACGGAGTCGAGGGCCTCAAGGTCCACAGCAAGCTCACCTACATCAAGACCACCTCCGGCAGCTATGCGGTGATAGGCACCGGCAACTTCCACGAGGGCAACGCCCGCAGCTACACCGACGTGCTGCTGTTCACCGCGCGTCCGGAACTGACCCGGGAGGTCGAGAAGGTGTTCGACTTCATCGCGTCCCCCTTCATGCCGGTCAAATTCAACCAGCTGCTCGTGTCGCCGAACCACCTGCGCAACTCCCTGACGCGCCTGATACGCACCGAGATCGCCAATGCGAAGAAGGGCCTTCCCGCCTACATACGCATGAAGATCAACCACATCACCGACGAGAGCATGGTCGACCTGCTGTACCGCGCATCCGAAGCCGGGGTGAAGGTCGACATAGCCCTGAGGGGCAACTGCTCGCTGATCACCGGCCAGCGCGGCTTTTCGGAGAACATCCGCATCTGCGGCATCATCGACCGCTACCTCGAGCATTCCCGCATCCTGATCTTCGCCGGCGGCGGGCAGGAGCGTATCTTCCTGGGTTCCGCCGACTGGATGCCGCGCAACCTGGACCACCGCGTCGAGGTGCTCGCGCCCGTCTACGACCCCCGCATTCGCGAGGAGCTGCGCTACATCGTGGACTGCGCGCTTGCGGACACGGTCCAGGCGAGAGTGGTCGACGGCAGCGGCGACAACCGTCTGCGGACGCCGGCCGACCTTCCCGAATACCTCGACGAAAGCCTTCCGGGCCACTCGCAGCGCTCTTTCCGCTCTCAGGATGAACTTTACAGGCATTATTCGGAGGAACTCACATGTACGCAGCGATAGACATAGGCTCCAACGCGGCCAGGCTGCTCATCAAGAGCGTGTACCGCGATGCTTCAGGACAGCTCGTCTTCAAGAAGGAATACTTCTTCCGCTACCCCCTGCGCCTCGGCGAAGACGTGTTCGTGAACGGCAAGATAACCAAGGAGCGCCGCAAGAAGACCATAACCTTCATCAAGGCATGCAAGCAGATAATGGAACTCTACAACGTGGTCCTCTTCCGCTGCTGCGCCACTTCGGCGATGCGCGACGCCTCGAACGGCAAGTCGCTGATCTCCGACATCAGGAAGGAGACGGGAATCAACGTGGAGATAATCAGCGGCTCCGAAGAGGCGGCGATAGTCTACGGCAACCACATAGAACTGGCGGCGCGCCAGCAGGCCACCTGCGCCTATGTCGACGTGGGCGGCGGCAGCACGGAGATAACGCTGATCCGCAAGGGAGTCAGGGAGAGCGCCTGCTCCTACAATATAGGCACGTTGAGGATGCTCCACCGCCCGGAGGAGGTCAACGACGCGGAGCTGGAGCGCATAGCCTCCGACATGCAGGCGTTCGGGAGGGAGTGCGGCCAGCCGGTGAACATAATCGGTTCGGGCGGAAACATCAACAAGCTCTATAAGCTTGCCCTGCTCGCCGGGATGCCGGAATGCGGCGACGGCAGGCTGGCGGTGCCCGCGTTGAAGGAGATTCTGGAGCGGCTGCGCGGCATGGACGTGAAGGAGCGCATGGCGCGCTTCGACCTGAAGCCTGACCGCGCCGACGTGATAGTACCTGCCGGCGAGATCTTCGTCAACGTTGCCGGCGCGCTGCATTCCGACTATGTGCTCGTGCCCGCCCTTGGCCTCGCCGACGGCATCGTCGAGCGTCTCTACATGGAGTTCAACTCCTGGAAGTAGTCTGTGTCCGCCTGCGGCTATACTGCCTCCGGAGAGGCTAGCCGCCCGCGGCTGTGAGCGGGCGATGCGCAGCATCGATGAAGCGAAGCGGAACCTTGACGGAGGCAGTATAGCCGCAGGCGGGGAGCTTTACTGAGCGTCTTTCTCCAGTTCGCAGCCGCAGAAGAAGAAGTCGGACTTCGCCTTCTCCTGAGGGAAGGTGAAATAGGTCAGTTCGGCCGTGGTGCAGACCTGCCCGTCGTGACTTATGCTGCCCTCGAGAACGACGAGATTGCGCCTCGTCTCCTTCAGCCTCGCCCGTATCTCAAGCTTCACCCCCGGCCCCGCAGGCACGTTGTGGCGGTATCTCACGTTCATGCTGGAAGTGACCCCCGCCGTCTGCATCTTCCGGGTTATGTACCACCCCGCCGTCTCGTCGAGCAGGGTCGCCTGTATCCCGCCGTGCAGGGTGTTCAGCCAGCTCTGATAGTTGAGCCCCGGCTCCCAGAAAGAAACTATGTCCTCTCCGTCCTCGAAGAACTCCATGTGGAGCCCGACCGGATTCCAGGGAGCGCAGGCGAAACAATTGTAGCCTTCGTCGTGAAGGTGCAGATACGGATTCTTGATCTTGTCCATTCTCAGAAAATTTAAGCCGGCAAATTTAGCAATAATCACAGAGGTTTCACCCCTATGCCCGGCAGAAGGTCCAGCGTGATCCTGCCCTCGTCGAGCTTCATCCCGCTGAAACAGTCGTTTGCAATCAGAATGTTGCCGTCGAGGTCGGCCCAGCGCATTTTCGGTGCGAGCTGTGCGGCGGCCGAGATGGCCACCGAGGTCTCGGTCATGCAGCCTATCATCGTGTCCATGCCGAGAGAGCGGGCGAGGGTGACCATCTCCCGCGCCTCGTGCATGCCGGTGCATTTCATTAGCTTGATGTTCACGCCCCTGAACGCTCCCTGCAGCCGGGGAATGTCAGCGAGCCGCTGGCAGGACTCGTCGGCGACCACCGGCACCGGGCTCTTCGAGTTCACGTAGCCGTTGCCCTCAAGGTCAGCCTTCGGCATGGGCTGCTCCACCATCACGACGCCGTTTTCCGCCAGCCAGCAGCACATTTCGGCCGCGTAGACCCGGTCTTTCCAGCCCTGGTTGGCGTCGACGTATATAGGCGTGTCGGGGCAGACCTCGCGTATCAGCCTTATCATCCTGCGGTCCTCGGCGTCGCTCTGCCCGAGTTTGACCTTCAGGAATCTGGACCATGCCGCCTCCGAGGTCTTCCGCCTCACTATGTCGTCGGAGGCGTCGTAGCCTATGGTGTAGCAGGTCCAGGGGGTGTCGTCCGGGTCGAAGCCCCAGATTCTCCACCACGGCTGGCCCATGACCTTGCCCAGCAGGTCGTGCAGGGCTATGTCGACCGAGGCCTTGGCGGCGCAGTTGCCTTCGGTGAGGGCGTCCGTCGCGGCCAGTATGTCCTCCAGGAGGAAGGCGTCCCTGAAGCGGGGGAGCACCTCGTCGCGCACTTTCTGCAGGAAGGCGTTCACGCTGGCATGGTTTTCTCCTAAATAGGGCGGCATCGAGGCCTCGCCGTAGCCGGTGAACCCGCACCAGTGCAGCCGCGTCAGCACGATGGGAGTGCTGTCGCGCGACGAACCAGAGATGTTGAACGTGTACTTCATCTGAGCCGTGAAGTCCTCCCATTCAAGTTCCAGGGGGCCTTCGGAGGCAGTGCTTCCCGAAGTGCGCGCCGCGATGCGGCCAAGCTCTCCGGAGCAGGAGGGGAGGGTGCCGGCGGCCACCGCGCCGGCGGTGACCATCAGGCTGTCGCGAATGAATTTCCGTCTGTCCATGGTGGTCAAAGATAGAAAATTTAGTATTTTTAGGAAAGATTATAAAATTTGAAGTCATGAGAAAACTCCTTGTATTGTTGTGCTTCCTGCCACTTGCCGCGGCGGCTGCATCCGCTCAGAACAAGGCCGACGACATAATCGGGAACTGGTTTGCCGAACAGGACGGCATCGGGTCCTACGTAGCCATAACCAAGTCGCCCGACGGCACCTACCAGGCCCAGGTCTACTGGGTTGAGGACAGCACCGCCCCCGACGGCACCAAATACCTCGACGAGAAGAACCCCGACAAGTCGCTCCGCAATGTCCCGGTCGACGAGATAGTGCTCTTCACCGGACTCGAGTTCAACGAGAAGAAGAACAACTGGGGCGGCACGAAGATCTATGACCCCACCCGCGGGATCAGGGCCAACGTGACCTGCTCGCTGATCGACGGCAACAACACCCTGAAGCTACGCGGCAGCGTACTCGGAATCGGGGAGACCGTCGAATGGACCAGGCACGAGTAGGCGTGAATCCGGGCAACGTCGTCTGGGACCCTCTCCGCAGGAAGGAGGTGGCTGCGACGCCTGAGGAGCAGGTGCGGCAGTGGTTCATCGCGCAGCTGCGCGACACTTTCGGCGTGCCCGCCCACATGATGATGAGCGAGTGCGCGCTGAACTTCGGCGGGAAGCGCTACCGTGCCGACATCCTGGTCTACGACAGGAAGGGCTCCCCGCTGGCGGTGGTGGAGTGCAAGCGGCCTTCGGTGGAGCTGTCGCCCGAGGTGATGGAGCAGGCCATGCGCTACAATGCGGTGCTCGGCGTGAACTTTCTTATTCTGACTAACGGAAAAATGACCTATCTTTACAGGCTGGAATGCGGTAGATTCGTGCCCTGCACGGGCATTCCGACCTACGAAGAAATGTTATCATGCCGACAGTAACCTCACAGTTCCTCGACAAACCCATATTCCGGATAATTTCGGAAGTCGCCGCATCCAAGGGGGTGCGCGCCTTCGTCATAGGCGGCTACGTGCGCGACTGTTTCCTCGGCCGCCAGTGCAACGACATCGACGTGGTGGTGGAGGGCAGCGGAATCGACTTCGCGCTCGAACTTGGCTCGAAGACCGGCCGCCACGTGTCCTATTTCAAGAATTTCGGCACTGCGATGCTCCGCTACGGTCCCGACGAGATTGAGTTCGTCGGCGCGCGCCGCGAATCCTACCGCCGCGAATCCCGCAAGCCCATAGTCGAGAACGGCACGCTGGAGGACGACCAGAAGCGCAGGGACTTCACGATCAACGCGATGGCCTTCTCCCTCCAGCCCGACAGCTTCGGCGAGCTGGTCGACCCGTTCGGGGGTATCAGGGACCTCGCCGACGGAGTCATACGGACCCCGCTCGACCCCGACACCACCTATTCCGACGACCCCCTGCGGATGCTGCGGGCGGTGCGCTTCGCGACCAAGCTCTCCACCCCGGAACGCAGTTTCCGCATAGTGCCCGAGTCCATGGAGTCCATGCGCCGCATGGCCGACAGGCTCAGCATACTCTCGATGGAGCGCATCTCCGACGAGCTCAACAAGATGATGGCCTGCCAGCGGCCCTCCATGGCTTTCAAGCTCATGGACGAAGCCGGCCTCCTGCCGCACATACTTCCGGAAATCAGCGCCCTCAAGCGCGTGGACAGCATCGACGGCAGGGGTCACAAGGACAATTTCGAGCACACGATGGCAGTCCTCGACAACGTCGGACCCGGCAGCAAGCCTCTCTGGCTGCGCTGGGCGGCTCTGCTTCACGACATCGGCAAGCCCGCCAGTAAGCGTTTCGACCCCGCCCAGGGCTGGACCTTCCACGGCCACGAAGTCATCGGCGCCCGCATGGTGCCCAAGATATTCAACCGCCTGAAGCTCCCGATCGACGAGATGAAGTACGTGCAGAAGCTCGTGAGGCTCCACATGAGACCCATAGCGCTGGTCGACAGCGAGGTCACCGATTCCGCAGTGCGCCGCCTGCTCTTCGACGCCGGCGACGACATCGACGACCTCATGCTGCTCTGCAACGCCGACATCACCTCTAAGAACGAGGCCAAGGTCGCGAGGATACGCGCGAACTTCGAGCTGGTGAAGCAGAAGCTCGTGCAGGTCGAGGAGAAGGACGCGCTGCGCAACTTCAAGAACCCCATCACCGGTGAATACGTGATGGAGCTTTACGGCATCCCTCCCTGCAGGGAAATAGGGCAGCTCAAGGAGATGGTCAAGGAGGCCATACTCGACGGACTGATAGGCAACAATTTCGAGGAGGCCGACGCCTACATGCGCGTGAAGGCCGCGGAGATGGGGCTCAAGGAAGTCAGAGGCTGATGATGCTCGACGGCTACATCGCATACATAGGCGGCATCCGGCGCTATTCGCCGCGCACCTGCGAGGTCTACCGCGCGGTGCTCGAGGAATATGTCGCCTTCGCAGGCGGGGAGGAGATTCCCGACAGGCAGACGGTGCGCGCCTACGAGGTCCATCTGCTCGACGATCGGGGGGAGAGTGCCCGCACCGTGAACCTGCACCTCAGCGTGCTCAGCGGCTATTGCCGCTATCTGCTGAAGCAGGGCGTGCTGCAGTCCAATCCGGTTCACCTGGTGAAAAGGCCGAAGGAGGACAAGCGGCTCGTGGAGTTCTACCGCAGCGAGTCCATGCAGGAATATTTCGAGAACAGCCGCGGAGTCCCGGAGTTCGGCGACTATGCCGCGAGCCTGCGCCATCTCGTGATCAGCCTGCTCTTCGGCACCGGGATACGCCGCAGCGAGCTGATCGCGCTGAACCGCAATTCGGTGGACCTGGGGCGCCGCGTCATGCACGTGAGGGGCAAAGGAAACAAAATGCGTGAAATTCCGCTGACATCTTCCGTTTGTGATGAAATTTCATTATATTTACAGAAACTTGACTCTTTGAAATGTGCGGATGTGCGTCCTGACGCCGCTCTTCTGCAGACCGAACGGGGTGGCCGGCTCTATCCGGTCTTCGTGGACAGGGCTGTGAAGAAGGAGCTCGGCGGCGTGGCCGGCATAAGCGGCAGGAAGTCCCCTCATGTCCTCAGGCATACTCTGGCGACTGAGCTGCTGGACAACGGCGCCGACTTGAACTCGATCAAGGAACTGCTCGGCCATTCCTCCCTCGCGGCGACCCAGGTCTACACGCACAATTCAATTGAGCGGCTCAAGAATGTTTATAACAACGCCCACCCAAGGGCAAAAAACGGAGGAAACATGGAGATTAAAGTCAAATCCCTGAAGTTCGACGCCGGTGAAAGACTCACCGCCTTCGTCGAGAAGAAAGTCTCACGTCTGTCCAAGTTCTTCGATGGTGTGGCTCAGGAGGCCGAAGTGGTTCTTGAGGACACGAAGGATGGCAAGAGAGCCAAAATTCAGATCAGGATTCCCGGAGACAGTCTCATCATCGACCGCGCGGCCGACACCTTCGAGAACGCAATTACGGAGTGCGTGGATGCAATGAAGGAGAAGCTGACCCGCGCCAAGGAGAAGAAATACGAAAAGTAGCAGCAGTGAGCTGATTTTTTCATTTTAATATTTTGTCAGGCCCGGTTTCCCCGGGCCTTTTCCGTGCCCTCCGTCGTCAGCCCCGCAGGGCGAGCAGTTTGGCCACGAGTTCGCGCAGCAGTTCGCCCGGGTCGGCGCTCTGGCCTCCTCCGCCCTTGCCGAGCCAGTCGTATTCGCAGAGCAGGGAGAC
>JADILW010000001.1 GCA_017695095.1 Candidatus Cryptobacteroides avistercoris | reverse complement strand
CATAGCGGCTGTCGTCGACGAAGCCGCCTTCCGCCAGGCTGCCGAGCACCTCGCGCGCCGCGGCCTCGTCGCCTTCAAGCAGCTCGGTCGCTTTCCGCAGCACGTCGGAGCTGCAACATTCGCGTCTTGCGCACTGGTTCTCCAGCCGGTCGAGTATTTTCTTCTGTCTGTCGTCCATCAGAAATCGAATCCGAAAGAAACATATACGCCCCACTTGTTCGTGTTCGACCAGTGGCAGTTTAACTTTATCGGTCCGGCCACGGAATCGTAGGCGAATTCGGCCCCGACGGCCCAGATGTCGGGAGAGAAGTCGGGGATGAACCGCGAGGCGCTGTCGTTGCTCTCGATGATTCCGGTCATGGCCGAGACGTAGAACCGCCTCGCGGGGTTGTAGCGTAGCTCCAGGGCGACCGTGCTCAGGTATTCGTCGGCGATGGTCACGTTGTCCAGCCCGAAGAAGGGGATCTGGCTGTCGGTGTAGCGTCCGGCGATGTCGCCGCCCACGAAGTTGGTGTGCAGCACGGAGATGTCCTTGTAGACGTGGCCGCCTCCGTCGGTGTTCTCGCCGGTGCTGAGCACGCCCCTGAGGTAGATCTCGGGGATGAACGCAAACTTGCCTCCGAGGGGGACCACGGTCCTGAATCCGGCAGCCACGGTGAGCACGGGCCGGAAAGACGAGTCTCCGGGTTTGATGAAGTCATAGTTGACCCCGAACGAGAGGCTTGTGCCCTTCGAGGGGTAATAGTAGTCGTCGAAGGTGTAGAGGTGCCCGTTGGCGAAGACTCCCAGGTAGTCGCCCTTGAGGGCCTCTTCCGAGAATGTCTGCTCGATCAGCGAGCCGAGATGGGTGCTGCGGTCGAGGTTGATGTACTGGTTCTTGAAGCCCGCCTCGAAGTTGAGCCTGGTCCAGCGGACGTCGGTCAGGTAGAGCAGCTCCTTGTGGGTCCAGTAGGAGGCGTTGTAGGCGTACTTGCTGCCGGGCGTGCCGAGGTCGCCCCGGTACTGGGATATGGACGCCGTCAGGTTGATGGCCGGGAAGCGAGGGAAGTCCAGCGAGTAGTGGATGTCCGCCTTGAGGTTCTGGCCGAGCTTGGCCGTGAAATTCAGCCTGGAGCCGGTCATGCTGTTGGTGTTGAGGCCGAAGTTGAACAGCAACGAGGCCCATTCTTCGGAGTCTATCCTGAATCCCAGGCCTATGTTGTTGGCCGGAGCCTTGACGAACTCGAACGCCAGCACGTAGGGTTCCGCATGCCCGAGCAGCGACCAGGTCACGGAAGAGAAGGCTCCGGTGGCCTGGAACCTGCTCATCACCTCGTCGAGCTCTTTCTTTCCCACGGTCGCGCCCTCCTCGAAGCTCAGCAGCTTGGAGATTATCGCCGCCTCCTTCTCGCCGACGCCGTTGAAGACTATCTCCCCGATCTCCACGGGGGTCTCGGCTATGTTCACCGCACCGTCCAGGACGGCCGCCCTGCCTCCGCCGACCTTCTCTTTCAGGGCCTGAAGTTCGCCGGCCTTGCGCTGTGCGGCCGCATAGCCGCGGCGCAGCATTGTGTCGACCGCCTCGCGGCTGAAGCTCATCATGTTGTATTCGGGAATGTCGGGCTTTATGGTCACGTCCGGCAGCTTCACGTTGGTCAGGAAGGCACCGCCGCCGAGCATGTCGACGAACTGCATCGCTATGTCCACGATGTTGTTGACGTCCTCGTAGCCGGCCTTGCTGTCTGAAAGTTCTATTCCTATGATATAGTCGGCTCCGGCGGCCCTTGCGATGTCGGTGGGGAAGTTGTTGCGCGTCCCGCCGTCGACGAGCACCATGCCGCTGGAGCGTACCGGCTCGAAGAGGCCGGGAATCGACATCGTGGAACGTACGGCGGTGTTCAGGGAGCCGGACACCCAGTTCTTCGCCTTGCCGGAAACCACGTCGGTGGCCACGCAGACGAAGGGCACGGGCAGTTCGGCGAAGCTCAGGCTGTCCTGCCACCCCACAGTCAGGCTCGACAGCAAGTTGTTGACGTTGAAGCCGTAGACCATGCCGGAGGGCAGCGAGCCCAGGAAGGTCTGCCTGCGGTAGCCGGGGCCCTCGGGCATGCGGCTGTCGAATACTTCACGGGCGGTGTCGAAGGGTATGGAGATCAGGTAGCGGGCGTTGTACATCTTCATCGAGTAGGGGATGTACACCGGGTCCACGTAGTCGCTGAGCATCACGTTCCAGTCCTGGTCCATGAACAGCTGAGCGAGCCTGCCGCTGTCGTAGCCCACGGCATACATTCCTCCCAGCATCCCTCCTATGCTGGTGCCGCATACCAGGTCGATCGGGATGCCCGTCTCCTCGAGATACCTGAGCGCGCCCACCTGCGCCGCGCCTTTCGCGCCTCCTCCGGAGAGCACGAGTGCCACGGTCGGGCGGTGCTCCGTCCGGCGTATGCTGTCCATTCTCTCGCGCATGCGGGAGAAGAACAGCGAGTCGGCCGCGGGGTCGACGCTGTCGGTCGTGAGACCGTTGGGGAAGTTCTGCGCGACCGCCGCCGTGCAGCAGAGCAGCGT
>JADILW010000027.1 GCA_017695095.1 Candidatus Cryptobacteroides avistercoris | reverse complement strand
CACCCAGACCTTGCGCCGGGCTGCGTCGGCTGCGCTGCGAGCCAGTCGGGCCGCCTGCAGGGCCATTTCACGGGCTCTGCCGGAGCAGCCGTATTCGCTCTGGGAGATTCTGTTGGCCGAGAAGGAGTTGGTCTCGATGATGTCGGCCCCGGCGTCGATGTAGGCTTTGTGTATCGCGCTCACGGTCTCGGGGCGGGTGAAGTTGAATTCCTCGCTGTTGCCGCTGAGGCCGTGGCGCTGGAGCATGGTGCCCATGGCGCCGTCGAGTATGAGTATCCTCTCGTAGAGGGCCGTGCGTATGTCGTCCATGGTCTAGAAGCAGTCTCTGAGTATGCCGACCACGTTCTCCGCCCTGCCCATGGTGTAGAAGTGGACGGCCGGCACCCCGTGTGCGAGCAGGTCCCTGCACTGCATGGTGCACCATTCGCGCCCTATGCGGTAGCAGGCGTCGCGGTCGTTCCTGTGGGCCTCGATTTCGAGCGTAAGCTCCTGGGGGATGTCGATCGAGAAGGTCTCCGGCAGCAGGCTTATCTGGCGGTAGCCCGATAGCGGCTTGAGGCCGGGTATTATGGGCACCTCGATGCCGGCGGCGCGGCACTTGTCGCGGAAATCGTAGAAACGGCGGTTGTCGAAGAACATCTGGGTGACGATGTAGTCGGCCCCGGCGTCCACCTTCTGCTTCAGCATCTGGATGTCGTACTCGAGGTTCGGCGCTTCGAAGTGCTTCTCGGGGTAGGCTCCCACTCCGACGCAGAAGTAGTTCTGGCCGCCGAGGCGTTCCTGCTCGAAGCCGTGTACGGCCCTGACGAGCTGGTCGGCGTGGCTGTAGCCTCCGGGCTCGGGAGTGAAGCGCTTCTCCCCGGCGGTGCAGTCGCCCCTGAGGGCGAGTATATTGCTGATGCCCATGAAATGGAAGTCCTGGAGCTGGAACTCTATCTGCTGGGCGGTGGCTCCTCCGCATATCAGGTGGGGCACCACCTCCACCTTGAACTCCGACTGTATCACTCCGCATACCGCGCTCTCGCTGATCCTGCGCCTGACCAGGCGGCGGACATAGCTTCCGTCGGGGCGCGGGCTGTATTCCATCTCGTCGCGATGGCAGGTGATGTTGATGTATTTCGGGCTGAACTCCATGAACGGACGAATCTCGTCCAGCAGCTCGTTCTTGGTGAGGCCGGTCAGCGGGGGCACTATCTCCAGGGATGGGTAGGGCCTTGGGCTGGAAGCGAGTATTTCGGAGACTTTCATTGCCTCTGACGGCTCTTGTGGGTCATTATGTCGAGGATGAGACGGTCGGTCTCGTTCATTCCGTCGCGGCCTATGGTGGTCAGGTTGCGTATGCACTGGTCCACGTCGTCGTCGATGATGCCCTCGAGGGGGCTCACGCATTCGTGCTCCATGGCCATCATCGCGGAGAGCACCGCCGTGGACACGCCGCTGGATATCTTGAGGGCGCAGCTGGGCTTGGCGCCGTCGCAGATCATTCCGGTGAGGTTGGCTATCATGTTCTTGACCGCGCAGCAGATTTCGCGGTAGCCTCCGCCCATCAGGTAGGTGATGCCGCAGCTGGAGCCGGTGGCTGCGACCACGCAGCCGCACAGGGCTGAGAGACAGCCGAGGTTCTGCTTTATGTAGATGGCGGTGAGGTGGCTGAGGGTCAGCGCGCGTATCAGCTGCTCCTCGCTGGAGCCGCGCTCCTCGGCGTAGATGACCACTGGCACCGTGGCGGCTATGCCCTGGTTGCCCGAACCGGAGTTGCTCATCACCGGTATCATCTCCCCGGCCATCCTGACGTCGCAGGCGGCAGAGGTGTAGGAGAGTATGCGGGTGAAGGTGCTGTCGCCCATGGTCTGGCGTTCGAGGCTGTTCTTGAGTATCTTGCCCAGGTTGTGGCCGTAGTCGCCGCGGAACGAGTGCTCCGCCGCAGCCTTGTTGAGCCTGCCGGCCTCGAGCATGAAGCTGAGCTCGTCGAGCGGGGTCTCGGTGGCGAATTCCCATACTTTGGCGAGATTCAGCGCAGGCGAGGCCTCGTCGCTGCAGTCCTGGCCGCCGGAGCCGCATCCTTCGTCGAGCAGCGGCTCTCCGTCCCTGTCCACCCGGACGAAGCGCGTGTGGCTGCCGGAGATTATGGCGCAGCTGGCATGGCCTCTTGCGAAGGCGTGGATTTCGATATAGAGTTTCTCGGGGGAGTCCTTTTTCAGGGAGATGCGGATTCTGTCTTCGCCTATGTATTTCTTTCCGCGTTCCACCGCGTCGGGAGTCACGTCCCTGAGCACCTCGAGTCCGTAGGCGGAGCGTCCGACAAGGGCTCCGAGGGCTATGGCTATCGGCAGGCCGGTCATTCCGGTGCCGGGGATGCCCACTCCCATGGCGTTCTTCAGGATGTTGGCGCTGAGGAAGGCCTCGATTCTCTCGGGGACTTCGCCGAGCGTCTCCGCGGCCCTGGCCACGCACAAGGCCACCGCGACGGGCTCCGTGCAGCCTATCGCCGGCACGACCTCCCTCTTTATGAGGGACAGGATTTGCTTGCGTTCGGTTTCTGAGATCATATCCCTCAAAATTAAAGAATTTAGACGGATTATGAAAGAAAAACGGGTGCCCGCGCGGGCACCCGTCATTCAATATCACTGAAGTCCTGCGACTAGAGTTCGTTGAGCTGCTGGGCGAGTTCGTCCTTGCGTCCGACGATGATGTCCTGGTAGGCCTTGAGGCCGGTTCCGGCAGGAATCAGGTGGCCGCAGATCACATTCTCCTTCAGGCCCTCGAGGTGGTCCACACGGCCGCGGATGGCAGCCTCGCTGAGCACCTTGGTGGTCTCCTGGAAGGAAGCGGCCGAGATGAAGCTGTCGGTCTTGAGGGCTGCGCGGGTGATTCCCTGCAGCACGAGCCTTGCGGTCGCCGGCCTTGCGGGACGGACTGACATGAGCTCCAGACCCTGGCGGCCGAGCGAATCGTTCTCGCTGCGTACCTCGCGGGCGGTGATAATCTGCCCCTCGGAGTATTTCTGCGAGCCGCCGGCGGTGAGCACCACGTACTTGCCGTAGATGTTGTCGTTCACGTCCATGAACTTCCACTTGTCCACCATCTCCTCGGTGAGGAATTCGGTGTCGCCGGGGTTGGTTATCTCGACCTTGCGCATCATCTGGCGCACGATGATCTCGAAGTGCTTGTCGTTGATCTTCACGCCCTGCAGACGGTACACCGCCTGCACCTCGTTCACGATATACTCCTGGGCTTTCACGGGTCCGAGTATGTTGAGGATGTCGGAAGGAGATACTCCACCGTCGGAAAGCCTTGAGCCGGCCTTCACGTAGTCGTTCTCCTGGACGAGGATCTGCTTGGTCAGAGGCACGAGGTAGTGCTTCTCCACACCGTATTTGTTGTGGACGATGATCTCGCGGTTTCCTCTCTTGACCTTGCCCATGAGCACCTCGCCGTTGATCTCGGACAGGATGGCCGGGCTTGACGGGTTGCGTGCCTCGAAGAGCTCGGTGACGCGGGGCAGACCTCCGGTGATGTCGCTTGCCTTTCCGATCGCGCGGGGGATCTTGATGATCACGTCGCCGACCTTGACTTTGTCGCCGTCCTCCATGAGGATGTGCGCGCCCACGGGGAGGTTGTATTGCCTGAGGCTCTCTCCGTTCTCGCCGGTGATGACGATGGTCGGAGCCTTGGTCTGTCCTTGGACTCGATGATGACCTTGTCGGTCACGGTCGAGTATTCATCGGCGCTCTCCTTCTGGAAGGTGCTGCCCTCGATCATGTTCTCGAAGCGCAGGGTACCGGCGGTCTCCACGATGGTGGTGGCGTTGTAGGGGTCCCATGCGCAGATGAGGTCGCCCTTCTTCACCTTGTCGCCGTCGCCCTTGTAGAGCACCGCTCCGTAGGGAACGTCGTACTGGGAGAAGGTGATTCCGGTGTTCTCGTCCACGATCCTGAGTTCGGTCATACGGCTCACGACCACGTTCTCGGTCCTGCCGTCGTCGGTGATTCTCTCGATGGTGCGGAGCTCCTCGAAGTTGAGCACTCCGTCGTACTTGGACTCGATCGACGAATCGGCTGCGGATGAGGATGCGGTACCTCCGACGTGGAAGGTACGCAGGGTGAGCTGGGTGCCGGGCTCTCCGATGGACTGCGCGGCGATTACTCCGACCACTTCGCCCCTCTCGACCATGCGGCTGGTTGCGAGGTTGCGTCCGTAGCACTTCGCGCAAACGCCCTTGCGGCTCTCGCAGGTCAGCACCGAACGTATCTCCACCTGCTCGATGGGCAGGGAGTCGATGAGGTCGGCCTCCTTCTCGCGTATCTCTTCGCCGGCCTTGATGATGAGCTCGCCGGTCAGGGGGTTGAAGATATCGTGCACGGAGGTGCGTCCGAGTATCCTCTCGCCGAGCGACTCGACAACGTCGTCCTTGTTCTTGATGGCGGTGGCGATGAGTCCGCGGAGGGTTCCGCAGTCCTCTTCGGTGATGATCACGTCGTGCGACACGTCCACGAGCCTTCTGGTGAGGTATCCGGCGTCCGCGGTCTTGAGCGCGGTGTCGGCAAGTCCCTTACGTGCTCCGTGGGTGGAGATGAAGTATTCGAGCACCGTCATTCCTTCCTTCAGGTTGGACACGATGGGGTTCTCGATGATGTCGGCTCCCGAGGCTCCGGCCTTCTGGGGCTTGGCCATCAGGCCTCGCATGCCGCAGAGCTGCTTGATCTGGGTGGTGGAACCGCGGGCTCCGGAATCCAGCATCATGAACACGGGGTTGAATCCCTGCTGGTCGGCGGAAATCTGCTGGGTCACGATTCTGGTGAGCTTGTTGTCCACTGCCGACCAGAGGTCAATCACCTTGTTGTAGCGCTCGTTGTTGGTGATGAAACCGTTGTCGTAGTCGTCGCGGATGCTCGCCACCTGCTTGTAGGCCTCCTCCACGAGGGTGGTCTTCTCCTTCGGCACGATCACGTCGCCGAGGTTGAATGAGATGCCCGCGCGGAACGCCTGGTCGTAGCCGAGGTTCTTGATGTCGTCGAGGAACTTGGCGGTGCGGGTCACGCCGGTGTGCTTGATCACCTCGGTGATGATCTTGCGCAGCGCCTTCTTTCCGAGAAGCTCGTTCACGTAGGGAACCTCATCGGGAACGTACTGGTTCACGATGATGCGGCCTGCGGTGGTCTCCACGAGGTGCTCGCCCTTGGAAGGATCCTGCTTGTCGAGCGGCAGGCGCACCTTGATCTTGGCGTGCATCTCGATGGCCTTCTCGTCGTAGGCCACGATGACTTCCTCGGGGGAGTAGAAGCACTTGTTCTCTCCCTTTGCTCCGGGACGTATCTTGGTGATATAGTAGAGTCCGAGCACCATGTCCTGCGAAGGCACGGTGATAGGGGCTCCGTTTGCGGGGTTGAGGATGTTCTGCGAACCGAGCATCAGCAGCTGGGCCTCCATGATCGCGGCGTTGCCGAGAGGGAGGTGGACCGCCATCTGGTCGCCGTCGAAGTCGGCGTTGAACGCGGTACATGCGAGAGGGTGCAGCTGGATGGCCTTTCCTTCGATCATACGGGGCTGGAACGCCTGGATACCGAGACGGTGCAGGGTAGGTGCGCGGTTGAGCAGCACGGGATGTCCCTTCATCACGTTCTCGAGGATGTCCCAGATCACGGGGTCCTTGCGGTCCACGATCTTCTTTGCGGACTTCACGGTCTTCACGATGCCGCGCTCGATGAGCTTGCGGATGATGAAAGGCTTGTAGAGCTCTGCGGCCATGAACTTGGGCAGACCGCACTCATGCATGTTGAGTTCGGGTCCGACCACGATCACGGAACGTGCGGAGTAGTCCACGCGCTTTCCGAGGAGGTTCTGGCGGAAGCGTCCCTGCTTTCCCTTGAGGGAGTCGGAGAGCGACTTGAGCGCCCTGTTGGACTCGCTCTTCACCGCCGACGACTTCTTGGAGTTGTCGAACAGTGAGTCGACGGCCTCCTGAAGCATGCGCTTCTCGTTGCGCAGTATCACCTCGGGCGCCTTGATCTCGATGAGTCTCTTGAGGCGGTTGTTGCGGATGATCACCCTGCGGTAGAGGTCGTTGAGGTCGGAGGTCGCGAAACGTCCTCCGTCGAGGGGAACGAGGGGCCTGAGGTCGGGCGGAATCACCGGAATGACCTTCATGATCATCCATTCGGGGCGGTTCTTGCCCTTGGACTCCTGGAACCACTTCACGACCTGCAGACGCTTGAGTATCTCGGTCTTGCGCTGCTGGGAGGTCTCCACGAGCATCCTCTGGCGGAGCTCCTTGCCGAGCTCGTCGACGTCGATCTCCTTGAGGAGGTCGTAGATGCCCTCGGCGCCCATCTTGGCGATGAACTTCTCGGGATCGGAGTCGGGAAGGTTGCCGTTGCCGGGCAGCTTGGCGAGGATGTCGAGGTATTCGTCCTCCGACAGGAGGGCCATCTTGTCCACTTCGGCCGCTCCGGGCTGCACCACTATGTACTTCTCATAGTAGATGACGGACTCCAGCTTTTTGGCGGGAAGGCCGAGAAGGGCTGAAATCTTGTTGGGAGCGGACTTGAAGTACCAGATGTGGGCCACGGGCACGGTGAGGCTGATGTGTCCCATCCTCTCGCGGCGGACCTTCTTCTCGGTCACCTCCACGTTGCACCTGTCGCAGACGATTCCGCGGTAGCGTATTCTCTTGTACTTTCCGCAATAGCACTCGTAGTCCTTGGTAGGGCCGAAAATCTTCTCGCAGAAGAGTCCGTCGCGCTCAGGCTTGTAGGTCCTGTAGTTGACGGTTTCCGGCTTCAGGACCTCGCCGCAGGAACGCATCATGATGTCTTCCGGAGATGCGAGCGAGATGCTGATTGTCTGGAAATTGCTCTTAGTCTTGTTGTCTTTGTTATTGAATGTAGGCATAGTTCCTTGTCGTTCAAACAAATTATTCCAGTGTTACCTTGAGACCGAGTCCGCGGAGTTCGTGGAGCAGCACGTTGAGCGACTCCGGAATGCCTGCGGGCGGTATGGGATCTCCCTTGACGATGGCCTCGTAGGTCTTGGACCTGCCGGTCACGTCGTCTGACTTCACGGTCAGAATCTCCTGGAGGGCGTTGGCCGCACCGAATGCCTCGAGCGCCCATACCTCCATCTCTCCGAAGCGCTGGCCTCCGAACTGCGACTTTCCGCCGAGAGGCTGCTGGGTGATCAGGGAGTAGGGTCCGATCGAACGGGCGTGCATCTTGTCGTCGACCATGTGGCCGAGCTTGATCATGTAGATCACGCCGACGGTCGCGGGCTGGTCGAAGTAGTCGCCGGTGCCGCCGTCGCGCAGACGGGTCTTGCCGAAGCGGGGAACTCCGGCCTTGTCGGTGTAGCTGCAGATCTCGTCGATGCTGGCACCGTCGAAGATCGGGGTGCTGAACTTGAGTCCGAGCCTTGCGCCGGCCCATCCGAGCACGGTTTCGTAGATCTGTCCGAGGTTCATTCGCGAAGGCACGCCGAGGGGGTTCAGCACGATGTCCACGGGGGTTCCGTCCTCGAGGAAGGGCATGTCCTCCCTGCGCACGATCTTGGCCACGATACCCTTGTTTCCGTGGCGTCCCGCCATCTTGTCACCGACGGTGATCTTGCGCTTCTTGGCGATGTAGACCTTGGCGATCTGCATGACTCCGTTGGGAAGTTCGTCGCCGACCTTGATGTTGTCCATCTCGCGCCTGCACACGGCCTGCTCGGTCTTGAGAGCGATGCAGTAGTTGTTGATGAGGTCGCGGATCAGCGCGTTGGTCTCCTTCTCGGAGGTCCACTTGTTTGAGTTGATGTTGTTGTAGTCTATGCTCTTGAGCACGTCTGCGGTGATCTTCTTGTCCTTGGGAAGGATTTCGACGCCGTAGAGGTCGGTGATGCCTGCGCTCTTCTTGTTCTTGGTCAGGATGGTGAGCTTCTGGATGAAGTCGGAGTAGAGCTTCTCGGCCTTGCGGTCGTACTCGGCCTGGCGCATTTCCAGGCGGGTCTTCTGCTCGTCCTTCTTCGCTCCCTTCTTGCTATTCTCCTTGGAGAGCTTGGTGTAGAGCGCGGTCTTGATCACGGTTCCGCTCAGCGAAGGGTTGGCCTTCAGGGAGGCGTCCTTCACGTCGCCGGCCTTGTCGCCGAAGATGGCCTTGAGCAGCTTCTCCTCAGGTGAGGGGTCGCTCTCGCCCTTCGGGGTGATCTTTCCTATCATGATGTCACCCGGCTCGATGTGGGCGCCCACGCGGACGATACCGTTCTCGTTGAGGTTCTTGGTGGCGTCCTCGCTGACGTTGGGGATGTCGGAGGTGAGCTCCTCCATTCCGCGCTTGGTGTCGCGGACCTCGGTGAGGTACTCGTCGACATGCACGGAGGTCAGCACGTCCCACTTCACCATCTCCTCGGAGAGCACGATGGCGTCCTCATAGTTGTAGCCCTTCCAGGGCATGAAGGCGACCTTGAGGTTGCGTCCGAGGGCGAGCTCGCCGTCCTGGGTGGCGTAGCCCTGGGTGAGTACCTGGCCCTTCTCCACCTTGTCGCCCTTCCTCACGATGGGGGTCAGGGTGATAGTGGTGCTCTGGTTGGTCCTGCGGTAGATGGGGAGCTTGTAGGTGGTCTCCTCGGGCGAGAAGCTTACGAAATTCTCGTCCTCGGTGCGGTCGTAGCGGATGCGGATTTCGTTGGCGTCCACGTAGGTGACCTCACCGCTGCGCTCGGCGATGAACTGGGTGCGCGAGTCGATGCAGGCTCTTTCCTCGAGGCCGGTTCCCACGATGGGGGATTCGGGCTTGAGGAGGGGCACCGCCTGACGCATCATGTTGGCGCCCATCAGTGCACGGTGGGCGTCGTCATGCTCGAGGAAGGGGATCAGGGAGGCGGCGACTGAAGCCATCTGGTTCGGGGCCACGTCCATGTAGTCCACCTCGTCCTTGGTCACAACGGGGAAGTCGGCCTCGAGGCGGCACTGGATGCGGTCCTCGAGAATGTTGCCGTCGTCGTCCATCTTCACGTTGGCGAGGGACACGAGCTTGTTCTCCTCTTCCTCCGCGCTCATATAGTGGCATCCCTCGGCCGAAAGGTCCACCTTGCCGTTCTTCACGTCGCGGTAGGGGGTCTCGATGAAGCCGAGGTCGTCGATGCGCGCATACACGCAGAGCGACGATATGAGTCCGATGTTGGGTCCTTCAGGCGACTCGATAGGGCAGAGTCGGCCGTAGTGGGTGTAGTGCACGTCCCTGACCTCGAATCCCGCCCTGTCGCGGCTGAGTCCGCCGGGGCCGAGCGCGGAAAGACGCCTCTTGTGGGTGATTTCGGCAAGAGGGTTGGTCTGGTCCATGAACTGCGAGAGCTGGCTCGTGCCGAAGAAGGAGTTGATCATCGACGACAGCGTCTTGGCGTTGATGAGGTCGATGGGGTTGAACTGCTCGCTGTCGCGGACGTTCATCCTCTCCCTGATGGTGCGGGCCATGCGGCTGAGTCCCACGCTGAACTGGTTGGCGAGCTGTTCGCCCACGGTGCGCACACGGCGGTTGGACAGGTGGTCGATGTCGTCGACCGTCGCCTTGGAGTTGATCAGCTGGATCAGGTATTTGATGATCTCTATGATGTCGGTGTTGGTGAGCACGCGCACGTCGGGGTCAATCGTGAGATTGAGCTTCTTGTTCAGACGGTAGCGGCCCACGTTGCCGAGGTCATATCTCTTTTCCGAGAAGAAGAGTTTGTCGATCACGTCCCTAGCGGTGCTCTCATCGGGCGGTTCCGAGTTGCGCAGCTGCTTGTAGATGTAGTTGATCGCCTCTATCTCGGTATTTGTCGGGTCCTTCTGGAGGGTGTTGAAGATGATGGCGTACTCGTTGGAGCCCACTTCGTCCTTCTGAAGGAGTATGGTCTTCTCGTCGGTGTCGAGGATTGCGCTGATGGTGTCGTCGTCGAGGATTTCGCCTCTCTTGACGATAATCTCGATGCGCTCCACGGGAGTCACCTCTCCGGTGTCCTCGTCGATGAAGTCCTCGAATTTGGTCTTGAGAACGTTGTTGGCCAGCTTGCGGCCCTTGTTGGCTTCAAGTTCCTTTTCGCTGACGGTGATCTCGTCGGCGAGGTCGAAGATGTCGATGATGTCCTTGTCAGAGTTGAAGCCTATGGCTCTGAGCAGCGTAGTGACCGGAAGCTTCTTCTTGCGGTCGATGTACGCGTACATCACATTGTTGATGTCGGTTGCAAACTCTATCCATGAGCCCTTGAAGGGAATGATGCGGGCTGAGTAGAGCTTTGTTCCGTTGGCGTGCATGCTCTGGTCGAAGAACACGCCGGGTGACCTGTGCAACTGTGAAACGATAATTCTCTCGGAACCGTTGATGATGAAGGTTCCGGCAGGAGTCATGTACGGAATGTTTCCGAGATAGACGTCCTGTACTCTTGTGTCGAAGTCCTCATGGTCGGGATCCGTGCAGGAGAGGCGGAGCTTCGCCTTGAGCGGCACGTTGTAGGTCAGGCCCCTGTCGAGGCACTCCTCGATCGAGTATTTCGGGGGATCGATGAAATAGTCGATGAACTCCAGCTTGTAGTTGTTCCTCGTGTCCTCGATGGGGAAAATTTCCTGGAATACCTTGAAAAGGCCTTCGTCCTTCCTGTTCTCGGGAGTGGTCTCGAGCTGGAAGAAATCCTTGAATGACTTCAGCTGTACTTCCAGGAGATCGGGGTACTCCAGAATCTTGGAAGTCGCAAAATTTATTCGCTTGTTGTTGGTCTTTTTTGACATATTCTGCCTTTAGGAAATAGAGAAAAATTTAATACGGAAAAAAGGTTTAGAGCCTATTACCCCGGCTCTAAACCTGTTTGTCCCCTGGCAGGGAGAGGAGAAGTTATTTAACCTCAACCTCTGCACCGGCTTCCTCAAGAGCTGCCTTGAGCGCCTCGGCCTCTGCCTTGGAAATTTTCTCTTTCACTGTTGAGGGAGCTCCGTCAACGAGATCCTTGGCCTCCTTGAGTCCGAGTCCGAGCTCTGCCTTCACAACCTTGATGACGTTGAGCTTGGCCTGGCCGGCTGACTTCAGGATGACATCGAATTCGGTCTGCTCAGCCTCGGCGGCTGCGCCTGCTCCGGCGTCGCTTGAAACTACCACTGCAGCAGCTGCAGGCTCGATACCATATTCTTCCTTGAGAACTTTAGCAAGTTCCTGAACATCTTTCACAGAAAGGTTTACCAACTCTTCTGCGAGGGCTTTTACGTCTGCCATAACTTTTATCGTTTTTTAATTGTTAATATTATTCTTTTGTCTCTTCTGCCGGTGCTGCAGCTTCTTCAGCTGCGGGAGCCGGGGCCTCGGCGGGCTCAGCTTTTTCAGCTGCGGGGGCAGCCTCTACAGCGGGAGCCGCTGCTGCGGTGTAGATCTTCTCGTCGTCGCCTTTGCCTTCCGCTGCGTTCTGGAGAGCGGAGACGAGGTTGCGGGCGGGACTCTGGAGGAGACCGATGATGTCTCCGATGAGCTCTTCCCTGGTCTTGATGGCTGCGAGCTGATCGAGCTTGTCTTCGCCGATGAATACGCATTCCTGTACATACGCACCCTTGATCACGGGCTTGGTGAAGCCGTCGCGCTGGAGTTTCTTGATGATCTTCGCAGGCGCTGCGGGAACGGTGGTGTACATTATGGCGGTGTTGCCTACGAGAGTCTCGGAGAGGGTCTTCACCTCCTCGTTCTCAAGTCCGTTCAGCACGTGTGCGAACAGAGTGTTCTTGACAACGTTGAGGACTACTCCCTGCTCGAAGCACTCGCGGCGGAGTGTGCTAGTCTGTCCTGCATTCAGGCCTGCAATATCCGTGATGTAGAAGTTGGGATACTGCTGGAGCTGCGCTGAGATGCTTTCAATAATCTGACCTTTAAGTTCTTTTTTCATAGTATTGAATTTTTACTCAGCACTGTTGAGAAATGCCTTGAGATCAATTTTAATTCCGGCGCTCATCGTTGAGCAGATCGCAGCTCCCTGCATGTAGGTTCCCTTGAGGGTCTGGGGCTTGAGCTTGGCGATGGCGTTGATCACCTCCGTCGCGTTGTCGTAGATCTGCTGTGCGCTGAAGGATACCTTTCCTATCGCGGTGTGCACGATTCCGGTCTTGTCGACCTTGAAGTCGATCTTGCCTCCCTTGGACGCCTTCACCGCGGCTCCGATCTCCATGGTCACGGTGCCGGTCTTGGGGTTGGGCATGAGTCCGCGGGGTCCGAGAATCTTTCCGAGGGCGCCGATCTTCGGCATGACTGAAGGGGTGCAGACGATAACGTCAACGTCGGTCCAGCCGCCCTTGATTTTCTCGATATACTCGTCGAGTCCGACATAGTCGGCTCCGGCTTCCTTTGCTTCGTTCTCCTTGTCGGGGGTGCAGAGCGCGAGCACTCTCACCACCTTTCCGGTTCCGTGGGGGAGGGTTACGACGCCGCGCACCATCTGGTTCGCCTTGCGGGGGTCAACTCCGAGGTTGACGGAGAGCTCCACGGTGGCGTCGAACTTCGTGAAGGTGATGTCCTTTACGACCTGGCACGCCTCAAGGAGGGGATACAGCTTGTGAGAATCAAACTTCTCCGCAACTGCCTTCTGATTTTTTGTCAACTTGCTCATAACGCGTCTGGGGTTTAAAGATTCTCAGGGAACTCGCCGCTCACGGTGATTCCCATGCTACGTGCCGTACCTGCCACCATGCGCATCGCTGAAGCGAGCGTGAAGCAGTTGAGATCCTTCATCTTGCCTTCTGCTATGGTCTTGACCTGGTCCCAGGTGATCGTTGCGACCTTCTTGCGGTTAGGCTCGCCGGAGGCGGTGGTTATCTTTGCCGCTTCCTTGAGAGATACCGCCACGGGGGGCTGCTTGACTTCGAAAGTGAATGACTTGTCTGAGTAGACAGTAATCACTACAGGGAGCACTTTCCCTGCCTGGGCCTGCGTGGCTGCATTGAAAGCCTTGCAGAAGTCCATGATGTTCAAGCCTTTGGAACCGAGTGCCGGTCCTACCGGAGGTGCGGGGTTCGCTGCTCCGCCTTTGATCTGGAGCTTGATGAATCCGGTAACTTCTTTTGCCATAATACTTGTTAAACTTTAGTTACTTTAGTTACTTGTGTAAAGCTGAGCTCGACCTGGGTCTTTCTTCCGAAAATTTCCACAATGACCTTTATCTTGCTTCTGTCTTCGAGAATCTCGTCCACTACTCCGGTGAAACCGCTGAAAGGGCCTCCGGTGATGCATACGGACTCTCCGATTTCATAGTTGACAACCGTTTCGGCTGCGCTGTCGGCATTCTCGTCCTGATTTCCGAGGATTCTCTGGACCTCCTCGTCGCGAAGGGGGACCGGTATCCTTTCAAACTGGGCGCCGTTGGTGGATTTCTTCTCGGTAAGGAAGCCGGACATGCCGGGGACCATGTTGCGGATGATGTTCTCGAGCTTCGCGCTCAGCTCAGCCTGGATAAGCACATAACCGGGAAAAAGCAGCCTGTCGACCGCCTTTCTTTTCCCGTTCTTGGTGACTATCTCCTTCTTTACGGGAACAAGCACCTGAGCAACTTCGTCCTGAAGGCCGCTCCTCTCGATTTCCTTCTCGAGGTATTCCTTGGCCTTCTTTTCCTTAGTTCCTGCAGTGCGCAGGACATACCATTTCATTTCGCCCATTTGAATCTAAGATTTACAGAGTGTAAATTCCGGTCATCAGAGATTGGAAAGCGAAGTCAACAACCCAAAGAATTGCAGCCAGAATCACTGTAGCGAGGATGACCAGCAGAGCGGAACTCTGGAGTTTCGCCCAGTTCGGCCATGTCGTCTTCTTGGTCAGTTCTTCGAACGACTCTTTGCAGAAATTGATAAACCTTCTCATCTTTACGTTTAATGGATGCCGCCAAAATGGAAGCGGAAAGTGCGGCATCTGTTAAAAACAATTACCAAATCGTAACCTTTGATATTTTGCAGGGGAAGCAGGATTCGAACCCACATCGACGGTTTTGGAGACCGCTGAACTACCCTTGTTCTATTCCCCTAATTATGGCGGGTGTCACTTTTCATGACACTCGCCATATCATTGCTTGCAGGATTAGTCAAGAATCTTGGTTACCTGACCTGCTCCTACTGTGCGGCCGCCCTCACGGATTGCGAAACGCAGGTTCTCGTTCAGAGCCACAGGAGTGATGAGCATAACATCGATCTCCACGTTGTCGCCAGGCATTACCATCTCTACGCCTGCAGGGAGGGTGATCTCTCCGGTGACGTCAAGAGTACGGATGAAGAACTGGGGACGGTAGTGGTTGTGGAAAGGAGTGTGACGGCCACCCTCTTCCTTCTTCAGGACGTAGATCTGTCCGAGGAAGTGCTTGTGAGGAGTGATGGTGCCGGGCTTTGCGATAACCTCGCCGCGCCTTACTTCCTTCTTGTCGATACCGCGGAGGAGGAGACCTACGTTGTCTCCGGCCTCACCCTGGTCAAGAAGCTTGCGGAACATCTCGACGCCGGTGACTACGGTCTGCTTGGGCTTGTCGCTGAATCCTACGATCTCTGCAGGGTCGTTGACATGGATGGTACCGGTCTCGATACGTCCGGTAACCACGGTTCCACGTCCGGTGATTGAGAAGATGTCCTCGATAGGCATCAGGAAAGGCTTCTCGTTGTCACGTACAGGGAGAGGAATATATTCGTCTACGGCTGCCATGAGCTCCATCACCTTCTCCTCCCACTTGGGCTCTCCGTTGAGGGCGCCGAGGGCTGAGCCGCGGATGATAGGCGCGTTGTCGCCGTCGAAGTCATATTTGTTGAGCAGGTCGCGAACCTCCATCTCCACGAGGTCGAGCATCTCCTCGTCTTCAACGAGGTCAACCTTGTTGAGGAATACGACCATCTTGGGCACGTTCACCTGCTTTGCGAGAAGCACGTGCTCGTTGGTCTGGGGCATGGGACCGTCGGTTGCTGCTACTACGAGGATAGCTCCGTCCATCTGGGCGGCACCGGTAACCATGTTCTTCACGTAGTCGGCGTGGCCCGGGCAATCGACATGCGCATAGTGACGATTGGCGGTCTCATACTCGACGTGTGCGGTGTTGATGGTGATACCGCGCTCCTTCTCCTCGGGAGCGTTGTCGATCTGATCGAAAGACTTGACTTCGCTCAGACCCTGGGCTGCCAGCACCTTGGTGATGGCGGCGGTAAGGGTGGTCTTACCGTGGTCAACATGGCCAATTGTACCGATGTTAACGTGGGGTTTAGTCCTTTTGAAAACTTCTTTTGCCATAATATTACGTATAAAAGTTGTTGCAAAAATAAGCCGGCCTTAGGACCGGCTCCTGGAGCCGATGATGGGATTTGAACTCATGACCTCATCCTTACCAAGGATGCGCTCTACCCCTGAGCTACATCGGCAGATTGTTTTGGAGCGGGGTAGGAGAATCGAACTCCCATTTCCAGCTTGGAAGGCTGGCATAATAGCCATTATACGAACCCCGCCTGACAGGAAGCTCCGCTCCCTTCATTTGGTGGGCAAGGATGGATTCGAACCACCGAAGGTAAAACCAGCAGATTTACAGTCTGCCCCATTTGGCCACTCTGGTACTTGCCCTTTTTAACATTATGCTGACGAGCCGATGGAGGGAGTCGAACCCACGACCTTGAGATTACAAATCACACGCTCTCACCAACTGAGCTACATCGGCAATGATGTTTATTTCAAAGTCCCTTATCATAAGGGATTGCAAAGATAGAAATTATTTCTCTTCTTCAAAAACTTTTTCAATCTTTTTTTCGATTCCCCTGCGACTTATTCCGAATTCCTCGAGCTGGTCCTGCTGCCTGGCCTGATTCACGAAGACGTCGGGCACTCCGATTCCATGTACGCGGACCCCCGGGAAGCCTGCAGACATGAGATATTCGCACACGGCCCCGTAGAGGCCGCCCTTCAGCGAACCGTCCTCCACTGTTATTATATGGCGGCAGCGGCCGGCGATCTTTGCCAGCAGCCCCTCGTCCAGAGGCTTGATGAAGCGGAAGTTGTAGACGCCCACCTTTCCGGGATACGCGGCGGCGGCCTCCAGGGCGCGGTTCACCGCCGGTCCGGTGGCGATCACCGCGATCTCGCTTCCCTCTGCGAGGGTCTCGGCGCTTCCGGCTGGAATCTCGGTGAACGCCGCATTCTTCCAGTCAGCACCTTCTCCCATTCCGCGCGGATACCTTATTATATAGGGGCCGGTCTTGCTGAGCCATGCCGAGTACATCAGGTTCTTGAGTTCGGTCTCGTCCCTGGGGGAGCAGACTATCGCGTTGGGGATGCAGCGGAACGCCGCCAGGTCGAATGTGCCGTGGTGCGTGGCGCCGTCCTCTCCCACGAGCCCCGCCCTGTCGAGGCAGAGCGTCACCGGCAGGTTCTGGAGGGCGACGTCGTGGATAACCTCGTCGTATGCCCTCTGCGCGAAGGAGGAGTAGATGTTGCAGAAAGGCTTCATTCCGGCTGCGGCGAGGCCTGCCGCGAACGTCACGGCGTGCTCCTCCTCGATGCCCACGTCGAAGAACTGGCCCGGCCTCTCGGCGGCGAGTCTGGTCATCCCGCAGCCCTGGGCCATGGCCGGCGTGATTCCGACCACCTTCGGGTCCATCGCGGCGAGTTCGCAGAGCACCTCCCCGAACACGTCCTGATAGCGGTCGCGCAGGTGAGGTTCACTGATCCTCTCGGCTGTCTGCGGGTTGAACTTCCCTGGAGCGTGCCATGTGGTCGGGTCCTTTTCGGCGGCGGGGTAGCCCTTGCCCTTGACGGTCAGGCAGTGGAGTATGCGCGGGCCCTTGATGTCACTGAGGCGGCGCAGCGCGCTGACCACCTCCTCGATGTTGTTGCCGTCGACCGGGCCGAAATATCTGAATCCCAGCGACTCGAACACGTCGCCTCCGGTGCGTTTGACTATCCACGATTTCAGGCTGCGTATCCACCGCTGAAGGAAGCGCCTGAACTTGCCCTCTCCGAGGGCGGTCCATACGGATTCCTTGAAGCTGTTGTAGGAGGTGCTGGTCGAGAGCTTCAGCAGGTGCTCGTGCATCGCGCCTATGTTGCCGTCGATGGACTGGTTGTTGTCGTTCAGGATGACCAGCAGGTCGGCGTTGCCGGCGCCGGCGTTGTTGAGCCCTTCGAATGCGAGTCCGCCCGTCATCGCGCCGTCGCCTATCAGGGCTATCACCTTCTCGTCCAACCCCATCATCTTCGATGCACAGGCGAAGCCGAGGGCCGCCGAGATGGAGGTGGAGGAGTGTCCGGCTCCGAAGCAGTCATACTCGCTTTCGCTCCTCTTGGGGAAGCCGCTCAGGCCTCCTTCGGTGCGCAGGGTCCTGAAGGCCTCCCTGCGGCCGGTGAGTATCTTGTGGGCATAGGCCTGGTGGCCGACGTCGAAGACTATCTTGTCGCCGGGGGCGTCGAACACGTAGTGCATGCCGACTATGAGCTCCACCGCTCCGAGGCTCGATGCCAGGTGTCCGGGGTTCGTGGAGCAGCATTCGATGATGTAGCCGCGGAGTTCGGCGCAGAGCTGCCTGAGTTCCTCCATGCCCAGACCCTTGAGGTCCGCGGGGCTGTTTATCTTGTCCAGAATCGCATACATTTCCGTGCCTCCTTTTGTCGTCAGGCCTTTCCGGCGGGTTTGTCAAGTGCAAGCTCGGCATGCCTCCGCGACGAGCGCAGCAGCAGGAAGGCCACGCAGACGGCCACGCACCCGAGTGCGATGAAAATATATTCGGCCCTCACGGCCGCCGTCACTCCGCTGTCGGCCTTGAATATGCGGCCCACGAAGATGGGGACGAGCAGCATGCCCATGTTCTGTATCCAGTAGATCAGGGAGTAGGCGGTGCCCAGGTTCCTCTCCGGAACTATCTTGGGCACGCTCGGCCACATCGCGGAGGGGACGAGGGAATAGCCCACGCCGAGTACCGCGATCGAAAAATATCCCCAGAAGGGCACTCCCTCCGGAGCGAAGCAGAGCAGCAGGTGGGCGCCGAGCACCATCAGGGCTCCGGTCACCATCCAGAGCGTGGCCCTGCCGACCTTGTCGACCAGGGCACCGAACAGCGGGGTGAATACCACAGTGAAGAAAGGTATCATCGAGATCACCCATTTTGCGCTGTCCAGCTCCATTCCGAAGCGGGGGATCACTATCGAAGTCCCGAATTTCTTGAATGAAATGATGCAGCAGTAGAAGAACACGCAGAGCAGCGCTATCATCAGGAACCTGGGGTTGGTGAGAACCTTGAGGATGTCGGAGAACTTGAACTTGTCCTCCTCCTTGACCTTGCCGCGTCCCGAGGCTATGCCGTTCTGCCTGTCGAAGCGTGCATCCATGGCCACGAAAACGCCCCAGAGCAGCACGCCGAGAAGTATCAGCCCGAGTCCGAACATCGCAGGGCGGGCGGTCTCCGCCAGGGAGTAGATCTCTCCCGGAGCCTTCTGCGCCACGAGCACGGGCGACAGGATGAACGCGGTGGCGGTTCCCAGACGGGCCACGGCCACCTGCGCGCCCATCGCGAAGGCCACGTTGCGCCCCTTGAACCACTTGGCGATCGAGCGCGTGACGGCCACTCCGGCGATTTCGCTGCCGAGACCGAAGATCATGCAGCCTATGTAGGCTATGGTGAGCGACTTCTGCGGGTCGAGCCCGGAGCGCAGCGCGTACAGCACCAGAGCGGCGCCGGCGGCCATGAGCCCCACGAACACGGAGCCCACGATGCGGACGCCGAAGACGTCCAGCAGCACGCCGCAGACTATCAGCCCTCCGCAGACGCAGAGGAAGCTGTAGCCGCCGGCGTAGAAGCCGTAGTCGGCGCTGTCCCAGCCGAGCTGCAGCCATTCAGGGTGCTGGAAGATCTGGGAGAGGGTGGAGAACATGTCGTCGAAGAAGTACGACGCGAACATCGGCACCATCAGGCAGATGAGCGCGATCCAGCATGCTCTGCCGGCTTTTCCCGGAATTGTCGGACGCAGCCCTGCCATCGCCGTCAGTCTTTCTTGTCCTGGATGTTGGGCAGCTCGAGACCGAAGCCCTGCTTGCGGTCTTCAGCCTTGAGCAGTATGCTGAACACGAAGGCCAGCACTCCGAAGGATGAGAAGATGATCATCGGGGCCAGGTAGCCTCCGGTGCTCTCGAGCACTGAGCCTATCAGCAGCGGCACGAGGCAGAGTCCTATGTTCTGGACCCAGAAGATCAGGCAGTAGGCGCTGCCGAGAATCTTCTCGTCGATGATCTTGGGCACGCTGGGCCACAGCGCCGCCGGCACGAGGGAGAAGCTCACTCCGAGCACCACCACCAGCAGCACGGCGAACCACTGGCGGGGGAAGGCCGGCAGCACGAAGGCGAAACAGAGGTGGCAGACTATCATGATCACGGCGCCTAGCATCAGCATCGACGCTCCCTTACCCTTGTGGTCGAGGAAGATGCCGAGAAGCGGCGTCAGGCACATGGCCAGTATCGGGAAGCAGCTGAACAGCCTTGAAGCCGTCGCCGCGTCCACTCCGAGGGTCACTTCGAGATAGTTGGGGGCGTATCTCTGGAAGGGGAAGATGGCCGAATAGTAGAGCACGCAGAGCAGGGCCACCAGCCAGAACATCTTGCTGGAGAATATCTTTCCGAGGTCGCGCACGTGGAACTCGTCTTCGGGCGATTTCTCGTCGGTGGCGAGTCCGGCGGCCACGAGCTGCTTGTCGAACTTGCTGTCCATCACTGAGAACACGATGAAGTTGATGAGGCCGATGAGCAGCAGCAGGGTGCAGAATGCCACGGGAGCCACCACGGAGCTGTCGAATTTCCCGGCGATCGCGGGGGAGAGCCACATCACGGCGAACACTCCGAGGCGCGCGATGGCCATCTCAAGACCCATCGCAAGGGCCATCTCCTTGCCTTTGAACCACTTGGCGAGAGCCTTGCTTACCGTGGTGCCGGCCATCTCGCAGCCGCATCCGAACACCATGAATCCGAGTGAGGCCATCTTGGCGCTGCCGGGCATGGCCACCCACCAGCTGTTCAGCCAGTCGCAGAACGCGGTGGTCTGGAACCATTCGCTGACGCCCACGAGCTTGATGCAGGCGCCGACCACCATCAGCGAGGTGGACAGTATGCCGGTGAAGCGCACGCCCATCTTGTCGAGTATGATGCCCGCGAGAATCAGGAAGCCGCAGACGTTGAGGATGTATTCAGCGCTGGCGTAGGTTCCGAACACTCCGCTGTCCCAGCCTCTCGTGCTCTCTATGAGCGACTTGAGGGGCGACATCACGTCGACGAACATATATGCGAAGAACATCGCGAGCGCGATGAGAATCAGAACGGCCCACCTTGCTGCGGGATAGTCGTTCAGTAGCTTTCTAACTTTTTCTGCCATTTGTCTCTGTTGATTTTTCGGAATGGCGGAGGCCGCGGCCGCAAGGTGCCGGGCCTCCGCAGTTTATGTCATTGGTCTGTGCCGGCGTCCCTGCTCAGAACGGGAGATCGTCGGCCGGGTCGTCGGCGGCTGCCGCGGGCTGTGCGGGCTCCACGGGCGGCTGGTAGGGCTTCTGGTAGCTGTTCTGCTGATAACCGCCCTGCTGATAGCCGTTCTGCTGGTAGCTTCCGCCGTTCTGCTGGTAACCTCCGTGCTGGTAGCCGCCCTGCTGGTATCCTCCTTCTCCCTGGCTGTCCTTGCGGCCGAGCAGCTGCAGGTTGTCCACGTTGATTTCGGTGGTGTAGCGGGTGCCGCCGTTCTTGTCGGTCCAGCTCCTGGTCCTGAGCCTGCCCTCTATGTAGAGTTGAGTGCCCTTCTTCACGAACCTTTCGACTATGTCCGCGGGCTGGCCCCAGGCCACTATGTTGTGCCATTCGGTGTTCTCGCGTGATTCTCCGCTGCGGTCCCTGTACCTCTCCGAGGTTGCGAGGGTGAAGGTTGCCACCTTCCTTCCGGCGCCGTTCTGTCCGGCTCCGTCGAGGTAGCGGACTTCGGGGTCTTTCCCCACGTTGCCTATGAGCATTACTTTGTTGAGTGACATGATATGTAATTTCGTTTTGAAAAGTAAAGGTAATCAAAAATCCGTATCTTTACAATCTTGTGAAGGCAATATCTCTTACAGGGTTCATGGGCTGCGGCAAGAGCAGCACGGGGCGCGAGCTGGCGGAACTGCTCGGTGCCGGGTTCACCGACCTCGACGAACTGGTCGTGAGGCGCGAGGGTCGCAGCATACCGGAGATT
>JADILW010000026.1 GCA_017695095.1 Candidatus Cryptobacteroides avistercoris | reverse complement strand
CTCCCGCGGGGGATGTCCCTGATCCCGGACGGTCGGGTGCGCCCGCGGAGGAAGTTCCGACCCCGGCTCCCGGTCCCGAGGAATCTGTCTCCGCTGAGACCCCGACGGTGCCGGAAGATGTCGCCGCGGAGTCTTTGTGGGACGATGACGTCTTCTTCTTGCCGGCCGACGACGCCGCCGGCGGGAAAGTGCGCGTGACTCTGGGATTCAGGGCGTCGAACGTGGCTCCCGGACATTCGGAGGCAAGCGGCTACGGCGGGCTTTACGGGGCTTCGGTCGTCCCTTCTCCCACTTCCGCCCGTGAGCAGCTCCAGGGCTATTCTTCCGTGCTGCTGAGCAACAACTCGCAGCCCGTGAGCACGTCCACCGAACATTATCAGCCCGTGAGCTTCGGCCTCGCCATCTCGGTCGGACTGGGCGACAGGTTTTCGCTGGAGACAGGCGCGGACTATTCATGCCTGGTTTCCGACATGTCTTCCGGCACCGAGGAGAACCGCTACGACATACGCCAGACCCTGCATTACGTGGGTGTCCCCCTGCGTGCGCGTTATTCTTTCTGGAAGCCGGGCGGGTTCGACCTCTATATGACCGCCGGCGGCAAGGTGGAGAAATGCGTGGGCGGAACCACCTCCACTTCCTACGTAGTGAAATCTTCGGTGAGCTCTTCGACGAAAGACAGGATCACGGTGGACCCGCTCCAGTGGTCCGTCGGCGCCTCGCTGGGCATCGGCTACCGTTTCAACGACTTGGTGGGAATCTACCTCGAGCCCGGCGTGAGCTATTATTTCGACAACGGAAGTTTCGTGGAGACGGTCTACCGGGAGCGTCCGCTGAATTTCAGCCTCGGCATCGGCCTGCGCTTCAACCTCAATTGACGGAGCATCTGTCCAGCACCGTCTGCTCGTAGGTCTTGCTGACCGGGAGCTGGGGTATTTCGGGGTTGTTCATGATTATGGTGTAGCCGCCCGTGCCTTTCGAGAGGGCCTTCACCTTGTCGATGTTGACTATGTATTTTCTGTGGCAGCGCACGAGGCTGCTGCCCATGAAGCTCTCCTCTACCGTCTTCAGGCGGCATCGCAGAAAGTAGTTCTGGAGCTTTGACTCGCTGTCGGTGTACCAGACCTTGATGTAGTTGTCGTCGGACTCGATGAAGTACAGGTTCGTCAGACTCACCGAGAGGCTCATCGTGCCCCTGTTGTCGAATATCGTGATCTTCTTCTCGTTCCTGGTTTTGGGAGGCTCGTCGGAGACGGTGTCGCTGTAGTTCATCAGCCTTATGGTGTTGTTCTTGTCGATGATGGCGAAATACATTCCGGCTATCACGTAGGGTATCACCAGCGAGGTGAAGCAGTAGAGCAGGGCGTTGAAGAAGATGTTCGTGAAGCTGGGGTCCTGAATCCTGATGACGCCTGCCGCGTCGCCGCGTATCGAGAACATGGTGTAGAGCAGGCAGATCACCACGACTTCGGCAAGATTCCAGAGCACATACTGCAGGTAGTTCATGCTGATCTTGTTCCGGGTGATGTACATCATGCGCTTGCTGAACACGATGACCAGCAGGCCGATCACGAAGAAGCTGGCGGTGTAGCCGAAGGCCGCTCCGGTGCCGAGCTCGAACCAGGCGTTGTGGGAGAAGGGGATGCTGACGAGTATGAGTACCAGCGAAAAGAAGGCGGTGAACACCACCGTCGCCGTCAGCTGGTACTCTTCTCTGAGATATTGCGGTATTTTCTTCAGCAGCCTTCGCATATTCCGTCTCAAAATTACCCCAAATTTTGTTTTCCGCAAAATCCGCCGTTCGCTGTACTGCCAGATTTGCAATCAGCTGCCTATCCCGCCGCGGCTGTCTCCCTATTTTGCCAGATTGCTCCATTCAGCCAGATTTACAATATGCTGCCAGGCTGCCGTCGCCGTAGCTCCCCTTCGGCCGCGGCAGGCCGGACAACGTATATTTTGACGAAAGTAAAATTTGGGGTAATTTTGCAGAATGTACGGCGGAGGCGGAGCATAAGGCCGTCCGGACGCTGTACTGAAACCGATAATATCTATGATTAAGAGCAAAATCTGCGAAATGCTCGGCATCCGCCACCCCCTGTTCCAGGGCGGCATGGCATGGATCGCCGACGCGCGCCTCGCCGCCGCAGTCTCCGAAGCCGGCGGCCTAGGCCTCATCTCATCAATAAACTTCGGCACCGAAGCAGTGCGTGACGAAATCCGCAAATGCCGCGAATTCACCGACAAGCCCTTCGGCGTGAACATCATGCTCCAGGCGCCCAATGCCGCCGAGATCGCCGATATGGTCATCGAAGAAGGCGTGAAGATCCTCACGACCGGAGCCGGTTCCCCCGCGGTCTACATGCCTGCCTGGAAGGCCGCCGGCATCAAGGTCATCCCGGTGGTCGCATCAGTGGCCTACGCGCTCAAGATGCAGGAGTGCGGGGCCGACGCAGTCGTTGCCGAAGGCGCCGAATCCGGAGGACACGTCGGCGACAACCACACGATGGCTCTCGTGCCCCAGATAGTCGACGCGCTCGACATCCCCGTGCTCGCCGCCGGCGGAATCTTCGACGGTCGCGGAGCCGCAGCCGCCTTCATGCTCGGGGCCTGCGGAGTCCAGGTCGGAACACGATTCCTGATGGCCGACGAATGCCACATCCACGACAACTACAAGGAGAAGCTCATCAAGGCCTCCGACGTCTCCACGATGGTGACGGGCAAGTCGATGGGCGACGCGGTCCGCTGCCTCAAGACCCCCTTCTCCAAGAAATTCTTCAAGATGGAATACGACCCCGAAGTGCCTAAGGAGGAAGTCCTCAAGTTCGGCACCGGCTCCCTGCGCAAAGCCGTGTTCGACGGCGACAACGCCGGAGGAAGTTTCCTCGCGGGGGAGGTCGCGGGCATGATAACGAAGCGCGAGACAGTGGCGCAGATAGTGGAAGACATAATGGGCGGAGCCGAAAGACTGCTTTCGGCGGCTCCTGAACTTATAGCCAGATAACGATATGCAGCACAGAGTAGTCATAACCGGCATGGGCGTCATCTCGCCCGTGGGCAACGACGTCAGGACCTTCTGGGATTCCCTCGTCCGCGGCGTCTGCGGAATAGCCCCCATCACCGACTTCCCGACCGACGGACTTCCCGTCAGGATAGCCGGTATGGTCAGGAACTTCAACGGCGAAGAGTACGGCATGGACAAGGCCTTCCTGCGCAAGCAGGACAAGTTCGTGCAGTACGGAATGGCTGCGGCGGTGCAGGCGATGGCCCAGTCCGGACTGCGCACCGCCGGCGACGACGCCAACATAGACCCCTTCCGCCTCGGCGTCTACGTGGGTTCCGGCGTGGGAGGTTTCGAAACGCAGTACCGCGAGACAGCCAAGATGATTGAGGACCCCACCGGACGCTGGGTGTCACCCCTGATGGTGCCCACGATCATCTCCAATATGGCCGCCGGCCAGATCGCCATACGCTTCGGCGCCGAAGGCCCCTGCATCGACGTCGTGACCGCCTGCGCCACCTCCACCAATGCGCTCGGAGAGGCCTTCAGGGCGATACGCCACGGCTATGCCGACGCCGTGATCGCCGGAGGCTGCGAGCACATGACCACCCCGCTCGGAATCGCCGGCTTCGCCAACGCCAAGGCGCTCTCCCGCGCCGAGGACCCGAACTACGCCTCGCTGCCCTTCAGCGCCGACCGCAAGGGATTCGTGATGGGCGACGGAGCCGCGGTGCTGGTTCTCGAGGAACTGGAGCACGCGCTCGCGCGCGGAGCGGAGATCTACGGCGAAATGGTGGGTTACGGCAACACCTGCGACGCCTACCATTCGACAGCCCCGCGCCCCGACGGCACCACCCAGTCGAGAAGCATCGCCGACGCCCTGCGCGAAGCGGGCTACGACCCTGCCAAGGACACGCTTTACATCAACGCCCACGGCACCGGTACGAAACTCAACGACAGCGCGGAGACCCTGGCCTGCAAGCTGGCTCTCGGCGATGCGGCGTACCGCGCCCACGTCACTTCGATAAAGTCGATGACCGGACACATGTTCGGAGCTGCCGGAGCCGCCGAGGCCATAGCCACGGTGATGTCCCTTAGCGAGGGGGTTGTCACGCCTACGATCAACCTTACGGTTCCGGACCCCGAGTGCGACCTGGACTATACTCCCTGCGAGGCTGTGAAGGCCGGACTCACCCTCGGCATCTCGAACTCCTTCGGCTTCGGCGGGCACAACGCCTGCGTGGCCTTCCGCAGATACCGCGCCTGAACGGCAGAACGGCACAAGATGCGGCATCTGTGCCGCAGCCTGCGGTGCCGGGAAGCGGAGAGGCCAGCCGTCCGCGGCTGTGAGCGGACGATGCGCAGCATCGATGAAGCGAAGCGGAACCTCTCCGCCCCGGCAGCCGTCAGGCAGCGGCAAGTTCCGGCTATACCAGAAGTGCCAGCCTGCAACAAATACCGCCAGCCTGCGGCAGAAGAGCCAGGAAATTTATCTGTGCAGCAGCCCCATCGCGAAATCCTGCAGCGCCTGCTCGCGGACTACGGCGCGCTGTAGCTTGCCGGTCGGGGTGTGGGGGAGACTGTCGCAGATGCGGTAGAACTTGGGCCTCTTGTAGGCTGCGAGCATCTGGTGGTTGTTCACGAAGTGCACCAGATCCTTGACGGTCAGGCTGCTGTTCTTGCTCACCACGTAAGCCACTGTCACCTGGTCCCGGAGCTTGTCGGGAAGCCCTACCACGCAGGCCTCCGCCACGTCGGGATGTTCCATCAGCACGTTCTCCACCTGGGCGGGGTAGATGTTCTCGCCCGACGACACTATCATGTCGTCCTTCCTGGTCACGATGGTCACGTAAGAGTCCTTGTCCCATACGGCAAGGTCGCCGGTATAGAAGAATCCATTGTGGAAGCGCTGGCCCGTCAGTTCGTCGTTGCCCATGTAGTGCATTCCGGACTTGGCCGGGGAGGCTATGATGACCTCGCCTATCTCGGCGTTGTCCTTCTTCACCGTCTCGTCAGGTTCGGCGAAGCGGTCGGGGTGGACCTTGACCACCCTCACGTCGTCGTCGGTGCATGCGCGCCCGCAGCTTCCGGCATGCTCGGGAAGGTCGGCCGGTCTCAGGAAGGTGTTCCAGAAGGTCTCGGTCGTGCCGTAGCCGTTGAATATCTTCGGGGTGAGCACCTGCATGAAGCGTATGCAGCTCTCCTTGTCGAGGGGAGCGCCCATCGTCACGATGCCCTTGAGGCTGCTCAGGTCGGCCCCGTTCTGCTCCTGCACGCGGCAGAGCAGATTCAGGACCGCCGGCACGCCGATGAGGAAGTTTATGCCATAGTCTTGAGTGTACTGCAGTGTGAGGCCGGCGTTGAACTCGCGCATCACGACCACCTCGCCTCCGACGTAGAGGGTGGGGCAGGGGCCGCCGGAATGCAGGCCTCCGCGGTGGAACCACGGAGTCATGTTCATGGTCTTGTCGCCGTGGGTCATGGGGAAGTGCATTATCACGTCGTGGGCGGATAGCACCTCGTTGATGGAGTAGAGGGGCACTCCCTTGGGCCTGCTGGTGGTGCCGGAGGTGTAGAGCCTCGTGCACTCGTCGTAGATGTTCAGCTGTTCGTCGGGGACGGGCTCCCTGTCCGAACCTCGGCTCAGGAAATCGTTGAAGTCCGTGTGTCCCTCGGGAGCGGAGCCGCCGGTGGCGAGTATGACCTCCGGGCGGAAGGAGCTTAGTCTGAGGGCGGCTTCCACGGTGTCGGCGAAGTTGCTCTCGTAGACGAAAACCTTGGGGCGCGAATCCTCGATGTTCAGCGCCAGCTCGCCTGCGGAGAGGTAGTAGTTCACGGGGCAGTTCACCGCTCCCAACTTCTGCGGGGCGATGTAGCAGAGCACGAACTGCACGCTGTTGTGGAGCATGTACATCACGACGTCGCCCTTGCGCACCCCCTTGTCCTGCAGGGCGCAGGCGAGGCGGTTGACCTCGGAGTTGAGTTCGCGGTAGCTGTATTTCAGCCCGCCGGGAGGGCAGGACAGCGCAGTCTGGTCGCCGTAGCGGCGCACGTTGCGCATGAATCCTTCTATCCAGGTGAAGCTGCTTTCGAAATTGTTCTTGAATATTTCTTTGCGGTCCATGGTTATTCTGCGCTGACTATGATGCTGGAGTTCTGTCCGCCGAATCCGAATGCGTTGGACATCGCGGCGCGTATGCCGCTCTTTCTGGAACTTCCCGTGATGATGTCGACTCCGCCGCATGCAGGGTCGATCTCGGAACTGTGGAGGGTCGCGGGAAGAATCCCCTCCCTGCAGGCGAGCACGCAGCTTATCACCTCCGTGATGCCGCCGGCACCCATCATGTGGCCGGTCGCGGCCTTGGTGGAGCTGACTGCGGGGGTGCAGCCGTCGAACACCTCTCTGATCGCTCCTATCTCGATGCTGTCGCCGACGGGAGTGGAGGTGCCGTGTGCGTTGATGTATCCGATTTCAGAAGGCTTCATCCCTGCCATGCGGAGCGCGTCGCGCATGCAGGCCTTGGCGCCGTGGCCGTCGGAGGCGGGGGAGGTGACATGGTAGGCGTCGTTGTTGTTGGCCGCGGCCAGCACGTAGCCGAGGATCGCGGCTCCTCTCGCCTTCGCGTGCTCTTCGGTCTCGAGCACGAGGGCTCCGCCGCCTTCGCCCATCACGAAACCGTTGCGTCTGCTGTCGAAGGGGCAGCAGGCGAGTTCGGGGCTCTCTTCGCGGCTCAGGGCCTTGGCCATCGAGAGCGACGAGGTCACCATAGGGCAGATGATGCTCTCGGCTCCGACCGCGAGCATGACGTCGGCCTCTCCGGCCTGCAGGAGCATCATCGCGAGCTTGATCGCGTCGCCTCCCGACGAGCATGCGGTGCTGACGGTCATGCTGGGACCTCTCAGCCCGTATTCAATCGCGATCTGGGCGGCGGCGATGTTGCCGAGTATCTTGGGCACGAAGCGCGGGCTGACCTTGCTCTCGCCGCTGCGGGTCATCTCGTCCTGGGTGGCGGCGATGTCCACCACTCCGCTCATCGAGGTGCCCATGGTGATGCCTGTCCTTCCGGCTTCCGCCGCAGGGTCGATACCGCTCTGTCCGAGCGCCTCCCTCGCTGCCGCAAACGCGTACTGCGAGAACAGGGAGGAGTCTCTGGCGAGCCTCTTGGGCATATGGAGTTCGGGGTTGAAATCTCGTATGAGGGCGGCGACCTTCACGGGTATGTCGTCGTTGTGGAAACGGTCGAGCCTGCCGATTCCGGACACGCCGGCGGTGAGGTTCTGCCAGAATTCCGTGACGCTCTTTCCGATCGGAGTCATGGCGCCCATTCCGGTGATTGCTATTCTTTGCATAGATAGGTTTTAGTTGAATCAAAAATTCTGTCAAAGATAGCAAATTCGATTCTTTCGAGCGAACGCCTTACGCTTCTGCACCGCTGCGTTCGCCACAAATTTCGCCACAAATTTCGCCACTCGCCACGCGCAGGGCACAAAAAAGCCGGTTTCGGCGTTGAGACGGAACCGGTGAAATCTTCTGGAGCCACTCACGAGGCTCGAACTCGCGACCTGCGCGTTACGAATGCGCTGCTCTACCGACTGAGCTAAAGTGGCTTGGGGATGCAAAGATACTAAAAATATCCGAAGCGGCAATATATCATTCCTTCTTCCTCCTCTTTCCGCAGATGAAGATCAGCAGCGAGCCCAGCAGGCCTGCGCACACCGAGGCGGTCAGTACAGCTATCTTGCCGGCGTCCCTGAGGGCGAGCATCACCGCCTCGCTCTGGTCGCCGAAGGAGAGAGTGTCGATGAAGATGGACATCGTGAAGCCTATGCCGCCGAGGCAGGCGACGGCCGCGAGCATGCCCCAGCCGCTCTTCTCGGGCATCGCGCCGATTTTCAGCCTGACGGCGAGCCAGCTGAACAGGGTTATGCCTATGGGCTTTCCGAGCAGCAGGCCGAAGAACACGCCCATGGAGACGCTGCCGAGCGCGGCGTCGAAGCGGAACACGTTCAGGAGCGAGATGTCGGAAATCGTGACTCCGGCGTTGGCGAGGGCGAAGAGCGGCACCACCACGAAGTTGACCCAGGGGGTCAGCGTGTGCTCTATGCGGTAGCTCATGTCCATTGACCCGTGCGCCACGGCTTCGAGCTTGCGCAGGCAGCGGCGCTGCGAGGTGTTCGGGAAAGGCTCGTCGCTGAGCGTTCCGAGCTGGTCGAGCCGGGCGATGAGCCGGTTGCGTTTGTGGTAGTACTGAGATTTGTTGTAGAGCGGCGCCGAAGGTATCAGGAAGGCCATCACGACGCCCGACATCGTGGCGTGTATGCCGCTGTAGTAGAAGAGGATCCAGACGATCAGGGTGCAGAGCATGTAGGGGAACATGCGCTTCTCGCCGAGCTTCCGCATCATGAACACGAAGGCGATCACGGCCAGCGAGACAGCCATGAGCCCGAGCCTCACTCCTCCTCCGTAGAAAAGTATCACCACGAGTATCGCTATCAGGTCGTCGGTCACGGCCAGCGCCGTGAGGAAGACCTTCAGCGACAGCGGCACCCTGTCGCCCAGCATCGATATGATGCACACCGCGAAGGCGATGTCGGTGGCCGTGGGTATGCCCCAGCCGCTGGAGGCTGCGGTGCCGTGGTTGATGGCTATGTAGATCAGCGCCGGCACCAGCACCCCGCCGAATGCCGCCACTACCGGCAGCATGGCCTTTTTCGGCGATGACAGGGCCCCGGACGCGAACTCGCGCTTGATTTCCAGGCCGACCACGAAGAAGAACAGGACCATCAGGATGTCGTTGATGAACTTCTCCACTGTCATGCCGCTGGGGAACAGGATGTCGGTGCCGCCGGCGGTGAAGATGTGCAGCTGTATGTTGGTCTTGAGGATTTCGTGATAGGCGTGGCTGGTCTGCGGAATGTTGGCGAGCAGCATCGCTGTTACCACGCACACCAGCAGGATGACTCCCAGCAGCCAGGGTTTCTGGGTGATCCGGCTCCCTCTGGCGCTGAGTTTCAGTATACCCTTGTTCCAGGTGAATATGGGCGGAACTATCCGCATGTCGTGCGCTTAAAAGATGATCTTGAAATCCATGAGCCAGTTGCCGCAGCAGCTGCCTTCGATGCGGCAGGGGTCACCGTCGCGCCTGCACAGCTCATCCCTGGGCTGCAGCTCCAGGCATACGAGGTCTCCGGTACGCAGGTAGCAGTATCTGGAGACTTCCTGAAGGAGGTCCTCCACGGTGGCGGCCTGGGCGAACGGGGTGCTGAACAGGAGCTGCCCGTTTCTGCGCAGTTCCGCCCTGTTGCCCTCCCTTCCGAGAGTCACGGGGTTGTACATCGGGGACGGGAGGAAGGAGGTGTGGTCGAAACAGCAGGCGCGGGCGTAGCCGTCCTCGCCTCCGTCGATGAAGTCCTCGGGATAGAGGAGCATTCCGTAGTTTATGCAGTCATAGTGGCGCGAGGCGAACTTCGCGGCTATGTACTTGCCTGGTTTGCTGATTCTTGCGAACAGCACGGGACTCCAGCTGACCCTGCTGATGAAATCGGGCGCATAGAAGTCGTCACTGCTCTTCTTGAGAGTCGTGTCCGGTCTGACCACGGTGTGGCCGGCAGCGTTCAGCACGACAATGTTCATCTCCTGGTGTTGAATTTCTCCTTCAGGTTCTCCAGCTTGTACTGCTCCATGAGCCTGGAGAACTGGGCCTTGGTGTCGAGGGGGAAGTTGCCCTGGAGCACCCAGGCGAAGTAGGAGGGTTCGGTGTTGAATACGTCTCTGAGCTTCTTGCCCTTGTGCTTTCCGAAGTTGACCGTCGGCTCTCCGTCCTTGTCGTAGACCAGGTAGCCGCTGAAGTCGACGTTCTTCCTGATGTTGGAGAACGAGGAGAGGAACTTGACGTCGTTCTTGAGTTCCGCATAGCGGTCGAGCTGGGCCTTGAGCACCTCGTAGGTGGCCACGGTGTCGGCTTCGGCCGTGTGGGCGTTGTCGAAGTCGCCGCCGCAGTAGAAGCGGTAGGCCGCCTTCAGGTTGCGGGGCTCCATCATATGGTAGATGTTCTGGACGTCGACCATCAGGGGGGAGTGGAGGTCGACCCCGAGGTCCTTGCCGGCGAGTCTTACCCTCTCGAACTCCTCCGCGAGCATCGGGAGGTCGAACTTGGACGAGTTGAATCCCGCCAGGTCGCAGTCCCTGAGCCATTCGGCTACTTCGTCGGCCACCTCATAGAAGGTGGGGCAGTCCTTCACCATGTCGTCGGTGATTCCGTTGACCTTGGAGGCCTCCGGGTTGATGGGGCGCTGGCGCCGGTTTTCGTAGTCCCAGGGCTTGATCTTCCAGGTCTTGACGCGGCTTTCGCCTCCCGGGAACACCTTCACGAAGCTGAGTTCGATGATTCCGTCGACGGAGATGTTGAGTCCTGTGCTCTCGATGTCGAAGAAGAGCAGGGGGCGCGTTAGTTCGAGCTGCATGACGTACGCCTTATGATATCATTATGGGCATGAGTATGCCGCAGATCTTGCCGCTTTCGTCCTCCTCCTCGGAGGGTACGATCAGGGCGGCGCGGCGGGCGTCGGCGAATTTCATGACCACGGTCGCGCTCTCCATGTTGCCCAGCATGTCGAGGATGTGGGGTGACTTGAAGCCTATGCCGAGCTCGTCGCCGTTGTATTCGCAGGCTATCTTCTCGTATGCGGCCAGGGCGAATCCGAGGTCCTGCGCGGTGATTTCGAGCTGTCCGGGGCGGAGTTCGAACTTTATGTGGTTCGAGGCCCTGTTGGCGCAGACCGACACGCGGCGCACGGCGTTGAGGAGCTGGAGCCTGTCTATCTTGAGTATGTTGGAGTTGTTCTGGGGGATGACCCTGCGGTAGTCGGGGAACTTGCCGACGATAAGGCGGCATATCATGATGCCGTCGCCGAAGCGGAACTCGACCATGTTGGAGTCGAAGACCACTGAGACCTCGTCATCTCTTTTGTCGATTGCGGCGCGGAGCACCACGGCGGCCTTCTTGTGGAGGATGAACGAGGATTTCTCGTCGACTTTCGCCTCGCGGGTGGTGTAGGCGATGAGCTTCTGGGCGTCAGTGGCCACCATGGTGGTGGTGCCGGGCTCCATGTCGAAGAGTATTCCGTTCATCACGGGGCGCATCTCCTCGTCGGCCGTCGCGTAGACGGTGTAGCCTATGCCTTCGGAGAGGACGGACGCGGGGAACGAGGCCCTGGCGGCGTCTTCGCCCGCTCCCTTGATTTCGGGGTAGTCGGCGGCGGGGAAGTAGGGCAGAGTGGAATTTCCGTTGGCCCAGATGCACTCGAATGAGCCCTCTCCTGTCGTCTTTATGGTGACGGGCTGGTCGGGAAGGGTCTTCAGCAGCTCTATCATCTGGCGTGAAGGCACTGCGATGCTGTCGTTGTCTCCCGGATTCTGGACTTCTATCGAGGTGCGCAGGGTGAGTTCCTGGTCGGAGGCGGTTATCTGGAGCCTTCCGCCGTCGAGCGCGAAAAGGAAGTTCTCGAGTATGGGGAGTGTGGTCTTGGCCGGGATGGCCTTGGAGACATCGGTCAGGCCTTTCAGCAGGTCGGCGCTTGATACGTTGAATTCCATCGTCTGTCAGTTATAGTTTACACAAAAGTAATCAAAATTCCTCTAAAGATACGGCTTAAAATTATTTTTAGCAAAATCCGGGGCGCTTTCGGGTTTGGCATGTATTTTGACCCGTAAGGCTTCCGGAAAATTGTTAAACTTTAAAATATGAAAAAAGGAATATTGCTCGTAATCATCTCCATTCTTGTCAGCGGACTGACGGCTTTCGGCATAGTGAAGACCGTGAACCCCGCCGAAAATGGAGTCCAGGTTGCCTACAGCCCCGACGCCAAGATGGTCAGGACTGTCAATCTGTCAATGTCTGACTACCCCGACTTCACATACGCCGCTGAACATGCGGTCGACGCCGTCGTCTACGTGCAGGTGAAAATGAAATCACAGGAGAGGCAGTACTATATCGACCCCTTCTTCCGCTTCTTCTTCGGCGATGAGGGGCAGCAGCCCCGCGAAAACGTGCGCGAGGGCAGCGGCTCCGGCGTCATCATCCGCTCCGACGGCTACATCGTGACCAACAACCACGTGGTGGCCAACGCCACCGAGGTCACGGTGACCCTCAACAACAACAAGACCTACGACGCCACCGTGGTGGGCACCGACCCCGCGACCGACGTGGCCCTGATCAAGATCGACGAGAAGGACCTGCCCGTGCTGCAGTTCGCCGATTCCGACAAGCTGCGCCTCGGCGAGTGGGTGCTCGCGATCGGAAGCCCTCTCGGGGCGGAGCTCCGCTCGACCATCACCGCCGGCATCGTGAGCGCCAAGGGCCGCTCGATGCCCAACTACAACGGTGAATTCAAGATCGAATCCTTCATACAGACCGACGCGGCCGTGAACCCCGGCAACTCCGGCGGAGCCCTGGTCACCAAGACCGGCGAGCTGGTGGGCATCAACACCGCCATCGTCTCCACCACCGGCTCCTATACCGGCTACTCGTTCGCGGTTCCTTCCAATATCGTGAAGAAGGTGGTTTCCGACCTGATCGACTTCGGCTCAGTGAAACGCGCCACTCTCGGCGTCACTATGCTCCCGCTCGACGAGAAGACCGCCAAGGACATGAAGCTCTCGTCGCTCGACGGTGCGCTCATCCATGAAGTCCTTCCCGGCAGCGCCGCGCAGAAGGCCGGTATCAAGGAGGGCGACGTGCTGGTTGCCGTGGATTCCACCCCGATCAAGTCGCCTTCAGGAGTTCAGGAGAAGGTGAACAGCTTCTATCCTGGCGACTCCGCCACGCTCACCGTGATCCGTGACGGCAAGGAGCACAAGCTCAAGGTGACCTTCCAGGAGGGCAATGACGAGGTCGGCAGCGTCGAGGAGGACGGAACGGTGATGTTCTACGGCGCCAAGCTCGCTCCGGCCGACAAGGGCGTGGAGATTGTGGATGCCGGTAACGGAAGGCTGGCCAAGGCCGGCGGAGTGGACGGATTCATCATCCTCTACGTCAACGACCAGAAGGTCAGCAAGCCTCAGGACGTGATTGACATCGCGAAGAAGAGCAAGCGCTCCATCTTCATCGAGGGCGTCACCGCGAGCGGCCATCCCGGCTACTTCGGCTTCGGAAAGGATGACTGATTTGCTTCGGCTTGACAAGCTGCCACACTTCAAGCAGACTTTTTGATATTTGGTTTTCCGGCGGCATCTACGGGTGCCGCCGGTTTTTTGTAGTTTTCTTGTTTTCGCGTTTATTTGCAAGCGGGCGGACTCTGCCACGAGAGGTTCCGCTGCGCTTGCTTCGCAAGCAAGCAAAACTTCAATGACGCTCAACCTCCATTTCATTCCGGTTGGCAGCTTCGTTGGTTCGATTTGCGTGGCAAATCTCCCTGACACTCCGCTGCACCGCTGATGCGGTCTCCGCGGCTGTGAGCGGGCGGCTAGCCTCTCGTGGCAGAGTCCGCCCGCTTGCAAAAGTTTCAGAAAAATGAAACTTTTTAAAAAGAGGGCCGTATATATGTACGAAAGTTTTCAGAAAAGACGAGTCTAAAACATGAGACAGCTTAAGATTACCAAGTCGATCACCAACCGCGAAAGCGCCTCCCTCGACAAATATCTCCAGGAAATAGGCCGCGAAGAGTTGGTTTCCCCCGAAGAAGAAGTCGAACTGGCCCAGCGCATACGCAAGGGCGACCAGGAGGCCCTCGAGAAACTCACCCGCGCCAACCTGCGCTTCGTGGTCTCAGTGGCCAAGCAATACCAGAACCAGGGCCTCAGCCTCCCCGACCTGATCAACGAAGGTAACCTCGGACTGATCAAGGCCGCCGAGAAGTTCGACGAGACCCGCGGCTTCAAGTTCATCTCCTACGCCGTGTGGTGGATACGCCAGTCGATACTCCAGGCCCTCGCCGAGCAGAGCCGCATCGTCAGGCTGCCTCTGAACCAGGTCGGCTCGCTCAACAAGATCAACAAGGCCCTCGGCAAGTTCGAGCAGGAGAACGAGCGCCAGCCGTCGACCGACGAGCTCGCCGAGATGATAGACATACCCAAGGACAAGATCGCCGACACCCTCAGGGTTTCCGGACGCCACGTGAGCGTCGACGCCCCCTTCGTCGAGGGCGAGGACAACAGCCTGCTCGACGTGCTGCCCAACGAGGATTCGCCCAGCGCCGACCGCGGCCTGACCAACGAATCCCTGAGCACCGAGATCGAGAGGGCGCTGCAGATCCTGACGCCCCGCGAGCGCGAGATCATCAAGTCGTTCTTCGGAATCGGCTGCCAGGAGATGACCCTCGAGGAGATAGGCGAGAGGCTTGACCTCACCCGCGAGAGGGTCCGCCAGATCAAGGAAAAGGCCATACGCAAGCTCAAGAAGCCCGCTGCAAGCAAACTTCTTAAAACCTACCTCGGCTGATGACTGCGGAGCAACTTCTCGCCGCGAAGGCCTCAGAGGCCGTCAAGGCAGTCTACGGAGCCGACGTACCCGCCGGCTCGCTTCAGGTACAGCCCACCCGCAAGGAGTTCGAAGGGGACTACACCCTCGTGGTCTTCCCCTTGCTGAAGATATCCCGTCAGGCTCCCGACGCCACCGGCAACGCATTGGGCGAGTGGCTTCTCGCCAACTGCGCCGAAGTGTCGGCCTACAATTCCGTCAAGGGCTTCCTCAACCTTTCGCTCTCCGGAGCATACTGGCAGGAGCAGCTCGCGGTCGCGTCTTCCGACCCTGAATTCGGACAGCTTCCCTCCACGGGGCGCAGGATAATGGTGGAGTTCTCCTCACCCAACACCAACAAGCCCCTCCACCTCGGCCATGTGCGCAACAACCTGCTCGGCTCCTCCGTGTCCGACCTGCTCAAGGCGGCCGGCAACGAGGTGATCAAGGTGACCCTGGTCAACGACAGGGGAGTGCATATCTGCAAGTCCATGTACGCATGGCAGCAGCGCTTCGACGGCGCGACACCCGAGAGCACGGGCAAGAAGGGCGACCATCTCGTGGGCGACTGCTATGTGGAGTACGCAAGGATGGAGAAGGAGGACCCGTCGGTCATCGACAAGGTTCACGAGATGCTCGTGAAGTGGGAGGAGGGCGACCCAGAGGTGCGCGCTCTCTGGGAGAAGATGAACTCATGGGTGTTCGACGGCTTCGAGCAGACCTACAAGGCGCTCGGCATCTCGTTCGACAAGACATATTATGAGCACGACACCTACCTGCTCGGCAAGGAGCTGGTGCAGCGCGGCCTCGACATGGGCGTGTTCCAGCGCGACCCCGACGGCTCCGTATGGTGCGACCTCACCGCCGACGGCCTCGACCGCAAGCTGCTGCTGCGTTCCGACGGCACCTCGGTATACATCACCCAGGACCTCGGCACCGCGGAGAAGAGGTTCGAGGAATACAGCCTCGACTCCCATATCTACGTGGTCGGCGACGAGCAGAACTACCACTTCCAGGTGCTGAAGCTCATACTCTCCAAGCTCGGATTCAGCTGGGCGGACCAGATATACCACCTCTCCTACGGCATGGTCGAACTCCCCGAGGGCAAGATGAAGTCCCGCGAGGGCACCGTAGTTGACGCCGACGACCTTATAGAGAAGATGTACGAGGAGGCGAAGGCTACTTCCGACGAGAGCGGAAAGCTCGCCGAACTGCCTGAGGCCGAGAAGGACAGACTCTACCACACCATAGGCCTCGGCGCCCTCAAGTATTTCATACTCAAGGTCGACCCCAAGAAGAAGATGCTCTTCAACCCCAAGGAATCCATCGACTTCAACGGCAACACCGGCCCCTTCATCCAGTACACCCACGCCCGCATCATGTCGATCCTGCGCAAGGCCGCGGAACTGGGCGTTGCTGCCAGGCTTGAGGCGGACGCCTCGCTGAGTCCCAAGGAGGTGCGTCTTGTGAAGCTGATTTCGGCCTATCCCCAGAAGGTGGCCGAGGCTGCCGACGCCCTGTCGCCGGCGCTCATAGCCAACTACTGCTACGAGCTCTCCAAGGAGTTCAACCAGTATTACCACGACACCATGATACTCCGCGAGCCCGACAGGAAACTGCTGGAGATGCGCCTCGTGCTGATCTCCACCCTCGCCGCGGTGCTCCGCAGGGCAATGAAGATACTCGGAATTGAACTGCCTGACAGAATGTGACATACCCACTTCCGTCAAGGAAGTCGAGAAGCTCGGATGGGACTACGTCGACGTGATTCTCTTTACCGGAGACGCGTTCGTGGACCATCCGAGTTTCGGCACGGCATGCATAGCCCGCTGGCTCCAGAAGCACGGCTACCGGGTGGCCGTCGTACCCCAGCCCAACTGGCGCGACGACCTCAGGGATTTCCGCAAGCTCGGCGCCCCGAGGCTCTATTTCGGCGTCAACGCCGGGGCGATGGACTCCATGGTCAACCACTACACTGCCGCCCGCCGCCTGCGCCACGACGACGCCTACACGCCCGAAGGACGCACCGGACAGCGCCCCGACAGGGCCGTGACCGTGTATTCGAAGATTCTCAAGCAGCTGTGGCCCGATGTGCCCGTCGTGATCGGAGGAGTCGAGGCTTCGCTGCGCCGCCTCAGCCACTATGACTACTGGGACGACAGGATATTTCCCTCGATACTGGTCGACAGCGGGGCCGACTGGCTCTGCTACGGCATGGGGGAGAAGCCCATGCTCGAACTCACGCGGGCCATAGAGGCTGGCCGCAATCTCAGGCAGATAGAGCAGATTCCCCAGCTCGCCTTCCTGCGCAGCGGGCGCTGCCGGGTCGAAAACGCCCTGGTCCTCCATTCCTACGAGACCTGCTGCCGCGACGCGAAGGCCTTCGCCGAGAACTTCCACAACATCGAGACCCACGCCAACATGCTGCACCCGCAGGTCATAGTGGAGCCCGTGGGCGACGGCTACGTCCAGGTGAACCCTCCCTATCCTCCGGCAACCACGGAGGAGATGGATTCCTACTGGGACCTTCCGTTCACCAAGCGCCCGCATCCGCGCTACAAGGGCAGGCGCATCCCCGCCTACGACATGATCAGGGACTCGATAATCACCCACCGGGGCTGCTTCGGAGGCTGCAACTTCTGCACTATCGCCGCCCACCAGGGCAAGTTCATACAGTCGCGCTCCGAAGACTCGATAGTGGAGGAAGTCAGGAAACTGGCCGCCATGCCCGAGTTCAGGGGAAATATCTCCGACCTCGGAGCCCCCACCGCCAACATGTACGGCCTGCGCGGGAAGAATCCCGAACTCTGCGCAAGATGCCGCCGCAAGTCCTGCCTGCACCCTTCGCGCTGTCCCAACATGGACGTAAGCCATGAGCGCCTGCTCGGACTCTACCGCAGGGTGGACGCCGTCAAAGGAGTGCGCCATTCCTACATAGGCAGCGGCATACGCTACGACCTCTTCCTCGACGAGAACGGCTTCCTCGACTCCAGCGGCAGGGAATATCTCCGGGAGCTGATGCTCCGCCATACTTCCGGAAGGCTCAAGGTCGCCCCCGAGCACACTGAGGACAAGGTCCTCGCCTACATGGCCAAGCCATCGTTCCGCCTTTTCGAGCGCCTGCGCCGCGAATTCGACAAGATCAACCGGGAGAACGGCACCCACACCGAACTGGTGCCCTATTTCATCTCCTCCCACCCCGGATGCACGATGCAGGACATGCTCAAATTGCGTGCAAATCCTTGTTTGAGAGGTATTTGGATGGACCAGGTGCAGGACTTCATGCCAACACCCATGACCACCTCCTCCGTGATGTTCTGCACCGGGCTCGACCCGCGCACGATGAAGCCGGTGTTCGTGGAAAGAAATCCTGAGAGAAAAAAAGCGCAGAAGGCGGTTTTTTTTCAAAAAAAATAATACTATTATTGCAGTCGAAAATTCAAGAGATATATGGCAGCTGATAACAAAAAGCGTCACATCGTAAGCTATGAGAACATGTCCCGGGAACTCGCCGAGGCATTTGCGGAGAAATATCCCAAGGGATTCAACGACTATCTTCCCGACATCGTCAAATACACCAAGCCCGACGGCACTCCCTTCTATGCAGTGATGATAGAGGTGCCCGACGCGATCTACCTCGTGAAGATCAAGGTGAAGATCGACGACGCCGACGACATCGAGCGCTGGCTTGAAGGGGAGGAGGATGCCGAGAATGAACAGGTGGCCGGAAGCGCTGCCGTCGGAGGAGATGACGGCGGAACCCTGCCCGACGACAACATCTCCCAGTACGGGGCGGACGACGAACCTCAGGATGCGGCTGATTAATCCTCTATACAGAATATCAGAACACAGCAGGCTCCTGCTGCTCAGTTTCATAATCGGCGTACTCTCCGGGTGCGCCGCTGTCGTTCTTGACGGCGCCATCGAGCAGATAAGCCATTTTCTGATAGGCGGACGCACCGGAGTGCCCGGCGAAGGCTGGCGCTTCCTGGTGCTTCCCGGCGTCGGAATGCTCATCTCTCTGCTCCTCGTCAGATACGTGGTCAGGGACAACATAGGCCACGGAGTGACCAAGGTGCTGCTCGCGGTGTCCCGCAACGAGTCCAAGATACGACCCCACAACATGTGGTCGTCGGTGGTCACGTCGTCGTTCACCATCGGCTTCGGCGGTTCGGTGGGAGCGGAGGCGCCCATAGTCTACACCGGCGCCGCCATAGGCTCCAACATAGGAAGGGTCTGCGGGCTGTCGTACCGCAACATAACCATACTCCTGGGCTGCGGCGCGGCAGGTGCCATCGCCGGCATCTTCAAGGCTCCGCTGGCCGGAGTGCTGTTCACGATGGAGATCCTGCTCTTCAACGTGTCGATGAACTCGATGCTGCCGCTGCTCATCTCCACGATTTCCGCGACCATGGTGTCCTGCATTTTCCGCGGGGCCACTCCCGTGTTCGCCTGCACCCTCACGCCCTTCGCGCTCGACAACGTGCCCTTCTACATCGTGCTCGGCATCGCGGCCGGACTTTTCTCGCTGTATTTCACCAACGGCACCCTCTGGCTCGAAGACAAGCTCGCCCATATCCGCAGCCCCTATCTGCGCTGGCTGCTCTGCGCTTCGGTGCTCGGCCTGCTGATATTCCTGTTCCCTCCGCTCTACGGCCAGGGCTATGATTCGCTGAACGCCCTGCTGGCAGGCAGGGAGATTGCCGTGGAGAGCAGCTCCGTCCTGTCCTTCATGATGCGTTCCGCCTGGGGAGTGCCGCTGTTCTTCCTGCTGGTGCTATTCTTCAAGATAATCACGATGACGCTGACCAATTCGGGAGGCGGAGTCGGAGGAACTTTCGGACCCACTCTGTTCGCGGGTGCGATTCTGGGCTTCGTCGTGAGCCGCTGCATGAATCTGCTGGGCGCCGACGTGCCGGAGCAGAACTTCGTGCTTGTGGGCATGGCCGCCCTGATGGCCGCCGTGATGCAGTCTCCGATGACCGCGATCTTCCTGATCGCCGAGATTTCCGGCGGCTACGGCCTGCTGATTCCCCTGATACTCTGCGCCACCGTATCGTTCGGAACCGTGCGCATCTTCGAGCGCTACTCTATTTACACCAAACGTATCGCCCAGAGCGGCGACCTGCTGACCCACGACAACGACCAGGCGGTCCTGACCCTGCTCAACACCAACAGCCTGATACGCGACAAGTATCCCAAGGTGCAGATCGACGCGCCTCTCAGGGACATAGTCGGGGTGGTCTCGCAGTCCGACGCCGCGGTGCTGGCGGTGATTGACTCGCAGGGCCGTTTCCAGGGCATGGTGGACCTCGCCGCCGCCCGCAAATATCTGTTCGACACCGAACTCTACGACAAGCTCCATGTCTACAACCTGATGGAGACCCCGCCGGAATACATCTACTACGGCGAGAAGATGGATTCGGTGATGAAGAAGTTCGACCGGACCGGAGCGTGGAGGCTGCCCGTGATCGACGAGAACCGCAGGTACCTCGGCTTCATATCCAAGTCGCGGCTGCTTACCGCCTACCGCGCCGAATTAAAAGAAATCTCGATGCAGGATTAGCCGCACCGAGATTCCGAGAAACAGATTTTTAGGTATTAATTTGGTGTTATTCGTGTTTCTCCGATTTCCTTGACCTGCGCATCTCCATCGCGGCCTTCACGAAAGCCGTGAAGATGGGCTGCGGGTGTTCGGGCGTGCTCTTGAATTCAGGGTGGAACTGCACGCCCACGAAGAAGGGGTGTGCGGGTATTTCCATGACTTCGACGAGTCCGGTCTGGGGGTTGCGTCCCGAAGCGACCATGCCGGCCTTCTCGAATTCGGGGAGGAAGTCGGAGTTGAACTCGTAGCGGTGTCTGTGGCGCTCGGAAATGAGGCTGCTGCCGTAGATGTCGTGGATTCTGGAGCCTTTCTTGAGCTCGCAGTCGTAGGCTCCGAGCCTCATGGTCCCGCCCTTGATGGTAGTGGACTTCTGGTCCTCCATCAGGTCTATCACGGGATGCTCGGTCTTGGACGTGACCTCAGTCGAGCAGGCGTCGTTCCAGCCAAGCACATGTCTTGCGAACTCTACCACGCACATCTGCATGCCCAGGCATATTCCGAAGAAAGGCACGTTGTGCTCCCTGGCGTATTTGGTCGCTGAAATCTTGCCTTCGAGGCCGCGCTCGCCGAATCCGGGGGCCACGAGTATGCCGTCGGCGCGTCCGAGCAGCTCCGCCGCGTTGTCGTCGTTGAGGTGCTCGCTGTGGACGGTGTGCACGTTGACCTTGCACTCGTTGGCCGCGCCGGCATGCACGAACGACTCGAGTATGGACTTGTAGGCGTCCTGGAGCTCGACGTATTTTCCTACGAGGGCGATGTCCACTTCGGACTTGGGTTTCTTGAGCTTCTCGAGGAAGGCGTTCCATGCGCGCATGTCGGGCTGCGCGAAGTTGTCTATCTGGAGGTGGCGCACCACGAGCTCGTCGAGGTGCTCCTCGTGCATGTTGAGAGGCACCTGGTAGATGCTCCATGCGTCGATGGACTGTATCACGTGTCCGGGCTTCACGTTGCCGAACATCGCTATCTTCTTGCGTATCTCGGGGGTCAGCGGGTGCTCGGTGCGGCAGACGATGATGTCTGGCTGCACTCCGGACTGCTGGAGCATCTGCACCGAATGCTGGGTGGGCTTGGTCTTGAGCTCCTTGGCGGCGCTGAGGTAGGGCACGAGCGTGAGGTGTATGGACATGCAGTCCTCCTCGGGGAGCTCCCACTGGAGCTGGCGAACGGCCTCCACGAAGGGCTGCGACTCCATGTCGCCTATGGTTCCGCCTATCTCGGTGATGATCACGTCGTATTTGCCGCTCTTGCCGAGCAGCATCATGCGGCGCTTGATTTCGTCGGTGATGTGGGGGATGATCTGGACTGTCTTGCCGAGGTAGGCGCCCTCGCGCTCCTTGGTGATGACGGTGTAGTATATCTTGCCGGTGGTCACGTTGTTGGCCTTGGAGGTGTGGACTCCGAGGAAGCGCTCGTAATGCCCGAGGTCAAGGTCGGTCTCGGCTCCGTCCTCGGTCACGTAGCACTCGCCGTGCTCGTAGGGGTTGAGGGTGCCGGGGTCGACGTTGATGTAGGGGTCGAATTTCTGGATGGTGACGCTCAGGCCTCTTGCCTGGAGCAGTTTTGCCAGCGATGCGGCGATTATTCCTTTGCCGAGTGATGAGGCGACTCCGCCAGTGACGAAAATATACTTTGTGTCCATAACGGGATGCAAAGATACACAATAAAATTGTAACTTCGCGTCCATGGAAATGAAAAGGATGATTTTTGGCCTGCTTCTGCCGGCCGCGCTCTTCCTGGCGGCCGGGACGGGATGTTCGGCGAAGGTGAAGGAGTACAGGGCGGAGGCGGTTGCGGAATATCTTCACGACACGGGAGCCTACACCCAGGGGCTGTTCTTCAGCGGCGGGCGTCTCTACGAGAGCACCGGACAGTTCGGCGAGTCCTCGCTGAGGATAGTGGACGTGGAGAGCGGCAGGGTGGAGCGTCAACTGGATTTCAACAGCAAGTATTTCGTGGAAGGGTCGGTGATTCTCGGCGACAAGCTCTACGTGCTCACCTGGACGAACCGCGTGGCCTACGTCTACGACGCCGCGACCCTCGAGTACGTGGGGGCCTATTCTTATCCGCGCGACGGCTGGGGGCTCACCACCGACGGCAAGTCGCTGATCGCGTCGGACGGCTCCTCGCGTCTTTATTTCCTGACTCCGGAGTTCCAGCTTGAGCGCAGCGTGAACGTGAAGATGGACGGACGCCCGCTGCGCAATCTCAATGAGCTGGAATGGATAGACGGCAGAATCTGGGCCAATGTCTACCTCACCGACATGATAGTCGTCATCAATCCCGCCGACGGCACCGTCGAGGCTTCGGTCGATTGCACCGGCCTGCTGCCCCGCAGTCTGCGCACCCCCGACACCGACGTGCTCAACGGCATCGCCCTCGACCCCGCCACCGGCAAGATCTACCTCACCGGCAAATACTGGCCCCGCCTCTACGAAGTGAAGCTGGCGGAGAAGCGCTGAAGCGTTTGAATTTCTACGTCCCCTGCATTTGTCTCTCGGACATTCTGGCGAACCAGCCTCCGGTTTTGCTGAGTTCCTCTGGCGAACCGCATTCGGATACATGTCCGTTTTCTATGACGACGACTTTGTCGGTATTGGCTATCGTGCGCATGCGGTGAGCTATGACGATAACGGTCTTGTCTTTGACGAGTTCAGATATTCCCGCCTGGATTCTGGTCTCGTTTTCCACGTCCAGTGAGGCGGTCGCTTCGTCCAGCAGTACTATCGGAGCGTTCTTGAGCAGGGCTCGTGCTATCGATATCCTCTGGCGTTCGCCTCCCGAAAGCGTGTCGCCGTTCTCGCCGATCACGGTATTATAGCCTTCGGGCATTTTTGATACGAACTCGTCACATTGCGCGAGTTTTGCTGCCTGCAGCACTTCTCCGTCGCTTGCGTTCCGTCGGCCGATGCGGATGTTTTCCATCACGGACGCGTTGAAGAGCACCACGTCCTGGAATACCACCGAGTAGTATTTCAGCAGAGTTTCAGGATCTATCTCGCTGATGTCATGGCCGCCAAGGGTGATGACACCTCCGTTTATGTCCCAAAATCTCGCTGCGAGTTTCGCCGCTGTGCTCTTTCCGCTGCCCGAAGGCCCTACGAGCGCGGTGGTTTCGCCCTGCCGTGCGATGAATGAGACATTGTCGAGCACTTGCTTCCCATCCTCGTAGGAGAAGCTTACATTCCTGAATTCAATGTTGAAGTCTTTCGGATGGAAGTCCCGTGTCCCTTCCTGAGTGGGCATGGCCTCCATCTCTTTCATACGGTCTATGCGGACATCGAGATAGAACAATGCCGCAAGGTTGTTCAGCACCTCGTCAATCGGTGAGTATATTCGGGAGCCGAGCGTGAGTATCACAAGCCAGGTGAACAGGTCAAGGTTCTCCTGTGAAATCATCGCTGCGCCGACGATTATGACGCTTGCGAGCCCGAGCTTCAGTACGCTCTGCGCTCCGTTCACAAGAACACCGAGCAGGAGTTCTCCTCTGGTCTGGTCCCTCTCGTATGTGTCGATCTTGGCGTATAAACCCTGAAGATATTCGCGCTCTCTGTTGCACGCCTTGATTTCCTGAATGTTTTCCAGCCCTTCCTGAATCTTCTCGCTTACCGCGCGTTTCTTCAGGTAGTTCTCCTTATTCCTGCGTGACATCGTCTTTTTAGACAGCAGGACCATCAGCAGGGCTACCGGGACTACCCAGAACAGAGACAGCGCGAGCTGCCAGTTCCATAAGAACATTCCGACGGCGATCAACCCTATGCTGATGAGTGCTGCATATAACTGGGGGACAGAATGCGAGAAAGTGTGCTCCAGATCAGTACAGTCGTCCATGATGGTGGACGTCAGATCTGAGAGGTTCTTCTCCCCGAAGAAGGCCATGGGCAGCTTCCGCAACTTTTCGGCAAGAGATACTCTTCTTACCGCGCTCTCATCATATACGGATGTATAGGTGCTGTTATATTGTCTTACTCCGACCAGATAAGTCAACAGAATGAATGACAGACCAAGCACTATATAGTACACGATGTCTTTTTCCGGTTGTGCTCCGGGGTTTAGCGCCGGACGTATGTAGTCGTCGAGGAAGAGGAACACGAACACGAACGGCAACATAAGCGCAAGGTCGAGCAGGATGGTGAAAACTGTCCCCTTGCAGAAATCTTCGGCTCCCTTTCTGGAAAGCGCGAAACGTTTTTGTATTTTCTTAAGCATATTCAGTCTCCTTTTTTCTTAATGTCCAGTTTACGCTGCGGCGGTATTCATCCCACATTTGCGAGTAGATTCCGTTTTCCTTTATGAGTTCGTCGTGCGTGCCCTGTTCCGCTATTCTCCCTTTGTCTATGACGAGAATCCGGTCTGCTCCCGTCACGCTCGACAACCTGTGCGCAATCATCAGCACTGTTTTCCCTCTGGTAAGCCGGTGCAGAGCCTGCTGTATGAGATGTTCGTTCTCCGGATCGGCGAAGGCCGTGGCTTCGTCCAGCACGACTATGGGGGCATTCTTCAGTATTGCGCGTGCAAGGGCTATCCTCTGTTGTTCTCCTCCGGAAAGATAGGTGCCCTCGGCGCCTATCCTGGTGTCAAGTCCGTCAGGAAGTCTGTCGATTATCTCCCTGCATTGCGCCGCATCCACGGCTTGTCCCACTTCTTCGTCGGTGGCGTCCGGTCTTCCGTACCGTATGTTCTCCAGCAGTGACGTCTTGAAAAGACGTGGTTGCTGGAAAACGAAGGAGATGTTATCCATAAGTTCCTGCGGCAATATGTTCCTTATGTCGACTCCGCCTATCAGGATCTGACCTTCGTCAACCTCCCAGAATCGCGGAATCAAACGGGCAATAGTCGTCTTGCCTCCTCCTGACGCACCGACAAGAGCATAGGTTTTTCCTGCCGGCAGGAGAAAGTCTATTCCGTCGATGGCCTTGACCCCGGCTCCGGGATAGCTGAATGAGACGTTGCGGAATTCTATGTCGCAGGTCTTGGGACTTTCCGGATGCTCGCTGACTTCCAGTCTCCTGTATGACAGAAGATTCTCCAGCCGGTTGACGGCTTCGTCAGCCTGGCCGGATGCCTGGACAAGATACATGCTCTTCATGATGCTTGACGAGAAGACCGGGGTTATGAGCACGTAGAACAGGAAGTCGGCGAGCACGGCGGCCCAGTCGTTTCCGTGAGTCATCATCAAAATGGCAACTGGCGCGAGAAAATAAGCAAAGCCGTTGATAATCACGGTATAGAAAGTCATGGGATGTGTCCAGTTGCGAGTGTAGGCCATTACCATCTTATTGTAGTTCTGGATACTGCGATGAAAATTCTTGAAAGAATAGATGGATTGCTGGAAGACCTTCACCACCGGTATTCCGCGCACATACTCGACTGCTTCCGTATTCATTTCCTCGAGGGAATTCATGTATTTGCGCATGAATTCCCTGCTGGATGTGTTCATCATGTACATCATTGTCCCTCCTGCAATGATCAGCGGAATCATGCAGGCCAGACCAAGCTGCCAGTTGATTGCGAAAATCAGGACAGCGGCGATTGCCGGAACGAGCAGTGTAGCGGCGAGATCTGGCAATTGATGCGCCAGGAAGGTGTGGGTGACGCCGGCGTTGTCATCTATAATTTTGCGTATGCGTCCGCTTGTAGTGCTTTCGAAGAATCCCAGAGGCATTCCGACCACCTTCTTCATGGCCTCCTTGCGTATGTTTGATTCCACGCGGAAGGCTGCGAGATGCGAGGACATCAGGGCGAGAAAATAGAGAACCACGCCGGATACTGCCGATACTGCGGCCCATACCGCGAATTTGACGATTCCTCCGTCTTCGGGTAGACTTCCAGGAATAAGCAACTCCCTGACTATGAGCCATATCAGGATGTAGGGAATCAGTCCTGCCAGCGAACTTGCCGCCGACAGGAACAGCGAGAGCGGAAGGAGAATTCTCCTTTTGCCCATGTATCGCTGAAGCTTTGAGAATAGATTCATGATATAGTGTTTTTGTGATTTCCGATTGCAAAACTATCTGTCGTCATCTTATGCGTCAATCCTCAAATATTGGTATTTACGCTATTGCAGCGGCATAAATACCAACATATTGTGATTGACAGGGCTATCGGAAATCTTCAACTTTGCAGCCGTAAAAACGTAAAAATCTCAGACCATGAAAGCGAAATTTCTTTCAATCATCGCGCTGGCCGCCTTCGGAATCGTGGCGGCAGCTGCATGCAACAAGCCCGAAACGGAAACAGACATCGCCGCCGAAGTGGCGGGCACCTACACCGGAACCACTTCCGCGTCCTTCAAGTACAGCCCCGACCCCATGGTGACCGAAGGTGAGACCTTCTCAATCACCGCGGCCGGCGACAAGCTCGTGGACGTGAGCTACGAGTCCGCGACCTGGGGTTCATTCAGCTTCTCCGGAGTGGCGGTGAGCGGCTCCGACCCCTACACGCTCAAGGGCGAGGGCAAGACCCTGATGGGCATGGGCGAGACCAAGAACGAATACGCAGCGACCCTCGACGGCACCGTGGGAAAGACTGCCGGAACCGCCGAGTTCCTGATCACCGTGCCTGCCGTGATGGGCGGACTCACCATAGAGTTCACTCTTGCAGAATAAATGATGAAACGGCTTTTTCTCATAGCATTTCTTGCGCTGCTGCCGTCCTGCAACGGGATTTTCCCCGGAATCTATGACAGCGGGGAGAGCGACCTGGTCACCGGATACGGTTTCATCGCCCACAACCCCTCTGACAATTCCGGCAAGGTCTACATAGACGCGACTGACTACACCAAATGGGTCTATCTGGACTTCCACGGCAGGACGGCCGTGACTGCGGGGATGTCGGAGGAGGAGGCTCCGGCCGAATGGGACATTGCCGTGCACCGCTACGATGTGAAGACCAACGGAGCCGCCGTCCTGGAGACCGGAATAACAGGACTCGAGCTTTTCATGAGCTCGGGCAAGATGCCCGAGGGCGAGTATGTAGAGGACGAGTGGACAACCGAGAAGATAATCGTGGACATGTCCGGGATGATGGACGGCAACATAGGCTACAGCGAGAGCTGGTACAACTCCGAACTCTCCAAGTGGCTGAAGGTCGACACGAGCACCATGCCTCCGCTCTACTCCATGTCCCATAAGGTCTATGCCGTGAAGCTCGCCGACGGGAGCAACCTGGCTCTCAAGCTCTCCAACTACATGGACGCCTCGGGCGTGAAAGGCTTCATGACCATAGATTACGTCTATCCCGTAGAATTCTGATGAACATGAAAGGAAAACTCTTTATTGCCGCCTGCCTGTCGTTCGCGGCCGCCGTCTCGCTGCAGGCTCAGATACGGATAAGCGGAAGCGTGCTCGACGAGAGCGGCGCGGCGGTGCCCGGCGCCGGAGTCACCGTCGAGGGAATGAAGAACGCCGGAGCGGTCACGGCTCTCGACGGAAGCTACAGTTTCGAACTGCCTCAAACTGGGCAGAAGCAGCTGACGCTTCTCGCCACCGCCATAGGCTACGAGACCCAGCGGCGCCGCATCAGGGAGCCTGAGGGCAGCTATGTCGAGAACTTCACCCTCGCCGAATCCCAGGAGCTGCTCGAGACCGTGGTGGTCACCGCGACCCGCACGCCGAAACTGCTCAAGGACGTGCCCATAATCACCAGGGTCATCTCCGCCGAGGAGATCGAGCGCGCCGACGTGGTTCATATAGGCGAGCTGCTCGAGACCGAGCTGCCGGGGCTGGAGTTCTCCTATTCGATGAACCAGCAGGTTTCGCTGAACATGCAGGGCTTCGGAGGCAACTCGGTGCTCTTCCTTGTCGACGGCGAACGCCTGGCGGGGGAGACCCTCGACAACATCGACTACAACCGCCTGAACCTCGACAACGTGGCGAGAGTGGAGATAGTCAAGGGCGCAGCCTCCTCCCTCTACGGCTCCAACGCCATCGGCGGAGTGGTGAACATAATCACGAAGGAGCCCTCGGAGCCTTGGTCCGTGAATGTGAACACCCGCTACAGCACCCTCGGCGAGAAGGTCGGCTCGCTCTCCGCCGGATTCAAAGCCGGAAAGCTCTCGGGCCTGACCAACGCCCAGTATGTGCAGAACGATTCGATTCCTCTCAAGAATGACGGCGACTATTCCAAGATCTACGGAAGCTGGAACTACAACATCAAGCAGCAGCTGATCTACAAGCCGACCGACAATCTGAAATTTACGGGCAAGGCCGGCTACTATTTCCGCCAGCGCGACGCCTCGGAGGACGTGAAGGACAATTACCGCGACTTCAGCGGCTCGCTCAAGGCCGAATATGATTTCGGGGAGAGCGACAACATCACCCTGAGCTACACCTTCGACCAGTACGACAAGAGCGACTTCCTCGTCGCGAACCGCCGCGACGTGCGCGAGTACAGCAACGTGCAGCACAACGTGCGCGCCCTGTGGTCCCACAGCTTCGGCGAGAACGACAACATCGTCTTCGGCGGCGACTTCATGCGCGACTACCTTCTGTCCTATCAGTTCGAGGACGGAGCGAAGACCCAGTATACCGGCGACCTGTTCGGCCAGCTCGACTGGAACCCGACCGAAAGGCTGAACTTCGTGAGCGGCCTTCGCTTCGACTATTTCTCCGACCGGGGCCTTTTCCACGCCTCCCCGAAGCTCGGAGCGATGTACAAGATAGGCAATTGCTCGCTCAGAGGCTCCTACGCGGGAGGATTCAGGGCGCCGACCCTCAAGGAGATGTACATGAGCTTCAACATGGCCAACATCTTCATGATCTACGGCAACCCCGACCTTGAACCCGAGGAGAGCCACAATTTCTCGCTCTCCGCCGAGTATATGTCGCGCCGCTACAATCTCACCGTCACGGGCTACTACAACCTCGTCGACAACCGCATCACCACCGCGTGGAGCGAAGCGCTCAAGGGCCAGCTCTACACCAACATGGCTCCGCTCCAGGTCGCCGGAGTCGACCTCAACTTCTCGGCCGCCTACGATTTCGGACTCAAGTACAGGATTTCCTACACCTACACCCACGAGAGAATCGAGAAAGGTCAGCCCATGACCTCGTCGACCCGTCCGCACAGTGCCACGGTAAAGATTGAATACGGAAAGGACTGGAGGACCTACGGCTTCGACGTAGCCCTGACGGGCCGCCTGATGTCGGCAGTGACCTCCGATGTCTACACCTCCCTGACCGACTATACCCAGACCGAAAGTCAGACCTATCCGGGCTACACGATGTGGAAGCTCTCGATAGCCCAGAGAATATGGCACGGCATCAGGCTCAACGCCGTGATAGACAACCTGTTCAACTATATCCCCGACTACTACTACAACAACACTCCCGCGACCATCGGCACGACACTCTCCCTGGGCCTGTCGCTTGACCTGCAGGAGATATTCAATAACAGATAACCGACGATGAGATCCCGTTCAAGAACACTTTTGATACTCGCCGTACTGACCGCCTGCGCCGCCATCTGCGCAATCTGGTCAGTATGGCTTTCTCCTGTAAGAATAGGCTTCGTGAACTACCAGATGCTGACCCTCGGTCAGATTTCCAAGGCCAACGACAGCAAGTTCATCAAGATACGCCAGCTCGACGGCGACAACCTCCGGAAAATCGGCCGCAGCGACTTCGTGTTCATCAATGGCATGGGCATGCGCATCACGGAGGACGAGCGCGCACTGATCCAGAAGGCCGCCGACAGGGGAGTGCCCATGCTCACCACGATGGCCACCAACCCCGCGAATGACATCACCACCGTGGACTCACTGCAGCTCGCGACCCTGAACGCCTACCTTACCGGGGGCGACCGCAGCAACTACCGCAGCATGCTGGAATATGTGCGCCGGGAAATCTGCGGCAGGAGGCTCTTCACCGTCGAACCCGAGGCCCCGAGCGTGCCCGAGTACGGACTCCTTTTCCATGCCGACCCCGACGATCCGGACAGCGGCGACCTTCCCTTCGCCTCCGTGGCCGAGTATGAGGAATGGCTGCGCTCCGAGGGGCTGTTCAGGGAGGGCGCCCCTTCCGTGGTGGTGACCGGACCCATGGGCGATCCGTCCGAGCTTGTCTCCGAACTCGAAAGCCGCGGAGTGAACGTCTACCCCGTCAACAACATGCGGATCTTCATCCTGCGGCACCATGCCGACTCGCTGGAGCTCTCGGCTCTGGTCAACATGGCCCACGGACGCATGGGCGACTACATAGTCGACTTCCTCGAAGAGCGCAACGTGCCGCTCTTCTCCCCGCTCAACGTCAATACTCTGGTGAGCGAGTGGGAACAGGACCGCATGGGCATGAGCGGCGGCTTCATGTCGCAGAGCATAGTGACGCCCGAAATCGACGGCGCGATCCGTCCATTCGCCCTCTTCGGACACTACGAGGACAGGGACGGCCTGCAGCACGTGCGGGCGATTCCCGGACGCCTCGAGGAGTTCGCCGAGACCGTCTGCAACTACATCTCGCTGCAGCATACGCCCAACAACCGCAAGAAGGTCGCCATCTTCTACTACAAAGGTCCCGGCCAGAACACCCTGACCGCGGCCGGAATGGAGGTGCTGCCCTCGCTCTACAACTTCCTGAAGGAGCTCAGGGCCGCGGGCTACAGGGTCGACGGCCTGCCCGCCTCCGAGGCAGCCTTCGAAGAGCTCATACAGAGCCGCGGGGCAGTCTTCGGAACATACGCCAAGGGCGCGATATCGGATTTCATCAGCAACGGCGACCCCGAACTGGTCTCACTCGAGGATTATGTGAGCTGGAGCCGGAACGCGCTCGGCCCCGAGATGGCCGATGAGGTGTCGGGGGCCAACGGCGACTTTCCCGGAAGCTACCTTGCCACGGACGACGGCCGCCTCGCGCTTCCGAGGGTGGAGCTCGGCAACGTGGTGCTGCTGCCCCAGCTTGCCGCCGGCATGGGTGACGACGACTTCAAGATAGTGCACGGGACCGACACCGCACCGCCGTACCCCTACATCGCGGAATATCTCTGGGCGCGCGAAGGCTTCGGCGCCGACGTGCTGATACATTTCGGAACGCACGGCAGCCTCGAATTCACGCCCTCCAAACAGGTTGCCCTGAGCAGCCGCGACTGGCCCGACAGGCTCGTGGGCACCACGCCCCACCTCTACGTCTACACGATTTCCAACGTGGGCGAGGCCATGATCGCCAAGCGCCGCTCCTACGCCGGCATCCAGTCATACCTGACGCCTCCATTCATGGAGAGCGAGCTGCGCGGCACCTACAGGGAACTCAAGGACGCCATCGGAACCTATTATTCGGCCGTTGAGGCGGGCGGCGACGGCGCATCCGAATCCCGCAGGGTCAAGGACATCGTGCTCGAGATGGGCATACACCGCGACCTGCGCCTCGACTCCCTCTCCGCAGAGGGCTACACCGGGGATGAGATCGCGCGCATCGACAATTTCGCCGAGGAGCTCACCAACGAGAAGATAACCGGGGAACTCTACACCATGGGCGAAGCCTACGAGGCCGGGAGAATACGCAGCAGCGTCTTCGCGATGGCGACCGACCCCATAGCATACGCGATGCTGGCTCTCGACCGGCAGCGCGGCCGCGCTGAAGCCGGGCTGGAGGAGAACTCCCGCGTGTTCAGCCGCGACTATCTCGAACCGGCGAAGGACATAGTCCGCCGCGTGCTTGACAACCCTTCGCTCGCCGACGAAGCCTTCATCTGCCGGCTTGCGGAAGTCAGCGCCGGCGAACTCGCTGAAGCGCGGAAGACCGTGGAGCGGCTCGACCGTCCGAAGAGCATGATGGAGATGATGGCCGGAGCCGCCGGTGCCGGAAGCGAGCCGCAGATTACCGATGAATATGAGGCTTTCGCCCGGGCGCTGAACCAGCTGGCGACAGCCGTGGAGAATATCAACAATTACTCGGAGGCACTCCGGGAAAGTCCCGAAGAGGAGTTCCGCTCGCTGCTCAATGCGATGGACGGCGGATACACCGCACCTTCGCCGGGCGGCGACCCCGTCGTGAACCCCAACACCCTGCCCACCGGCCGCAATCTCTACGCGATCAACGCCGAGGCCACGCCCTCGGAGAAGGCCTGGGAGGAGGGAAAGAAGCTGGCCGAGAAGACCATAGAGATGTACCGCCGCAACCACAACGACTCCATCCCCCGCAAGGTCAGCTACACGCTCTGGAGCGGGGAGTTCATAGAGACGGAAGGCGCGACCATAGCCCAGGTGCTCTATATGCTGGGCGTTGAGCCGATTCGCGACGCCTTTGGCCGCGTGACCGACCTCAGGCTTATTCCTTCGGCCGAGCTCGGCCGCCCCAGGATCGACGTCGTCGTGCAGACCAGCGGCCAGCTCCGCGACATCGCGGCATCCCGTCTGTTCCTGATCAGCAGGGCGGTGGAGATGGCGGCGGCCGCCCGTGACGACGATTACGAAAACCTGGTCGCCGCCGGAGTGGTGGCGTCAGAGAAGATGCTCACCGACAGGGGAGTGAGTCCCCGTGAAGCCCGCGAACTCTCGCGCTACAGGGTGTTCGGAGGGGTGAATGGCGGCTACGGCACCGGCATTACCGGAATGATACAGAACGGCGACAGCTGGGAGGACAGCGACGCCGTGGCCGAGCGCTACATGCAGAACATGGGCGCCTACTACGGCAGCGAGGAAGGCTGGGAGAAGTACGGCGAGTATGCCTTCGAGGCCGCTCTCGGCGGCACCGACGTGGTGATTCAGCCCCGTCAGAGCAACACCTGGGGTGCGCTGAGCCTCGACCATGTCTATGAATTCATGGGCGGAATGAACCTCGCCGTGCATAAGGTCACCGGCAAGGACCCCGACGCCTACCTGAGCGACTACCGCAACCACCACAACATGCGCATGCAGGAGCTCAAGGAGGCCATCGGCGTGGAGAGCCGCACGACCATATTCAATCCCGCCTACATTCGCGAGAAGATGAAGGGCGGCGCTTCTGGTGCCGCAGGCTTCGCCGAGATAGTGCAGAACACTTACGGATGGAACGTCACCAAACCTTCCGTCGTGGACGACGAGATGTGGGACGAGATATACGAGGTCTATGTCAAGGACAAGTTCGGCCTCGGTATCGAGGAGTATTTCGGTGACAAGAATCCGGCGGCTCTCGAGGAGATGACGGCGGTGATGATGGAGACGGCGCGCAAGGGGATGTGGGACGCCAGCGAGCAGCAGCTCCGGGACATCGCCTCCCTGCACACGCGGCTTGTCGACGAATATCTGCCTTCCTGCTCGGAGACCGTATGCGACAATGCGCCGCTGCGAAATTTCATAGCCTCCAACGTGGATGCGCCCGCCGCGGGCCGCTACAACGCGAACATCGAGAATATCCGCGAAGCCAGGGTTTCCGGCCAGGACGGCGTGGTGATGAAGAGGGAGGTGCTTGACGAGGGCGCTTCCGAGCGTGTCGCGCTTGTCAGCAACACCGTGGTCGGCGTGCTGGGCGCGCTCGTCCTGGTGGTGATCGTGCTTCTGGTGCGCAACAGGCGCAGGAACAGGGAGGACTAGCATGGAGACGGTCGTGAAGCTTGCAATGGTGCTCGTGAGCCTCAGTTTCGTGCTGAAGCTCAGCGGCTACAAGTTGCGCCAGCTGCTGGTCATGGCCCTGCTGTGCGCCCTGTTCACCGGGCTGTCGTGGAATTTTGCGTCGCAGCAGTCGAAGACAGCCATCGCCTCCTGGCTTGCCGACCGTGCTCTGATGCAGGACATCGCGGTGGTGCTCACTCTCGACGTGGTGCTTCAGATGGCATATTGCCTGATGGCCGTGAATCTGATGAACAGCGGTCCCGTCAGGCGCCGGACTGTCTGGATCTACCGGCTTCTGCGGCTGTTTCCCGGCATCATGGTGTTCTTCGTGCTGTTCGCGCTGGTGGTGAGCTGCCTGTTCGCTTTCCCCGGTGTGTCTTTCGCGCTGATTTCCTGGTGTATGGCGGCTGCGGTGCTGGTGCTGCTGCCGCTGGCGGTGTGGGGTGTCCGGAAGCTGATTCCCGAGAAGGAGATACGGCTCGAGCTGCTGTTTCTCTCGAACGCCCTGACTGCCGCCCTGGGCATCATCGCCACGGTGAACGGCACGACGGCGTCGGAAAGCGTGGATTCGGTGGATTATCTCGCCACCGCAGCCGTCCTTGCCCTCGTGCTTGTCGGCGCCGCGCTCGGCTTCTTGCTGTACCACTTCAAGGCCGGAAGGAAATGGCGGCGGTAGATTGTTTCATTGTGTATAGTCACCTGCGGCTGCTGGAGCTATCTTCATGGTACCTTCGCAGCAAGGATATATTTATTATCAATATCAAAGAAAAACTTTTTAGAATATCTTCTTCTGCCGTTCGCAGGCTGTTTGCCTCTAGAGAGGTTCCGCTGCGCTCCATTGATATTTCTTCGCTGCGCTGCGAAATATCACCCGCTCACAGCCGCGGGCGGCTAGCCTCTCCAGAGGCAAACAGCCTGCGAGCGGCTAAAGTCAATGAATTAATTTAAAGATAAAGAATATGGAAACGATTTCAAATGTGTTGTTCTGGATTTCGAACGGACTGCTGGTGCCGGACATAGTTCTGCTGATACTGCTGTTCGTCAAGGCCCTGCTGCTCGTAGGCGGCTTCTTCGGCCAGTATGTCGGCATGCGCAGGACCGACAAGCTCATTCACGACGAGATAGAGGGCCTCAGCACCTCCGGCCTCGAGACCTTCAGGCAGAGGCTTCCCGAGAAGAACCCCTCCCCGGTGGTCGTCTACGCCCGTCGGCTCCTTGACGCAGGCGCCGACAGGCCACTGAAGGACAAACTGCTCTCCGAATTCGAGATCCACGCCGACAAGGACATGGCCTGGTCGAGATACCTTGCCAAGCTCGGCCCCATGCTCGGCCTCATGGGCACCCTGATTCCCATGGGCCCGGCACTGGTGGGACTCTCTACCGGAGACATCGGGTCGATGGCCTACAACATGCAGGTCGCCTTCGCCACCACGGTGGTCGGAATGGTCTCGGCGGCCATAGGCTATTTCACCGAGCAGGTGAAGCAGCGCTGGTATCTCAAGGACCTGACTGCGCTGCAATATCTTTCCGATGTATTGGACGGCGGCGCCGCCTCAGGCCGGGCTCAAGCTGAAGGAGGTGAGGCGAGATGAGACGGCATCTTCTGAAAAAGCGGGAGGAGAGCGACCCGATGGGCGTGGTGAGCAATCTGTTCGACGTCGCTATGGTGTTCGCCGTGGCTCTGATGGTGGCGCTCGTGACGCGCTACAGCATGACGGAGATGTTCAGCCAGGAGGACTTCACGATAGTGAAGAACCCCGGGAAGGAGGACATGGAGATAATCACGAAGGAGGGCGGCAAGGTGAACCGCTACACCCCGTCGGACGATCAGAGTTCGAAATCCGGCGCCAAGGGCCGCCGCGTCGGCATAGCCTACGAGCTCGAGAACGGCGAAATCATCTACGTCCCGGAATAGCCATCTCCGGATGCTGCCGCCGACGGGGCGCCGGATGGCTGATGCCGGGCTTCGGTTTCAGCAGATTTGCAATCAGCTGCCTGCCTTTGTTGTCCAGCCGAATTTGTAATTCTGCGCTTTCTGCCGCCTGCGGCCATAAGCATCCCTCGCAGGCGGGAAGAGCCTGCTCGTGGATGATATGGCCCTCCGGCGGCGCATTGTCTGTTGCCGTTGTCTTGCGACAGGCTTTACGCTTCAGCAGATTTGCAATCAGCCTTGCTCTATGTTACAGAGTTCTTGTAATCTGCTGCCTGCCGCCGGTGAGCTCGGCCTTCGGCAGTAGGAACCACCGCGCAGCACTATACTGCCGGCAGGCTTTCTTGATAGCCGCAGTACGGAAATCCGCTTCGGAGGTTCCGCTTCGCTTCATCGATGCTGCGCATCGTCCGCTCACAGCCGCGGACGGCTAGCCTCCTCAGCGGAAATTCCGTACTACGCGCCAACTTCATCCGGAACAGGGCAGGCTGAGCTCCGTCCGCGGCAGGTTAAGTCTTTGTTGCAGGGGATTTCCAATCGCCTGCTCTCTGTCTCAGCAGATTTGCAATCTGCCACGCGTTGGTTATGCTGTTTCTCTCTGTTTTCTTCGGAACATCGTGAGGTAGAGCATCCCCGCGAGGGTCAGCGATATGGGGTAGCCGAACCAGACGCCCCGGAGCCCGAAGTCGAACACGAATCCGAAGAGGTAGCTGCAGGGTATGGATATCAGAATGTAGGAGACGAAGGCTATTGGAAGAATGGGCCGGACCTGCTGTATGCCCCTCAGGCAGTTGGAGAAGCAAATCTGCATGCCGTCGCCGAACTGGTAGAGGATGAAGGGGAGCACCAGGGTTATCGCCAGGCCTATGACTTCGGGCGAATCGGTGAACAGGGAGGCGAGCGGCCTGATGGCCGTGAGGACTATGCCCGAGCAGACCACGGTGAGGCCCAGGGTCATCACGTAGGCCGTTCTGGCCGTCATCTTCACTTCCTTCGTGAGCCCCTGCCCGTTGAGGCTGCTTATCAGTATCGCCGCGCCGCTGCCCACTGCGATGTACATCATGTAGCAGATCTGGGAGATGGTGGTCATGACCTGGTGGGCGGCGAGCGCCGTGGTGCCCAGCCAGCCGACAAGTATCACTATCACCGAGAAGGAGGCGGTCTCCATGGCCATCTGTCCTGAGATGGGCGCGCCCAGCCTGGCGATATCCGCCATGGTCTTCCTGTCGGCGCCGCCGGCATTGAAGCCTTTTCTGTATTCGCCCAGTTTCCCATTCAGGAAGAAGTAGGCCGCCATTGCGGCCACGGTGAAGATTCTTGCGAACAGGGTGCTGACGCCGGCGCCGAGCAGGCCGAGTTCGGGGAATCCGCATTTGCCGTAGATCAGCACGTAGTTGCCCGCTATGTTCAGCAGGTTGCTCGTGATGATGATGACCATGGAGACGGTCGGCCGCATGGTTCCGTCGGTGAACTGCTTGAAAGTGTTGAAGAAGAAGGTCGCGAGTATGGATATCGCCACCACTATGTAGTAGGAGCGTATCAGCGGCAGGAGTTCTTCGGGCTGACCCATGCGCCCGAGATTCAGGTAGAGAATGGCAAGTATGGCCGCCACCGCGGAGGCGAACAGCGAACTCACCTTGAGTCCCGCCCTGAGCAGGCCGCCGACAGCCCTGCGGTCGCCCTTGCTTTCGGCGTCGCTGACAAGGGGCGTGAGCCCGAGCGAGAAGCCGAGCCCGGCGAGCACGAGTATCAGGGTGACGTTGTTCACGAACGAGGCTGCGGCCAGTTCGCTGACCCCGTAGTGGCCTATCATGAAGGTGTCGGCGAAGGAGACCAGCACGGTCCCTATCTGGCCTATCATTATCGGACCGGCAAGTTTTGTGAGCCGGGTGAGTATGTCGCGGTGGCTTATGGCGGTCATAGCGGCGACAAAGATAGCAAATCCGAAGGGAATCTGCCGCAATGAACTGCTCTGTTGCGACGTGCAACTGCCGCGACCTATGCGGTCTGGGCTAGAAGTGGATGCGGAAGCCGCCGAGTGCGGTGAAGCCGGGCATGGGATAGCCGTAGACTATGGTGTAGCTGGTGTCGGTGAGGTTATCGAGGTCGGCGAACAGCTGCAGCCAGTCGAGGACGTCGTAGCTGAGTTTGAGGTTCAGCAGGGCGTAGTCCTCGCGCGGCAGGCTTTCGTGGACGAAGAGTCCGGCGACTCCCTGGAGCTGTGCGTCGATGCGCAGCTTGGGAAACGCCTGCCAGCCTGCTCCCAGGAAATATTGGTGTGTCGGGGCTTCGGTCAGGCCGGTCAGGCTGGTGTGCAGGTAGCTGTAGCTGGCCTGCAGGCTCAGCTTTTCGAAGGGGTTCGACGTCGCGCTGACCTCCATGCCCCTGTTGGTGAAGCTGCCGGTGTTTTGGTTCAGCTGCTTCCCGGTTGCGGGGTCGGGTGCGGTCTGGATCAGGTTGGAACCGCGGCTCCAGTAGCCGGTGACGTCGATGCTGAACCAATGCGAGAAGCTCTTACCGACGGTGGCTTCGTAGTTGACCATGCTCTCCGGCTCAAGGTAGGGGTTGGCGGGCCTGTAGAGGTAGAGTTCGCGGAAGGAGGGGTTGCGGTAGCCCTTGGCCACGGAGGCTTTGAGGGTCCAGCCTGCACCGGGGTGCCCGATGATGCCGGCCTGCGGTATCCACTGGGTGTCGAACATGTCGCTGTTGGCCATGCGCAGTCCTCCGTTGACGGTCAGGCGCCCGTCGAAGAACTCCTGGGCGAAGGTCAGGTAGGGGGAGTACTCGGTGATGCTCTTGCGGCTGATGGTGCTCATGGAGCCTTCGTGGTGTGCTGTGCCGCCTGAGACGGGAATCTCTCCCGAGTAGGTGTTGAAGTCGAAGCCCACGGTCGCGGCTGCGCCTTCCCAGAGGTCCAGGTTCTGGTAGGCGAGCACGCCGAAGCGGTCGTCAAGGCTGTGGAAGTAGCGGGGGTCTTCGATGAAGTGGTTGCCGTAGCTGTAGTAGACGCGGACGGTGCCGTCGGTGCGGCCGTAGGAGTTGCTCAGAGCGAGCGAGGCTTCGCCGCGGATGATGTTCTGGCGGTAGATGTCGGTGGAGGCGGGGTCTTCTATCCTGGCGTAGACGGGGTCGTTGCCTATGAAGTTCATCAGGGTGTAGTCGGCCTGGAGTCTCCAATTGTCGCTGAAGTCGTAGCCGAGCTTGGTGTAGACGCTGGCCTGCCTGAAGTCGAAGTTTTCCACTGTGCCGTCGGTGCGTCCGTAGCTGGCGGAGACGAGGGAGGAGAACCTGCCGTAGCGGGCGGTGGCGCTGAGCGACGACTCCCAGGTGTTGAAGGAGCCGTATTTGGAGCTGAGGTTGAGGTGGAAGCCGTCGCGGTCAGCGTTGCGGGTGATCACGTTGACCACACCTCCCATCGCGTTGGAGCCGTAGAGCACGGAGGCCGGTCCGCGCAGGACCTCCACTCGCTCGACATATTCGGAGTCATAGAAGTCGGCCACGTGGTGGGAGTAAATGCCGGCGAACTGCGGCTGCCCGTCGACCATCATCAGCACGGCATTGGTGGGGGAGCCTCCGACTCCGCGGATCTTGATGCCGCCGGAGCCTCCGTTGCTGATTCCGAAGCCGAAGATGCTGCGCTGCGAGATGAACAGGCCGGGCACCTGTCCGGAGAGGGCGCTGAGCAGCTGTGACTGGCCGGTGGCCGCTATTTCTGAGCTGCTAACCGTACTGACGGTGTAGGGCAGGAGCTTGCGGCTCACGGCGTTGTTGGTTCCGGTCACCACGACCTCGTCGATGGAGTCGAAGATGGTGGTGTCGGCGGGAAAGCTGTCGGCGTGGAAGTTGTCAGCGGCACTGGCGTGTCCTGAGAAGAGGGCGGCAGCGGCTGCGAGTGCGAGCGCCGTATGGATTAGTCTGTTCTTTTGCATGGTGCAAAGTTAGGTGCGTCTGCCGTTCGGACCGCTACCGGTTTTACGGAAGAGCTTACCAATTTTACGGAGAGGGCTTCTTGGACTTCTGCTGAAAGTTTCGTAAATTAGTATGGTTCTCCGGATTTGGAGGGGAACGGTGAATGTTTGACTTAATTCTTTCGTGCGATGAAAAAGTATGTTTGCGACGTATGCGGTTATGTATATGACCCCGCGGCGGGCGACCCCGACAACGGAATAGCCCCCGGAACAGCGTTTGAGGATCTTCCTGCTGACTGGGTGTGCCCGCTCTGCGGCGTCGGCAAGGACCAGTTCAGCCCTGAGGCTTAGGCGCTTACCGCCCGGTGTTGACTCTCAGGTAGTCCAGGATGCTGTAGCGCTTCTCCCTGGTCGGGGCGCCGGGTTCGGCCTCCACGACCGTGACGGCAAGTTCTTCGCCTCCGAGCACCTGCCTCGTGAGGAAGGACAGGATGTCGTGATGGTTGTCCTGCATGGGGATGCCGGCTATTTCGTGGCTGGCATTCGCCACTATACGGAAATCATACGGGCTGTCGATACGCTCCAGGCTCTTCACGATGCTGGCTGAACCCCACAGCCCTCCGAGCCCGACGATATGGGCCTTCCTGTAGGGCACGGTGGTGTCGGCGTTGCCGTGGAACAGCATTATGGGGCAGGGGGCGGCATCCCAGTGGAGCCTGCCCTTGTCGGAGATGGCTCCGGCGAAGGATACCACTCCCGCGAAGTTGAAATCTTCTGGCAGACGGCCGGTCGTGTACCTGCCGTTGCAGATGTCGTATTCCGCCTGCAGGGCGGTGATGGCTCCGGCGCTCGAACCGCTGGCCACCATGAGCGACGGGTCGATGTTCCACTCTTCGGCATGGTCGATCGCATAGCGGGCGGCGTCACAGAAGTCGACTACGGCGGTGTCGATTGCTCCCTGGAGTGCATCAAGGAAGTCAACGGGCGTCTTGACCTTGCTGACGTCGAGCTCCTTGAGCATCGTGCGATAGTCGGTCGACAGCACCACGAAGCCGTTGCGCGCAAGGAATTCGAAGTAGGGAATCTGGTATTTATCCGCCCTGTCGCCGGTGTAGAAGCCGCCGCCGAACGCGAACAGCACCACCGGACGTGCTTCTTCCGAGCCGGGGGTTTCGTATTTGTCGAGCCAGAGCGTCCTTCCGTCCTTCTCGGCGAAGGCTATGGTCTCTTTGGTCACCTCGGTCGCGGCTGTCTGGCCGTAAGCCTGCGTGCAGGGCAGCACGGCTGCAAGAAGCAGGTAAAAGATTATTCGTCTCATATCTTTTCTGTTGTTGGTCGTTTCACGGGGTCTGATGGCTCCTCCGCGGAGCCGTCGCCGTACTGGCGCAGGTACTCGCCGACTATCTCCAGCAGGCGGTCGCCGTATTTCTCCACGGTTTTCCTGCCGAGCCAGGGGATGGCTGCCAGAGCGTGCCGGTCTGCGGGCAGCAGGTTGGCGATTCCGAGCACCGCCTTCTGATGTATGACGAGGTAGACCGGCACCCCGAGGGAGGCTGCCTCCTCGTTGCGGAAGCAGATAAGCCTGCGGTAGAGTTCGGGATGCAGGATGTCCGCCGGAACCTGAACTTTCCCTCTCTTGCCGGCCTTCGCTTCCTCCGGCCTGGCCTTCGCCTCGCTTTTGCCGCCGTCGAGGGTCACGGCCGCCTTCTGCCTTAGGTAGCCTGCGGCGCTGAAGCCCTCGGTTCCGACGAATTCGAGCAGGGCGGCCTTGACGCGCAGACGTTCGAGGAGGTCGCTGGAGTATTCCCTGAGCTTTTTCCTGGTTTCCTTGTTGTCGGAGTCGGTGAGGGCGTCGCCGAAGGTTTCCAGCAGGGCTTCGACCTTCTCCTTGAAGTAGGCTGCGCCGGAGTTTATCCGGGATTGGAGGGTCTCGTCGATGGCGTAGTCGGCGGCCGAGTCGACGAGCCTGGTGTATTGGTGGCTGAACCTGCGCGCGACCTCGGTGATTTCGTCGGCGAACTTCGACCGCGCATCCCTGTAGGCTCCGACCTGCGAGGGGTAGAGTTCGGCGAAGGTCTCGTCGGCGAGGCGCACGTAGCGCTCCATCGAGCGCCGCACGGATTCGAAGCCGAAGAGGTCGCTGAGCTGCTGCAGGAAGTACGCCTTCTGGAGACTCCGAAGGCGGTTCTCGTCGGGGACGGTCTGGCGGGCGTGCCGGGTGAAGCTGTCGACAGCCTTGTCGTAGATCAGGGACTGGCGGGTCAGGGGCGCGCTCAGCACCAGGCCTTCGAGGGTGCGGCAGCGGCTCAGCGCGACGTAGGTCTGGCCGTGGGTGAAGGAGCCGCTGACGTCGATCACGGCGCGGTCGAAGGTCAGTCCCTGGCTCTTGTGCACGGTGATCGCCCAGGCGAGCTTCAGGGGATACTGGCGGAAGACGCCGTCGATGGCCTCGCGTATCTCCTTGGTCTGCTTGTCGAGTTCGTAGCGCGCGTTGGTCCATTCCTCCTGCCGGAGCTCGAAGGTCTCTCCGCTGTCCTGGCAGCGCACCTCGATTCCGTCGGAGGAGAGTTCGGTGACCTCGCCCAGCATGCCGTTGAAGTAGCGGTGCGCGCCCGAGGAGTCGTTCTTAACGAACATTACCTGCGCTCCGCGTTTGAGCGTCAGTTCGCGGTCGGTGGGGAAGGAGGTCTCGGGGAACTTGCCTTCGGTCTCGGCACTGAAGGTGAAAGCCTCTCCGGGGAGCTTGTCGAGCTCTTCGGTGTTGATGCGCTGGGCCTGCCAGTTGTGGGTCACGAGGCGGATGCAGCCTTCGCCGGGGATGAAGCCGGGCTGGAAGCGGCTGTTGAGGGCGCGGAGGGTGGCGGCGTCGCAGCGGTTCTCGCGTATCCTGTTGAGTATGTCGAGGAAGTGGGCGTCGTTCTGACGGTAGACGGTCCTGAGCTCGATGGTGCAGAATTCGCTGCGCCGGAGGGCCTGGCTGGAGAAGAAGTAGGGGCTGTCGTAGTATTCGGAGAGCAGCTGCCACTCTTCGTCGCGGGCGACCGGGGAGAGTTGCTGGAGGTCGCCTATCAGCAGCATCTGCACGCCGCCGAAGGGACGGCTGCGGTCACGGTAGCGGCGCAGCACGTTGTCGACCGCGTCGAGCAGGTCGGCCCTGACCATGCTGATCTCGTCGATCACGAGCAGGTCGAGGCTGCGGATGAGGTCGGTCTTGTTCTTGCCGAAACGGTAGCTGTATTTCGTGTCTGCTCCGCGGCTGAAGCTGGATTCGGGAACGTAGGGCGCGAAGGGCAGCTGGAAGAAGGAGTGTATGGTCATTCCGCCGGCGTTGACGGCAGCGATTCCTGTCGGAGCGAGCACCACCATGCGCTTGGGGTTCTGTTCCTTGAGCTTGCGCAGGAAGGTGGTCTTCCCGGTTCCCGCCTTGCCGGTGAGGAAGAGGTTCGCCCCCGTGTTCACGATGAAGTTCCATGCGAGGGCCAGTTCGGCGTTCATCTGCTGAGCTCCTTGAGCATTTCGGTCAGCTGGGAGTATTCCTTGCGGTAGCGTTCGATGCGCATGATGTCGCGCTCGCCGGGGTCGGAGAGACGGCTGAGGTCCATGTTGTTGCTCAGGTCGCTGAGTTTCACGCGGATTGCGAGCTCATGGCCGCGGAAACGCTCGATGTAGGCTTCGCGGGAGGGTGCGGTGCGGGCGTTCAGCAGGTCGAGGGCTTCGGTGAGCTCCTGCCATTCCTGGTAGGTGGGTGCGATGAAGGCGTCTTCCAGAGGCATTTCGGCAAGTGTCTCCTTGAGTTTCTGCATGACCTGGGGCACGCTGTGGTAGGTGTCCTCGGCCGCGTCGTGAAGGTAGCCGACGGTCTTCTCCTTCCAGTTCCTGCCGGCTTCTGCGACGGCGGTCAGGTGCCCCTCGAAGTAGTCTTTGCCGGCCTTGTCGAGCTGGCCCTGGTGGAGCTGGCGGGCGAGCTGCGCCGCGGCTTCGACGACGGGGGCCTTCTGAATGTCCTCGAGGCTGGGGGAGGTCAGCCTGCCGACGGAGTTGCGGGGGCGGGCGGCGTCTGCCGTGCGCCGTCCGGAGCGGGCTTTCCCGCTTTTGCCGCCGTTGCGGTTCAGGTGTCTGATTATCAGGAATATGGCGGCTGCCAGCAGTATGACGCCGACGCCGATGATTGCGATATAGATGCCGTGGTCGCTTCCGGTTCCAGTCATTTTTGTATGAATTTGTCTCTTTTTGTTTGCGGTTGTCTCCTTATGGTTTTCGCGGGCGAATATAGGATGTTTCGGCGGAATTCAGAAGAGGGGAGGGGGAATTTTTGAAGAAGAATATTGTATTGAGGTAGAAATATTATATATTTGGACTGCGTAAAATTTCGAGGTATATTGCGTAAAAATTTTGAAAATGTATAAACGAGCTGAATATAAGGTGATTATGAGCAGACTTGCAGAGCCGAGAAAGTTCATTCAGGTGGTTGTGGGCGCCCGTCAAGTAGGTAAATCGACTCTTGTCAAGCAGGTTCTGTCGGATTTGGCTATTCCGTATCGAATGTTTTCAGCAGACAATGTTCCGATTTCGAACAATGCATGGATATCCGATTGTTGGGCGGCGGTGCGTAGCATCAAGAAGGCGGAAGGAGCTGAGTCGTTCTTGCTGGTGATTGACGAGATTCAGAAGATCACCAATTGGAGCGAAGCTGTGAAAAAGGAATGGGACGATGACAGCTTCAATGACATGAACATCAAGGTGCTGCTTTTGGGAAGCAGCCGTGTGATGCTGGAGAAAGGGTTGTCGGAGTCGCTTGCAGGCCGCTTCGAGGAGATCCGCATGGGCCATTGGAGCTATCCTGAGATGAAGGAGTGCTTTGGATTCACTTTGGATCAGTATATGTTTTTCGGCGGATATCCGGGTGCAGCTGGTTTGATTGGCGACATAGACCGGTTCCAGCAGTACATTCAGTCAGCCATCATAGATGCTACGATAAACAAGGACATTCTGATGGATGCTCCTGTAGGTAAGCCGGCGTTGCTGCGTCAGGCATTTGAACTTGGTGCCTCATATTCCGGAAGTCTGCTGTCTTTGAACAAGATGCTGGGCTCGCTGCAGGATGCCGGCAATACGTCGACGCTTGCAGGGTACGTCAATCTGCTGGATGAAAGCGGGCTGTTATGCGGCATTCAGAAATTCATCATTGATGCAGCTCGCAGAAGAGCAAGCATCCCGAAGTTCCAGGTATATGACAATGCACTGACGACGGTTTATTCTCCGTATACTTTTGAGGAGGCTGTCTCCGACAGGAAATTCTGGGGTCATGTCTTTGAGTCGGGAGTAGGTGCATATCTGGTAAACCAGGCATTCGTGAACCACTTCGAAGTGTACTACTGGCGAGAGCAGAACCGGGAGGTGGATTTCGTGCTGCGTAAGAAAGGTTCCATCGTCGCAATCGAGGTCAAGAGTAATGCTGCGAAGCGGACAGAAGGGCTGGAAGCCTTCAGACAGAAATTCCATCCGACGGAGGCGATAATCGTAGGCGATGGAGGTATCAGGGCAGAAGAGTTCCTGAAAATGGATTTGAGGGGGTTGTTTTAAAAGTGATATTATGGGCAAAGAAGATATTTTAGATAAGTATTTAGGAATAGCTCCTTTTTCTGATGATGAAGAGATTTATTACTATGTGTCTTCAGAAATATTTGTAAATGGTATTATCAGACCTAACGAATTGGCTTTGTGGGCTGGTCATGTAGATTATATGGAAGATCAGATGGAATTCAAAAAAGGTATGAAAGTCTTGAAGGCCGTAGACATCGACCAGTCTTATGTTAAAACAACGGAGTCTAATAAAAATAGATTTCCTTATCAGCTGTCTTTTTCGAAGAATAAGGACTCGGTTCCTTTATGGAAAATATATGGAGGCGGTTTTTCCTCGGTTATGCTAATCTTGGATGCGAAAAAGTTATGGGAGTTCTTAAATAAAACTGCTAAGTATAGTATAATTACGGAGTGTATCTATGATGGAACGAAAGAAGCGGACTGGGCAATTGAATTTTTGAATGATAAACGAAATTTAGAGAAAAATAAAAAATATGTAGATTTCTTTGAAGTTTTCCCGCATATATTTAAAGATTCTCATTATATGTATGAGCAGGAAGTTCGATTATTTTATGAATTGCAGGATAGGGACAGTAATAGTGAACATTACAAGTATAAATTGATTGATGGTGTGCTGAAAAAATTCAAAGAAATGCATTTCGATAAGGATGTCTTGAAAGCTTTGATGGTGGGTCCCTGTGTTGATAAAGTGTATGAAGTTAATCGTGATTCTTTGTACGCCATATTACGAGCTAATGGTTTCAACCATATACGGAAAGATGAAATACTCAAATCGTCTATAATCGTTTTACGGTAGAAGAGGTAGTTTCTCTCTATGGCAGTTGTAGTTTTATTACTTCAAGGATGCCCTCGTCGGCGGGGAGCCAGCGGACGGAAGGCAGTTCGTCCTTGGAGAGCCATCTGGCGGCCTCGTGCTCGAGCAGGTGCAGTTCGGGAGAGGCGAGGGTGCACCAGAAGCAGTGCATCGTGAGGTGGAAACCGGGGTAGTCCCACTCCACCGTGCGGATCAGGCTGCCGACGGCGATGTCGGTGTCGAGTTCCTCGCGGATCTCGCGTACCAGAGCCTGCTGCGGCGTCTCTCCCGGTTCCATTTTCCCTCCGGGAAACTCCCACCAGTCCTTGAATTCCCCGTAACCGCGCTGTGTGGCGAATATCCTGTCGCCGCGGCGGATGACTGCGGCTACGACTTCGATGTGTCTAGTATTCATCGTCATAAGTTATCTTCCTGAATTTTACCGGGGTGTCGAGCTGCTCTGAGAGTTCGGCCGCGACGAGAGCGGCGATTTCGCGGCGCTTGCGGGCCTGCTCGAGGGCGAACTGGCGGTCTTCCCTGCGGCGCTGGCTGTAGGCTTCCCATTTTGCCTTGTTTGCCTGGAGTTCAGCTTCGACGCGGTCGATCGTGTCCGGCAGGTGCGCCTTGTTGAGCTCGCATTCCCACACGGTGATGACGCCCCATGCGATTGACTCGAGCCGCTGGTTGTTGAGCAGGTCACGCTCCCGGTTGCGGGCGACCTTCTCCTTCCAGAACTCGACGTTGCTCTTGGGGACCGTGTACTTCCGGCAGCCCTCGTGCCCGTGCCAGAAGCAGCCGTTCACGAAGATGACGCTGCGGTATCTGCCGAGCACGATGTCCGGCGTCCCAGGCAGGCTGCGGACGTTCACCCGGTAGCGGTAGCCCCTCCGCCACAGCTCGCGCCGCACCTTCAGCTCGGGACTTGTGTCCTTGCTGCGGATGTGCGACATGCAGAGATGCCGCTGCTGGAGGGTGAGGGGGTCGGGCATATAAATTACAGTGTTATTATAACATTCAGTCGTAATCACTTTTTAGTTTTCCCCTCAAACTCTTCAATGCTTTGGATTATAGACAGCCCAATCGCTTTGCCAAGAAGTGGGGGAACGGCATTGCCTATTTGAACCAATTGCTTGGTCTTTTTTCCCTCAAAAATGAAGTCATCAGGGAAAGATTGAAGTCGTGCCATTTCTCGTGCGGTTAGGACTCTCGGTAATTTTGGATGAATGTTTACGCCTCCATGGTTTTCTTTTATGGTGCAGGAAGCTTCATTCCAAGGGCATTTTTTCCAAGAATCTGAATACTTGGCGTATAGACTCTTTCCCTCAGGAACGGCTTGAAGCCGTAATCTCATCTCTTTAGAATGATGTGTAGGTTCATGGTTAAAAGCGGGATCATTCGGATGGTTCATCAGGTCACTTATGGCAGAAGCTGTTGTTTTATATTCATCAGGTGATAATATTGGTTTAGGATAGTAATTGATGGCTCCGATCCGGTTGCCAATGAAGATAACTCTGTCTCTTTTTTGAGGTACGTCATAGTCCGCGGCTCTTAATGTAGTGACATTCATCTTATACCCGGCATTTTCAAAATCAGTAAGAATTTTTTGCTCGACTTTTCCACCAAGCATCGTGCGAAGACCGACTACATTTTCGCAAAGAACATATTTGGGCTTCAGCGTTTTCACGATTTCAAGCATTTCAAGGTATAATGAGTTGCGGGGATCATCAATAATACGATTTCCAGACATGCTGAATCCTTGGCAAGGGAATCCGCCTGCTACAATTGTCAAGTCCTTCCCTTTTAATGCGTTCCGGACTGTATCATAGAATTCTTTTTTTTTCTCGGCCGTTTTAATATCTCCTTCAATTAAAGGGTGTTTGAAATTCCGCCTATATGTCATTCCGGCCTCTTTAAACCAGTCTATGCCGCAGAGGCCATTTAGTCCTGCCATTTCCAGCCCTTTACTTAATCCGCCAGCGCCGCAAAAAAGGTCTACAAAAGTATATTCATAGGCTGTCGTTGTGTTCCAATTTGCAGATATGTCACACCAGTTGATCTTGTATGGATCAAAGTCGTTTTGCACTTCGTTATTCTTATGAACAATAACGCTTTTCTTGTTGGTGTGGGCTTTAAAATCTTGAGGATTGTACGAATTGATAAATTCCTCCAAGGCGGGCTTGGGAATTCTATAGACTCCTCCGATAAGTATGGATTGGAGCTCTCCGGCAGCTATATATCGACGAATGGTTTTAAGAGATAAAGATAATATTTGAGCAACTTCTTTAATTGAGAAGAAGGCCTTTTGATCCGATGTAATTATTAGTCTGTCCATATTTGTCATCAAATGTCCATCTTATATGTGCGTAAATATAGTGTTAACCTTATTAATAATCAAGTCCGACCTGATGATAATAGCTATTCTATTGTTTTAGCAAGGAAAGCAAGTTCGCTAAGTTGAACCTGAATTTGAAACAGGATCTGTGCTGATGTACTTGGAATTCACCTATAGTTATGTTGTTGTATTTGACAGTGTTGCTTTCATTCCATTCATCTATGGAAGGTCGAGTAAAAGAAAGCTGTTCTCTTTTCCAGTTTATCGCCTTGATGTCATTCTTATTTATGATTCTGTAAGTGTATTTCTTGCCTTTCTCATATATCCAGAGCAGCCAGTCGGATTCAAAAAGATGATCGGTGTAAATAGGCAGAAGATCAGATATGTGAGAGAATACCATTTTCTTGAAATCGTCATTGTTGATGCTTGTTGTTCCGGCTGGGAAAAAGTCTTTAAAAAACTTCAGACAAGTTTCTTTCCCCGGTTGCCCAACATCAGGTGGGCATACCATTTTCCCTGTATTTGTTTTTAGTGACAGAGTCTGACCTCCTGATAATTTAAAATCATAAGCGCATTTGCTCTGCCCTCCTCTTTCTCCCTTCTCTGAACCTGTGTGCGCTATAGGCCTGGGTAAATAGGAGAAGGCGTCTTTAATTACAGGAAATAATTTTTTTTCAAGACCAACAGATACCCTGTGTTTGAAGCTGTCTGGCTTTGCCAATGAAAAAGCGTCACAAATAGCAGCTTCTGCTGTGATTCCTAACGTCTCTGTTGTTTGCTTTATCGTTGAAATCCAACTTGGTATGGCAGAGACAATAAATCTGAATTTAAATGTCCTATTTTTATGTATCTGTATTTCTGCAATTGATATATTGTTGAATTTTAATGTGGTACTTTCTTTCCACGAATTAAAATCTCGAGTAAAACTGAAATCTTCTTTGGAAAATACGAAGTCTGCCAAGTCACTCGCACGAATTATTAAGAAGTCCTTTATGTTAGAACGTTTAATCAAGATAGTGTAATCTGATTGAAAAAGATTGTCAATGAAGATTGGCAGAATCTCTGAGATATGTTCTAAAATTAAGTGTTTTATATCATCCTTGTTGAGGATTTTTTTGCCGTATATTTCTCCGAAATATTCATTCAATGTTGCGTACCCAGCTTGCCCGACAGTTTTAGGGGCGATTTTGTCCCCTTTTTTATTAGTCCTTATCGATAGAGTCTCGTTTGTGTCTAATAAGAAAGTGTGTGGGCTTATGTTTTGTTTTGAATTAGTGAGGTCTTTTGTGTATGTCAGTAGTTTTATCGGTTTGGCGCCAATGGATTCAGAAATCCGTGGAAGTATTTCTGTAAATTCGGGTTCGTATTCTGCATTGTAATTTGCAGAAAAATGTTCTTCGGCGAGTTCGCTTGGCTGAAGTCCATAGTATTTGCAAATGCAGCTTTGGAGGGTAATTCCAAAATCAGCATTGTTGATTGAATAGTGCTTATCCATAATTATTTAAATAATATTGTTAGGTCAACATCTAAGGCTTTGGATAATTTCTCTATGTTCCGTAATGTGATGTTCTTTTCGGCTCTTTCTATCATACCGATATATGTTCTGTGCAGTCCGGATTTCTCGGCAAGTTGTTCTTGGGTCAGGCCGCGGGCTTTTCTTAGTATTTGGATATTATGTCCAAATGTCTTTAATATGTCTTTCTCCATTTCAAAAATACTGCTTAAAAAACAAAGATATTGCTAATGATAGTATGCGTCAACATACTATCATTAGCAATGATATAAAGTTTATAGTACTATTGTCCAATTATGAATAAAATAGATTCAGAAGGCTTTTAAATTGAGAATGTGACATTGAAAAAATGTTGCTTCTTGAGAAGTTGACAATATGTTATAATATGAAATTGACGAATGATAATTCAAGAACGGAAAGCAATAGCTTATATTTTGACTCAGGTTTAATT
>JADILW010000025.1 GCA_017695095.1 Candidatus Cryptobacteroides avistercoris | reverse complement strand
GCTTGCCGACAGTCTCGGCCTGTTCTCCGCCTACTACGCCCCTGACAGCCTCGTGGGCAGGCATGCGGTCCTCGTGCTCACCCCCTCCGACGCCCAGCTCACCGCGGTGCGGCGCCATGTCGCCGAAGGCCGTTCGATAATGGACGCCGGCGGATTCGAGGATGCGGCCGCATTTGCCGGAAACTCCAGGGACTTCAGCATCCTGCGCAACAGCGGCGCCTCCCGCCTGCTGCCCAAGGTATTCCTGGAAGGCGTCTTCGACAGCAGGACGGCGGCGAACTTCCTCCGCACGGTCTCCGACTGGGTCACGATAACCCCGGACGCGGGGCGCCACCGCATTGACGCGACCCTTGGAGAAGCTCCCTCGTACTACACGAACATGTTCGCGGCGCTCCCCTACGGCGACAGCCGCCTCGGAGAGATTCTGCCTTCCGACACCGAATTCGCGGTCTCACTTCCCGTGCCCCTGCCGGAATTCCGGGAAGCCTACAGGAAATACGTCGACGCCTCCGTGCGCTACACCCAATATATGCGGGAACTCGACACGCTCGAAGCGCATTCGGGCAAGAACCCCCTCGACTGGGAGAAGGAGACCGCAGTTCGGGAGGTTGCGCTGATCGTGCGCGGCGGCGAGAAGGTGGCGGCTGTCCGCCCCGCCGACCCTCCCGAAAACGCACTGCCGGCGGAGAACCCCTGGCGAGGCTTCATCCCCGCCCTGTACGGCAAGGCGTTCTCCCTGCCCGACGACAGCGTATGCGCGGCGGTGTCAGGATGGATAATCTGCGGGAGCGATGAGGCGGTGCGGGATTTCATGGCCGCGCAGACACTGCTGCTCGAAACTGACTGGCCCCGGAAGGGCGACCACATAGTAATTTACAAATCCGGCACGATTCTGTGCTGGAACAAAAAAGGAATCAGCTTATGGAGTTCAATTCTGTAAACAAGCTCATAGAGAAGAGCATCAAGGAACACTGGGACAAAGACGCCCTGTCGAACTATCAGGGCATCACCCTCAAATACAAGGATGTGGCCCAGCGCATCAAGTTTCTCCACATAGCCTTCGAGAAATGCGGGCTCAAGAAAGGCGAGAAGGTAGCCCTCTGCTCCCGCAACCAGGCGAACTGGGGCGTGTGCTTCCTCGCCACGATGACCTACGGAGCCGTGCCCGTGCCCCTGCTCCATGAGTTCAAGGCCGAGAGCATCCACTATCTGGTCAACCACTCGGAAGCCAAGGTGCTCTTCGTCGACGAAGTGATCTGGGAGGGGCTCTCCGAGCAGGAGATGCCCGAGCTCGAGGTGATAGTCCAGATGAACACCCTCAAGTTCATCTATGCGAAGAGCCCCGAGTTCCAGGCCGTCAGGGACAACATCACCGACATCTTCAACGCCATGTATCCCGCCGGCTTCACCCGCGACGACGTCAGCTATTACGAGGACAGCGCCGACGAGCTCGCGCTGATCAACTACACCTCCGGCACTTCCGGCTTCTCGAAGGGAGTGATGATACCCTACAGGGCCCTGTACTCCAACATAGAGTTCGCCATCCGCGACGCCGAGCCGCAGCTCGACAGCAATTCCAAGGTGGTCGCGATGCTGCCCTCCGCCCACATGTACGGCATGATGTTCGAGTTCCTCTTCGAGATGACCATAGGCATGCACGTACACTTCCTGACCCGCATCCCCAGCCCGAAGATCATCATGCAGGCCTTCGCCGACATCCACCCCGACGTGATCATCGCGGTCCCGCTGATCATCGAGAAGGTCTACAAGTCCAAGCTCAAGCCCATACTCGACCGCAACAGGCTGTTCTTCAAGCTGCCCTTCATCGACAAGGTGCTCGAGCGCAAGGTCCGCAACGAACTTGTCCACTCCTTCGGAGGCAACTTCGAGGAGATAATACTCGGAGGCGCGGCGTTCAACCCCGAGGTCGAGAGCTTCTTCCACAAGATAGGCTTCCCCTACACCGTAGGCTACGGCATGACCGAGTGCGCCCCCATCATCACCTACGCCCACTGGGACAAGGCCAAGCTCTACTCCTGCGGCCGGCCCGCACTCAACATGGAGATACGCATCGACTCACCCGACCCCGAGAACGTGCCCGGAGAGGTGCAGGTCAAGGGTCCCAACGTGTTCCTCGGCTACTATAAGAACGAGGAGGCCACCAGGGCCTCGTTCACCGACGACGGATGGTTCCGCACCGGCGACATGGGAGTCGTCGACAAGGACGGCTACCTCTTCCTGCGCGGACGCTCGAAGTGCATGATACTCGGTGCCAACGGACAGAACATCTACCCCGAGGAGCTGGAGGCGGTGATCAACAACGTGACCTACGTGGTCGAATCCCTCGTGATCGAGGACAAGGGCGGACTCACCGCGCTTATATATCCCGACTACCACCAGGGCGAGCTCGACGGACTCGACGCCGGAGCTCTGGAGAAGAGGCTCACGGACTCCCTGCCCGAAATCAACAGGGTGCTGCCGGCCTACGCCCAGATACGTCGCATCGAGTTCATGCCAGAGGACTTCGAGCGCACCCCCAAGCGCAGCATCAAGCGTTACCTTTACCAGAGGTCATAATGAACAAGTTTGACGAGAAATACATCGCGATGGCCCAGATATGGGCCGGCAACTCCTACTGCAGGCGCAGGCAGGTGGGCGCACTGATAGTCAAGGACAAGATGATAATCTCCGACGGCTACAACGGCACACCCTCCGGCTTCGAGAACATCTGCGAGGACGAGAACGGCATCACCAAGCCCTACGTGCTGCACGCCGAGGCCAACGCCATCACCAAGGTGGCCAAGTCCGGCAACAGTTCGGAGGGCGCGACGCTCTACGTGACCGCGGCGCCGTGCATCGAATGCTCGAAACTCATAATCCAGGCCGGAATCAGGCGGGTGGTCTACAGGGACGAATACCGCCTCACCGACGGCGTGGACCTGCTGCGCAAGGCCGGGATAGAGGTCGAAAAAGTTGACTGACAGATGAAAAGAGGACTTTTGGAAGCGTTGCTGGGCTTCGCCATCGGTCTGCTGGCGATGCTTGTGATGCAGCAGTTTCTCGGACGCAGGAACAACCTGCGCGCGGGGGACGGCTGGCATAAGGTCGAGCTAATACTCAAGAGCATAGACGAGAATTACGTCGACTCGGTCGACCACAGGAAAGTCACCGACGCGGTGGCCGCAGCAGCCCTTTCCGCCCTCGACCCCCATTCGGTGTACATGCTCCCCCGGACGCTCGAAGCCTCCGAGGAGGACCTGGCCGGCAACTTCGACGGAATAGGCATACAGTTCAACGTGCCCAACGACACCGCCGTGGTGATCGAGGTGATTCCGGGAGGCCCGTCGGAGAAGATAGGACTCCAGCCAGGCGACAGGCTCATCAAGGTGGACACCACCGTGATAGCGGGAGTGCAGTTCCCGCAGGACAGCATGGTACGCAGGATGAAGGGCAAGGCGGGCACCCAGGTCACGGTGACCGTGCAGCGCGGCGACGAGACCATCCCCTTCGAGATCACTCGCGGGAAGATTCCCACCCATTCGGTCGACGCGGCCTTCATGGTGGACGACACCACGGGCTACATACGCCTCTCGAAATTCTCCCGCACCACGGCCCAGGAATTCCTGACCTCCGGGGCCGGGTTGCTCGCCAGCGGCATGAACAGGCTGATTCTCGACCTGCGCAACAATTCCGGCGGCTTCCTGGACCAGGCTCTGATGCTTTCCAACATGTTCCTGCATGAGGGCGACCCGATAGTCTACATGGAAGGCCTGCACCGCGAGCGCGAGGACTTCAAAGCAGACGGCAACGGCCTGCTGCAGGACATCAAGCTCAACGTGCTGATCAACGAGAGCACGGCATCCTCCAGCGAGATTCTTGCCGGCGCGCTGCAGGACAACGGGCGCGCCACGATAGTAGGCCGCCGCTCCTTCGGGAAAGGACTGGTGCAGGAACCGTTCTACTTCAACGACGGCTCAGGCATGCGCATCACCGTGGCGAGGTTCTACACGCCCTCCGGACGCTGCATCCAGAAACCCTACACCGAGGACTACGACTACGAGATCCTCATGCGCTACGACACCGGGGAGATGGTCAGCGCCGACAGCATGCGGGTCGAGGACGGAGGAATACTGCCCGACGTGTTCGTGCCGATTGACACCACCCGCGCGGGCGACTTCTACATCGGCTGCAACCGAAAGGCGACCACCATGCGCTTCGCTTCGGAATATTTCGACGGACACCGGGAGGAGCTGCTTGAGATAGACAGCTACGACGCGCTGCTCGACTATCTCGACGGCGCCGGACTCGACCGCAAGTTCCTCGACTTCGCCCGCAGGGAGGACAGACTCGTGCCCACTGCGGCCGAATGGGTCAGAGACAAGGACTACATCATGACCCAGGTCTACGCCCTGGTGGGCCGCTACTCGCCTCTCGGCGACAACGCCTACTACCACCTGTTCCTGAAGACCGACGACACCTTCAAGGCGGCGGAGAAAATCTGACAGACAACCACAAGACTATGCTACAGAAAGGTACCAAGGCTCCGGATTTCGCCGGATACGACGAAAACGGCAATATGGTGAGGCTCGGCGACTTCGCCGGAAAAAAGCTCGTGCTGTACTTCTATCCCAAGGACAGCACCCCGGGATGCACCGCCGAAGCGTGCGACCTGAGAGACAACTACGAAAGGTTCCTCGCCGCCGGATATGCTGTTCTGGGAGTCAGCAAGGATTCCCAGGCCTCGCACAGAAAGTTCATCGAGAAATACTCGCTGCCCTTCCATCTGATTTCAGACCCCGACTGCACGATACTCAAGGCCTACGAGGCCTGGGGGCCGAAGAAGTTCATGGGCAGGGAGACCGTCGGCACATTGCGCACCACCTACGTGATAGACGGCGACGGCACTATCATCGACGCCATCGGGAAGGTGGACACCAAGAACCACAGCAGCCAGATTCTGTAGACCTACGCCCGCGGTTTCCTGCGTCATCCGCCGCATCTCTGATAGGCGATGCGCGGCGAGCCGTCGTCGGTATAGATTATCCCGCACCTCACGAAACCGGCGCCCTCGAGAAGGCGCTGCATCACAGTGTTGTCGGCGTGGGTGTCGGCCCTCAGGTTGTCCATGCGCGCCCCGCACCAGTCGAAGCAGGCCCGGGCGATTCCACCGGCTCTGCCGTCCGAGGCGAGCCGGTGTATGGTTCCGTAGGGGCCGGGACTCAGCCATGCTCCCTGTTCTATGATCCGGTATGTTGGATCCTCCCCTATGATGAAGCAGAAGGTTCCGACGGGCTCCCGGTCAGCGGTCTCGCAGACGAAGCAGTGTCCGGCGAGTATTTCCGAGCGCAGCAGTTCCTCCGAAGGGTAGCCTCCCGCCCACTGGTGCATGTTGCCGGTGCTCCGCATGAACCTGCGTGCGGAATCGAAGATCCGCAGCAGTTCGCCGAGATCCGCCGGTGCCGCAGGACGGATTCTTATGTCCGCTTTCGCCGTCATAGCCGGATCATGAGTGACGAGGCCGCGTCCTTCTGAACACCTTGCCCAGAGTGCGCTGGATCGTGCCGGTCATGATTATCAGCGTCACCGCCAGAAGCACCAGCAGTATGCCGAATCCCTCGCGCAGCGTGAAGTCCTCACCGAACACCAGCACGCCTATGCACACCGCGGTCAGAGGCTCCAGGGCGCCGAGCACCGACGTGAGCGTGCCGCCTATGTTCTGCACCGCAAGCACCAGGGTGATGTTGGAGACCACCGTGGGCAGCACGGCGAGCAGTATCAGGCAGCCGACCGAAGACGGGTCGGGAGGCAGCTGCAGGCTTCCAGTGGCAATGTCCTTGACGGCGAATATGATTGTAGTGAACACGAACACGTAGAACGCCAGCTTGCGGCTGTTCATGTTGTGCACTCTCGACTTGTTGACCCCGACGATATAGCTTCCGTAGGCGACCGCCGACAGCAGCACTATGATGATTCCCTTGACCTCGGCCTGCATCCCGGTCGACGGCAGCGACAGCATCGCCACGCCTCCGACGGCGAGCGCGATGGCCATCCAGGTCAGCCAGGACGCCTTCTCCCTGAACAGGAGCAGCATCAGCAGGGTCACGAACACAGGGTAGGTGAAATGCAGGGTCGTAGCGACTCCGGCGCCCATGTAGCCGTAGCCGCAGAGCAGGAAGAGCGACGAGAAAGTGTAGAAAACCGCCAGCAGAATGAAGGTCGGAAGGTCCTTGAGAGAGATGCGGAACGACTCTTTCTTGACGAGCATCACCGAAGCCAGCGCGATCGACGCGAACAGGAAACGGTAGAACAGAATCGAATCATAGCCCATCCCCTTCCCTATCAGCGGAAGGGTGAACAGCGGAATCAGGCCGAAGGTGACGGAGGTGGCCATTCCGTAAAGGACGCCCTTGAACTTTCCCATACATTCTGAAATTTGCGGCCGCAAAGATATAAAGTTTTTGAAATTAATTTTGGTTTATAAAATAAAGTAGTTTATATTTGCTACCGGAAGACGGATGGGATGCGCACCCTCCGTTTTTCAAGGCGCCGAAAGTTTATTTTATAAACCATTCAAATCAGACTTTATTTATGGAAGAAAGAAAATTTACCGAGAAGGAAAGCCTTGAGCTGATTTCCCAGATGATAAGCGCAAGCAGGCAGAGACTGCAGAAAGGAAGCGGCAACCCCTTCCTGTGTTACGGATACTCCTCGCTCGCAATCTCCGTGGCAACATTCCTGATAACCAGATTCAGCGGGAACTACGTGTGGAACTTGCTGTGGATTCTGATGTTCGTGCCGGCGATAGTGCTATGGATTAAAGACAGAGGCGAAAAGCCTGAGACAACCAGCTACATCGACAGGATGCTCACGAACACCTGGAAGGTCGTACTGATGCTGATGGTGCTCTCGCTCGTGGTGATCGTCTGTTCTGGACTCGGAGACGGCACGATCAACATGATGCTGATGCTTCCCCTGGCACTGATATTCGTGTGCACCGGCACACTGATCACCGGACTGACGATTGGCGAGGGCGGCATCGTAGGAATGACGACCATAGCTTTCGTGATGCCGGTGCTCCTGCTGTCGGCCATGGTCGCCGGAGACCAATATCTCCCGGTCTGGAACCTTGCCGGAGGATTCAGTTTCCTGTTCTCGCTGGTAATCCCGGGCCATATCATCAACCGTAAGAGTTCCAGGTCATGCTGAAGGAGCTGAACCCCATAATCCACTCCCAGCTGCGGCTGTCGATAATGACGCTGCTGCTCTCGGTGGAGGAAGCCGACTTCTCATGGCTCAAGGAGCAGACCGGGGCCACCGCAGGGAACATCAGCGTCCAGCTCGACAAGCTGTCGGAGGCGGGATATATCGAAGTCCGGAAGGAATTCGTGGGCAGGAAGACGCGCACCAGCTGCCGCATGACCGAAAAAGGAAAGGCGGCTATGGCTGAATATGTGGCGGACCTGAAGAAATACCTGAATCTGTAGGGCTATTTCTTTCTGGCGCAGAGGGTCGAGGTGGCCTGGGCGGTAGGCATGACCAGCACCTCGGCTATCTGCACGTGGTCGGGCGCCGAGACTGCAAAATACACGACTTCGGCGACATCCTCCCCGCGCAGGGGCTCGAAGCCTTCATATACCGCATCTGCCCTGGCCTGGTCGCCATGGTAGCGGGTCACGGAGAAATGGGTCTCTACCTTGCCGGGCTTGACGTTGGTCACCCGCAGCGGGGTGTCCACGAGGTCGATGCGCAGGCTGTCGGAAAGCGCCTTCACCGCAGCCTTGGAAGCGCAGTAGACGCCACCTCCGCCGTACGGCGTATCGCCGGCTATCGAGCCTATGTTGACAATATGGCCGCGGCCTCTTTCGACCATTCCGGGGACGACAAGCCGCGTCATCGCGAGCAGAGCCCTGACGTTGGTGTCGATAACGGTGTCCCACTCTTCGAGGGAACCTTCATATTCCTTGTCGTCGCCGAGCGAAAGTCCGGCGTTGTTGATCAGCACGTCGACCTCGCTCCAGTCTTCGGGCAAGGAGGCCACGGCAGACGACATCGCCTCGCGGTCGCGGACATCGAACGGAAGGGTGCGGACTTCGCTGCCTGCAGCTTCCAGTTCGCGGCGCAGCTCATCGAGCTTTGCCGTATTCCTGCCGTTGAGTATAAGACGAGTTCCCTGACCGGCGAACCTCCTGGCGCAAGCCTCTCCTATCCCGCTCGTTGCGCCCGTTATCAGAATGGTCTTCGCTTTCATGGCGATAAAGTTAACAATAACGCAATAATTTCGCAACAAAAGCAAGCTATTCCTGTCCGCCTCAGTGCCGCCTGCGGCCATAAGCATCCCTCGCAGGCGGGAAGAGCCTGCTCGTGGATGATCTGGCCCTCCGGCGGCGGTGCATTGTTTATCTGTCTTGGCATATTTGCAATCTGCCGCCTTGACGCTCCCGCGGCGAACTCGGCCTCCGGCAGTAGGAACCACCGCGCAGCCCTATACTGCCGGCAGGCTTTCTTGATAGCCGCAGTACGGAAATCCGCTTCGGAGGTTCCGCTTCGCGCTTGCTCATGCAAGCGCAACTTCAAAGATGCTCAACCTCCATTTCATTCCGGTTGGCGGCTTCGTTGGTTCGATTTGCAAGCAAATCTCCCTGACACTCCGTCGCACCTCTGATGCGGTCCCCGGATGCCGGACATCGTCCGCTCACAGCCGCGGACGGCTAGCCTCCTCAGCGGAAATTCCGTACTGCGTGCTGACTTCTTTCGGAGGAGGTTGATTCCGCAGCAGTTGCCTTCTGTGTTTCAAAGATTCTGCGCCGGGCGGGCGCGAGGAGAGCCCTCCGTGGAACTCCCCGCAGCGCGTGCCCGGCGGCAGTGGTTCAATGACAGAAGAGGAAGGCGTGAGACTTAGGAGCAGCCTATTTTTGGAAAACGGCCTTGCAGGCGTCTGTAA
>JADILW010000024.1 GCA_017695095.1 Candidatus Cryptobacteroides avistercoris | reverse complement strand
AGCAGCAGCACGTTCTCGCTTCCGACCGCGTTCCTGAGACTGTCGACATAGTGGTTGACATGCATCAGACTGTATGGAACGTTGTCGTCGACATAGGAACGGTCAAACCATGAACCGTGGACGTCGCCGGTCGTCACTATGTGCAGGCTGTGCTCCTTAGCGGAGACAGAGACCGCGGCGGTCAGGATCACGACAGCCGCAGCAAAACAATGGAATATTCGTTTCATACCGGCAAAAATAGCGAGAATCCCGCAAATTGCCCAGACTGAGGATTTAAAAATCCGTTACACGTTCTGTATGCCGAAAATATTATATTTGCCGCATATGAAGCTTATGACGGAAATACAGCTGCGCCGCTCCAAGGTCCAGCTCAGCGGAGACAGCCGCATAATGACGCTCGGCAGCTGTTTCTCCGACAATATGGCCGGACATCTGCGTGACGCCGGCTTCTGCATGATGTCCAACCCATTCGGAACGCTCTACAACCCCGAATCCATAGCCTCGGCGATAGAGCGTCTCGACTCCGGACGCCCCTTCACCGAAAGCGACTGCGCGGAGATGGGCGCCGGCGCGGGACTGGTCTGCAGCTTCGAGCATCACACGAGCTTCGCCAGGAAGACGCCGGAGGAATTCCTTGACCACGCCAACAGTTCCCTCGAGCGGAGCCACAGCTTCTGGAAAGAATGCGACCGCGTGATCGTGACATACGGCACGGCGCGCGTATGGCGGAGGAACGGGCGCACGGTGTCCAACTGCCTCAAGCGCCCCGCGGCGGAATTCACCCACGAGCTTCTGACGCTCGAACGCATAGCGGAACTGAGCGGGCGGCTGGTCCTCGACCACCCCGACAAGCAGTTCATATTCACGGTCTCCCCCATCCGCCACCTCTCCCAGGGAGCCGAAGCCAACACCCTCTCCAAGGCGCTGCTGCACCTCGGGATCAGCCGGGCGGCGGAATCTCCCTCGGCCGACTACTTCCCCGCATGGGAGCTGATGATGGACGAGCTCAGGGACTACCGTTTCTACGCCGCAGACCTCGTGCACCCGAGCGAGGTGGCTGTCGACTACCTGTGGGAGAAGTTCCTGGCATTCTGCGTGCCCGCCTCCGAGCTCGACGCCGTCAGGGCAGCGGAAAGGGCGGCCCGCAGATCGCGGCACCGCCCTCTCGGTCCCGGAGATCAGGCTCCCCGGTGATTCAGCCGTATTTTCAGTTCTTCGGCTTCAGGATATTGCCCGCACCGCTCACCGAAGTGGTGAGCTCGTCGACCTCGAGCTCGCGCAGGTCGAGCTTGCCCGCGCCGCTGATGCTCACGTCGGCATTGTCGGTCCTTCCGGAGATCTCGCCGTCGCCCGCCCCCGCGATGGAGATGCTGAACTCCTGGGAATCGAGGCCCTGAAGATTCAGTTTGCAAGCTCCCGAGAGCGTCATCTCGACGGAGGCGGCGTCGAGTCCGTCGATACTCACGTCGCCGGCACCGCTGATCGAGAGTTCGAAGGTCTCGGCCTCGATTCCTCCGGCCGCGCTGAACCGGGCGGCGCCGCTGAGGTTCGTCTTCTCGAGCGAAGGTGACTGAACATAAATGTTCATTGTATTCATATTGCGGACGTTGTAGTTGTCCTGGGATATCCTGAGCACTCCGGCGCTGTCGACTTCGAACTTGAGATGGTCGAAGAGGTTCTCGTGGGTCTCCACCTCCAGCCGGCAGTCTCCGGGCACGTATTCCACCTTGCAGGCCATGCCCACGTCGATGCCGTTGAAGTCCGGAACGACGATCGAGCGAGTCTCGAGCACCTCGGAAGCCACTACCTGCTCGCCCCAGATGCTGCCGCTTTTCGCTCCTTCTCCTACTCCGAAGAACTTGCATGAACTTACCAGTGCGACACTCGCCGCAATCACAAGAATAATCTTTGTCTTCATTTTATGAGATCTTTGATGTTGACTCCGAGAAGTTCCGCCCTCATTCTGAACGCGGGGAATTCCTCGTCGATGAATTTCTTTCTTTCGGCGCTCTTGATGGTGTCGAGCGCGTCGTTGGCCACGAAGAAGCCTATGCCTCTCTGGTTATAGATGACTCCGCGGTTCGAGAGCAGGTCGTATGACCGCGCCACGGTGTTCGGATTGACTCCTATTCCCGCTCCCCATTCGCGCACCGAAGGGATGCGGCTGCCGGGTTTCAGCTCGCCGGAAAGTATGCGGTTGCTGATGTTGTCGGCAATCTGGATGTAAATCGGTCGGTTGTTGTCGAATTCCATGGTTCAGTGTTTTAGGGCCCTGAGCCTCCAGTATATGAGGCCGAGCAGGACTGCGGAGATCAGGAAGTTGACTGCGTTGGAAATCACGTTCAGGAAATTGACGGCAGTCTGGATGTCGATATCCTTAGTGAAAAATGCTTCAGCCGTGCCTGTCTGGGTCTTGAGCAGGATGGCGGAGAAGGTCACACCGAGCACCAGTGAGATAAGCAGGTAGCTGAGCAGGGTCTTGGCGACCTTGGACTTCTTGAAGAACACGGCGCCGAGGATGAAAAAGAGTATCCATATCCACCAGCCGACCAGGAAGCTTGCGAAGAAGTTGACATAGAGAGAATCACCGGCCACTGCAAGAGGGTCGACCCCGAAGAGCACCGCGTTGTCCATGAAAAGCAGGGGCTCGCCGTACAGGGCGCCGAAAACCAGTCCGAGCAGGGTGTCGGAAACCAGCAGCATGAGCGACAGGCACAGCGGCATCACGACAGCGGTGACTATCACCATGGAGAGGAATTTCTCGAAAGTTGAAGCCGGCAGCATCAGGAACTCGGTGCCGTAGCGCCTGTCGGTCACGCGGCCGTAGAGCCTTGCGGGCAGCAGGGTGAAGCACACGAGCATCAGGACGAAGAGGAACGGTATCCTCCAGCCGAGGCCGAAGTTTCCGAAATAGCCGCTGAAGACCAGGCTGCATATCTCGTAGAAGAAAAAGAAGAATATCGGAGCCAGACCGTACACGAGCAGGGTGAAGCCCGCATTGTTCCTGGCATTGCGGAGGTCGTAGGCGAGATAGCGGCCGAAACGGCTGAAATTAAATATTCTGTTCATTGCTGAAAAGTCGTTTTACTAAGTCCTTGTTCTTGTGTACAGTGTTGAAGAGGGCCTCCACGTTGATCTTGCAGTCCTTCTTCCCGATATTAGGATAAACCTGGATGAAGCCGCCGGGCAGCTGCTCGCTGTAGAGGCTCGCGGGATTGAGGGTCGAGCTGTAGTCGAAGTAGAGCTTCGAGGTGATTTCCTCCACGGAGGCGTTGAGCAGCACGTCCTGACGGTCAAGTATGATGATGGGGTCGATGATGTCCTCGAGGTCCCTTACCTGATGGGTAGAGATCACTATCGTGGAATCCTCTGGCGTATACTTGAGGATGGCAGTGCGGAACTGGGCCTTCGAGGGTATGTCGAGCCCGTTGGTGGGCTCGTCGAGGAAGATGTAGCGGGTGTTGCATGCCAGCGCGAAGGAGATATAGGTCTTCTTGAGCTGGCCGCTGGACATCGCGTTCATCTTCTTCGAGGGGTCGTTCTCGAAAACGCGCATGATCTCATAGAAACGCTCCATCGTGAAGCCGGGCCAGAAACGTCCTCTGCCGGCAGCCCATGAAGCGGCCCTGTCGTTTTCCGGAGCGACTTCGTCCGGGAGATAGCAGAGTTCAGAGAGGAGTCCGGGGTCACGCCTGTAGGGGTCGCGTCCGTCTATGTCGATTGTTCCGGCCCCGCATTTCTTGAGGCCGCAGAGCAGGGTGAGCAAGGTGGTCTTCCCTACGCCGTTCTCGCCGAGAAGGCCGTAGATCCTGCCGGGTTCGAGGTTCATCGAGATGTTCCTGAGAACCTCGGCGGAGCCGTAGCTGAATGCTAGATTGTTGATCTGAATCATTGTTTGTGTATTAGTTTAGTAGTACACTGCAAATATAAGTCAGATATTTCAGAGTTACAAATTTTTTTGACAAAAAAATCCCGGCCTCGTTGGTCGGGACTATTATTAACTATTGAAACAAATCCTATTCGGCGTCGGAAGGCTTCATGGTAGTGTAGACGTTGGTCACGTCCTCATCGTCTTCAAGCAGTCCGACAAGCTTGTCGAGCGTGGTTCTCTGCTCTGCGGTGACCTCCTTGAGGTCGACGTTGGGAATCTGCTCGAATCCTCCGGAGATCAGTTCGAAGCCGTTCTCCTCGATATATTTCTGGATCTGGCCGTAAGAGGCATAGTCGCCATAGATCACGATGACCTTGTAGACGTTTCCGTCCTTGTCCTCCTCCTCAGCCTCGAACATCTCCTCCACGCCGTAGTCGATCATCTCAAGCTCGAGCTCGTCGATGTCGACTCCCTCCTTCTCCTTGATGCGGAAGGTACACTTGCGGTCGAACATGAAGCTCACCGAACCGGAGGTGCCGAGAGAACCGCCGCATTTGTTGAAATAGCTGCGCACGTTGGCCACGGTGCGGGTGTTGTTGTCGGTGGCGGCCTCCACGAGGAAGGCTATGCCGTAGGGGCCGTAGCCCTCGTAGATGATCTCCTTGAAGTCACCCTGCTTGCTCTCGGTGGCCTTCTTGATCGCGCGCTCGATGTTCTCCTTGGGCATCTGCTCGGAACGCGCCTCGGCCATGAGGGCGCGCAGGCGGGGGTTGCCGGTCACGTCGGGACCGCCCTGCTTCACGGCGATGGTTATCTCCTTTCCGAGCTTGGTGAAGGTGCGGGCCATGTGGCCCCATCTCTTGAGCTTCCTCTCCTTTCTGAATTCAAACGCTCTTCCCATACCTCTATTCTGAAACTCTTGAAATGTACTTGTAGATATCGTAGCTCTCTACAGCCTGAGGATACTGGTCCTCGATGGTCCTGTAGCACTTTAGAGCCGCGGCCTTGTCGCCGAGCGCCTCGTATGCGAGACCCTGCTTGAGCAGGTAGGTGGCGACGAAGACGTTGTCGGCCATGCCTATCGCTGCGTCGTAGCATGCAACCGCGCTCTTGTAGTCGCCCAGTCCCACGTAGGCGTCACCCTCGCAGGCCTTGGCGCGTGCGGCGAGCACGGGCTCCTTGCCCTTGTACTGCTTGAGATATGAGAGTGCGCTGTCGAAATTGCCGAGCTGAAGTTCGCAGATTCCGGCGTAGAGCTGCATGGACTTGCCTGCCTTGCTGCCGTACTGGTCGATGATGGCGGCGAATCCGAGATTGTTGCCGTCGCCGTTCAGGGCAAGCTCATACTCACCGTTCATGAAGAGGTTCTCGGCAGGATATGCCTGCTCCATAGCCTCTGCCACCTGGTTCTGGTACACGAACCTGTGATACAGGAAAATTCCGAGGCCGATCACGACCACCGCGATCACCGCCCCCCAGATGACTTTCTTGTTCTTCTCGAAGAATTCGCTCGTCTCGTTCACGGTGTGGGCGATATTCTCCTGCCTTTCGTCGAACTTGTCCTTTTGATGTGTGTTAGCCATATTCAGAATCTTTATATTCCTTTTTTACAAATCAGCCTGCGAAGGTAGCAAAAATCATTCAATTTGCAAACCGCCGGACGGCAATAATCCCCTGATGTCGGCCGCAAGCTCGTCGTAGCCGGCTATCGGATCGTCGTCGTAGACATTTCTGACCACGAGGTCTGGCGAACTGACGTAGACCCTCGGGACACCGCTGCCGGCGAACAGCTCGTAGACCTCCCTGTCCTCCTGGGCGGAATACGGCAGGGTGAGCCCGTTCTCGCGCCAGTAGGCCTCGATCCCGGCGCGCCCTTCCTCGCGGCTGATGCAGACGATGCGGACGCAGGAGCCGAATTCGTCATATATCCTCTGGACGGCAGGCAGCTCCTCGCGGCAGTCGGGGCATCCGGTATTGAAGAACATGATCAGGGACACCGAACCTTCGAGCGACGCCGTGCTCACGAGCGAGCCGTCGTTCATCTCCACGACGAAGTCCGGCAGCCTGTCGCCGGGTGCGATCTCGCTGCCGGGACGCCCCTCACGTATGCAAGAGACCAGCAACATCGCGGCGGGAATCGCCGCCAGGAATTTCTTCATAAGTCGCATCTCCGCAATCCCGCCCACGGCACTACTTCAGCTTTTTGTCGAGCATTTCGTAGAACTCCTCCGTCTCGCCCATGAAGCATTTTATGACTTTTCCTTTCGGAGAGACAACGACTTTGTACGGATATGCAGTCACTCCGAAGCGGACTTCTGTCCTGCCGTCGGGAGAGAACACCTGCAGCCACGGTATATTGTTCCGGTCTACCGCAGCTTTCCATCTGTCTTCCTTGTCATAGCAGGCCACGCCGACTATCTCGAGTCTGTCCTTATACCTCTCATAGTACTCCGCCATCTTCGGGAACCCCTTGATGCACCACGAGCACCAGGAGCCCCAGAAGTCGACGACCGTATACTTCCCCTTGCCCAGAATGGAATGAAGGCTGAAATCATTACCGTCAATATCCTTCAATGTAAAGTCAGGCACCTTCTTGCCTTCCTTCAGTTCAAGAGTCGCCGATTCCGCAGCCGCCATTTCCTTTTCAAGCCTCGAGAACATGGAGTCTATCCCGTCGATATAGTCCTTGAAACGTCCGTACCGCACCTCTGGGGACAGCATCCTGATGGCAGGCAATATGTCGGTATAGTCCTGGTCGAGGAGCAGGGTGGCCGAAACTTCATCGTCCGGATGTTCCCTGATATATTGACCGGCCACCTTCCACAGCCTTTCATTAATATCGCGATTGGCAGCCGCCCTTACGCTGTCCAGCATCGCTTTGTCGAGCCCGTCGGCCATGCCTTTGTCATACCTGGCGCGAGCAGCGTCAAATTCCTTGTCAAACGGCAGCATCAGCCGGTTGACGGCGTTCAGCCTTTGGTAAAACCCGGTCCCGTCGATATCCCAACCGGTCATTGAAGCCGACTGACCTTCTATCTCCACACTTTCATCAGGGACAAAAAAGAAATACGATTTAACGCCGTTCGATTGAACGCTCAATTCTGCAAAGTAAGCCCACCCGATATTGCAGCTATAGCTGAAGAATCCGTTCGCGTCAATGGGAACGCTTACATTCACCACGTTCCTGTCGGGTTCACGCTTGACATATTCTATGAGCAGAGTATCGTTCGCGACATCTGTAAAATGACCTTTGACCGTAAAATTCTGAGCAGACAGACTCAGGGACATTGCGCTCAGCAGAATAAAGGCGATGATAATTCTCATATGCTTCTAATTCTTGTACGAACCAGCCGGCGGGATTGAACCGGTCTGTCAAAGATAAGTAAAAAGCAGCGAATACCATACATCAGGGAATCGCTCTCCGCTTCCACGGCAGCAAGGCCTTTTCTTTTCACTTGCCCGGATTTCGCATTCATTTCACGGCCTTACATTATCAATCCGGTAAATTTATATGAAAAATAAAGTTATATTTGTATGGTTATGCCGGAATTGA
>JADILW010000023.1 GCA_017695095.1 Candidatus Cryptobacteroides avistercoris | reverse complement strand
TCCTGAGCCAGGATCAAACTCTTCTTTGTATATTACAAATTCTCTCAGCCTGACCCCGCTTCCTTCCATAAAGGAATCAACGCTCTCGTTCTTCGTTCTCTTGGTACTTGCTTGTACTTATCTTTCAATATTATCAATGAACTTGTCCTTGCCTTTCAGTAAGGGACTGCAAAGATATACTACTTTTTTAAACCGACAAAATTTTTTTGCATTTTTTCTGCCGTGGCGTAAAATAATGCGGCCGGAGCACGGCTTTACCGCTCCGGCCGCTTTTCAGGTATGTCCCTCATGAACCTTAGAACAGGCTAATCGCCACGGTCACGCCGGCCATCACGATTGAAACCATGCTCATGAGCTTGATCAGAATGTTCAGCGAGGGGCCGGAGGTGTCCTTGAAGGGGTCGCCCACGGTGTCACCCACCACGGTCGCGGCGTGGCAGTCGCTGCCCTTGCCACCCAGATTGCCTTCCTCGACATGCTTCTTGGCGTTGTCCCAGGCTCCTCCCGAATTGGCCATGAAAATCGCGAGCACGAAGCCGGCTCCGAGCCCGCCTATCAGCAGACCCATGACTCCGGCGACTCCGAGCAGCAGGCCGACGGCTATTGGAACAATGATCGCCAGCAGCGACGGGAACAGCATCTCCCTCTGGGCGCCCTTGGTGGAGATCTCCACGCAGCGGGCGTAGTCGGGAGTGGCCTCCCCGGTCAGGATGCCCTTGATCTCACGGAACTGCCTGCGGACCTCGACCACCATCTTCTGGGCGGCGCGGCCCACGGCGTTCATGGTGAGTCCACAGAACAGGAAGGCCATCATCGCGCCGATGAACACTCCCACGAGCACCATGGGGTTCATCAGGTTGACTTCATAGAAGTTCATTATGTCCGGAATTGTGGCCGCGGCGGCGTCGATGACCTCTCCGGCGGCGTTCTGTATGGTGATGCCGAGACGGTCGAGGCCTATCTTGATCTCCTCTATATATGAGGCGAGCAGCGCGAGGGCCGTCAGGGCGGCGGAACCGATGGCGAAGCCCTTGCCTGTGGCCGCGGTGGTGTTGCCGAGGGCGTCGAGCACGTCGGTTCTCTCGCGGACTTCAGGTTCGAGGCCGCTCATCTGGGCGTTGCCTCCGGCGTTGTCGGCAATCGGGCCGTAGGCGTCGGTCGCCAGGGTGATGCCGAGGGTGGAGAGCATGCCCACGGAGGCGATGCCTATTCCGTAGAGGCCCTTGCTCAGAGCGTCGGCGCTGAGCATGTCGGCCGTAGAGAAGCCGTTGGCCGCGAGATAGGCCAGGATGATGGCCACGCTGACGGTGATTACCGGGATGGCCGTGGATATCATTCCCAGGCCGATTCCGGAGATGATCACGGTCGCGGGCCCGGTCTTGGAGCTCTCGGCGAGCTTGCGCGTGGGCTTATAGGAGTGGGAGGTGTAGTATTCGGTCGCCTGCCCGATGATCACTCCGGCGGCAAGACCCACCACGACGGCTATCGAAAGCCCCCACCAGTTGGGGATGTCGAGCAGGTAGAGTATTCCGAAGGCGGCGGCCGCGATCAGCACCGAACTCAGGTTGGTGCCGGTCGACATCGACTTGAGCAGCTGGCTCATTCCGGCGCCTTCCTTCGTGCGCACGGCGAAGATTCCGATGATCGAGAGCGCGACTCCGACGGCTGCTATGAGCATGGGGGCGAGTATGGCCTTGAACTGCATCGCCTCGCCGTCCTGGAAGAAGGCAGAGGCTCCGAGTGCGATTGTCGCCAGGATGGATCCGCAGTAGCTTTCATAGAGGTCGGCGCCCATTCCGGCCACGTCGCCCACGTTGTCGCCCACGTTGTCGGCGATGGTCGCGGGGTTCCTGGGGTCGTCTTCCGGGATGCCGGCCTCCACCTTGCCCACAAGGTCGGCACCGACGTCGGCGGCCTTGGTGTAGATTCCTCCTCCCACCCTGGCGAACAGGGCCTGGGTGGAGGCTCCCATTCCGAAGGTCAGCATGGTCGTGGTGATGGTCACGAGCTTCTGAGGGCCTTCGGCTCCGATGAACTTGTCAAGGATGATGTACCAGACGGAGATGTCGAGAAGTCCGAGGCCCACCACCGTGAGGCTCATCACCGCGCCGCTCCTGAAGGCTATCTTGAGGCCGTCGTTGAGCCCCCTGCGGGCCGCGTTGGCGGTGCGTCCGGAGGCGTAGGTCGCCGTCTTCATGCCCACGAATCCGGCGAGTCCGCTGAAGAAGCCACCGGTCAGGAAGGCGAAGGGGACCCAGGAGTTCTGGACGTGGAACCCGTAGGCGAGCACTGCGAAAATCGCCGCGAGTATCAGGAATACGATGATCACGACCTTGTACTGCTGCTTCAGATAGGCCATGGCGCCTTCGCGGACGAACTGCGCTATCTGCTTCATCGTGGGGGTGCCTTCGTCCTCCTTCATCATCTGCCTGAAGAAGATGTAGGCGAAGAGCAGCGCGATGACCGAAGCTGCCGGAACGAGGTAGAATAGGATAGTGTCTGTGGTCATAGAATATGTGTTATTGTGGTTACCAGTTCTTGTAGGGGTTGCCGGCCAGGGAGGAATTGTAGTATTTGCGCTCGCCCGTCACCTCCCGCCCGAGCCACGGCGGCCTCCGGAACTCCTCTTCGGGTGAGTCCAGCTCGATTTCGGCCACGGTCAGCCCCTCGTTGTCGGCATGGAATTCGTCGACTTCGAAGACATGGGCGCCCGCGGGCACGAAATATCTGGTCTTGTCTATGATGCCCGGCTCGCAGAGTCCGAGAAGCTCCGCGGCCTCGCCGGCGGGAATCTCCTTCTCCCATTCGTAGCGGCTGGTGCCGTCGGAGGAGTTCCTGCCCTTGACCGTGAGGAATGCCCTTTCTCCCTTGATCCTGACCCTTACGGTCCTGTCCGGATCGGAGTTGAGATAGCCCTGGGCGATGTGTACTGAAGAAGAAGCGGCCGACTTGTAGTCGCCCTTCACGAGGAATTTCCTTTCGATTTCCTGGGCCATAGCGCGGATTCGTACACGATTACCTCAAATTTACACAAATTTTTCATAAAAATTCCACTCTGTCGAGCAGTCTGAAACTTGCTGCCTCCAGTATGTGTTCCTGACGTATGTCCGCTGATCCGGCAAGGTCGGCGATGCTGCGCGCCACCTTTATTATTCTGAAATATGCCCTCATCGAGAGCTGCTGCTTCTCCAGAATCTCCCCGAGCAGGGCGGAGCATGCCCCGTCGAGGCGGCAGAAGCGCCGTATCTGCGCCGTGCTCATCTCGGAATTGGTCTCGATCTCCTCCGTTGCGAAGCGCCGCTTCTGCATCTGCCGGGCCTCGAGGACCCTGGCCGCTATCGCGCCGCTGGCTTCCGCACGGCCGCGCCGCAGAATCTCTTCCGACGGCACCGGCCTGACGCGGACCTGTATGTCCATTCTGTCCATGATGGGCCCTGAGAGCCTCGAGAGGTAGGAGGCTCTCTGGTAGGGGGAGCAGCTGCACCGGTCGCCCTCGCCATACCAGCCGCACGGGCAGGGGTTCGAGGCGGCGACCAGCATGAACGAGGCGGGGAACTCGACCTTCGAGCGCATTCTGGAAATCACTACCTTCCTGTCTTCCATCGGTCCGCGCAGCGCCTCTGTCACGGTGTGGGGAATCTGCCCGAATTCGTCGAGGAACAGCACTCCGTTGCATGCCAGCGACACTTCGCCGGGGGTGATGCTGCTGCCGGAGCCTCCTCCAATCATCGCGGCGAGGGAGGCTGAGCAGTGGGGCGCCCTGAACGGACGCTCGCGGTCCGTCGCGCCGCGGTGCTTGCCCGCCACGGAATAGATTCTTCCGGTCAGCAGGGCCTCGCTGCGGCTCATCGGCGGAAGGATGCCGGCAAGAGCCTTCGCCAGGCTGGTCTTTCCGGAGCCGGGAGGACCTATCATGATTATGTTGTGGGCGCCGGCTGCCGCGATCTCCATGCCCCGCTTCGCGCTTTCCTGACCTATGATCTCGGAAAAGTCGACTGCGGCCTTCTTCTGCGCGGAGCCTCCCGGCTCGGGACTTCTGCCGACCTTCAGCGCATCCGCGCTTCCCGGCGAGCGCAGTATCTCCACCGCTTCGGCGAGGGTGTGGGCGCCGTAGACCGTAAGGCCGTCGATTTCAGCGGCTTCGGCGGCTGACGCTTCAGGAAGGATAATCCCCTTCAGTCCGTCTCTCGAGGCGAGCTCGGCATAGACGAGCCCTCCGGGGATATACCTCAGACTGCCGTCGAGGCCCAGCTCTCCCATGATCAGGTATGATTCCGGTTCGGGGAATTCTGCCTGCGCGGAGGCGGCTATGATGCCGACGGCTATCGGGAGGTCGTAGCCGCTTCCGTTCTTCTTCATGTCGGCCGGCGCGAGATTGATGACTATCTTTCTTCCGGGTATCCTGTAGCCGGAGCTGATAAGGGCGGTGGTGGTGCGCAGCAGGCTCTCCTTGACGGCGACGTCGGCCATCCCGACCAGGTGTATGCCCACGCCGTTGTCGATATCCACCTCCACGGTGACCTCCACCGCCTCTATCCCTATGCACTTGGCCGCTTTTATGTGAGTTAGCATCTTATGGAATGATTAATTATATTTGCTGCCGTTATGCAGCACAGTTTATTGATGAAGGACCTGTCGGCCATCGACAGCGCCGCCCGGGAGTTCCTCGGACTCATCGGCGGACATCGGATAATAGCCTTCCATGCTCCGATGGGGGCGGGCAAGACCACGTTCATTAAAGCCCTCTGCGACTGCCTCGGAGTCTGCTCCGACGCGGTCAGCTCCCCCACCTTCGCAATAGTCAACGAATACGCCGCCCGGTCGGGGGATGCGGTCTACCATTTCGACTTCTATCGCATCACCAGGGAGGAAGAGGCTCTCGACATCGGGCTCTACGATTATCTCGACAGCGGTTCGCTCTGCCTGATCGAATGGCCGGAGAACGTGGCCGGGCTGCTTCCCGAGGAAACCCTGACCGTGGACATCAAGGTCGGAGAAGACGGTTCGCGCACTCTCAGCTGGCAGGACTGACTTCCACGGCTACGCGGCTGACATAGCCGTGCACCTCCACTTCCCGCTTCTCGCCGCCCTCCCATATCTCCGGGTTGCCGCCGCCCTCCTGATGCGAAAGCGCGCAGAACATCCTTTCGCCGCACAGCACCGCGCACGCCGGCGAAAGGAACATCCGTCCGCGCTCGTGCATGAGTTCGTCGCCGCTGCGGAATATCGAGATTCCGCCCTGCCGGTCATCGGCCACGGCGTATGCGGAGGTCTCCGAACAGTAGACTTCGGCCTCGGGGCCGCATATCCATTCGACTCTGTAGCTCACCCTTGAGAAGGCTCCGCTGAAATAGCTGTCGCCCGACGCCATGTAGCCGGCGGTCAGCAGGTCCGACGGAAAGTTCCAGAGCCGGCAGTTCACGGCCCTGTAGCCCGGAGCTCCGATTTCGTCGGTGCGGGCTTCGCCCTGGCGGAATTTTATGTCGTTGACCGAGCTCGCGGCGGTTGCCCCGGGCCTCAGCGTCTGTTCGACCCCTCCCCGCACGCCGAAGAACTCCCGCGAGGCTCCGCTGCCGGTCCAGTAGCAGAAGGCCGGGACCCCTTCGTCGAGATACAGGGCGCCGGTCGCCCCGTATGAAGGCTCGACCATGCTGCCGAACACCCTCCCCTCCGAGCGTACCAGCAGAGGCTCGCCGTTCTTGCGGAACGAGAATCCCTCGCCGTCCCTGCTCTGCGAGAGGGTGTAGATGTCTTCGCCGTCGGGGAGCAGGCCTTTCAGGAACTCCCGTCCCTCGAAACGTATGATTTCGACCCCGTCGCGTCCTATGACCGTGCTGCTTAGGTCGGACTTCTCGGTGTAGAGGTGCCCGCCTATGATGTGGTGGGTGTCGAAGTCGGCGCTCACGCAGCCGGAGCCGGCGGAACTGACGCTCAGCACGGGCTCGAAGTCCCGGTAGAGCAGGAGCTCGAAACTTTCGGAGCCGTAGGCGGTGTCGCGCTGCCAGTCGTAGCTCTCGTCGAAGCGCACCGCGCAGAAATAGAGAGTGGTGTCGTAGAGCTGCATCTCCGGAGGCGCGTCGGGGTTCCCGCCCGAGACTCCGCCGGGATTGCGGTTGAAGCAGTCCGCGCGCATCTTCCCGGGATTGAGCCCGTAGTCGAGGCATCCGGAGGGGCAGAGCAGCAGGGCTGCAAGTAAGATTGCTGAAGCTTTCATCTGGTCTTAAGTTTGCCGCAACATAATGAAAAGTCCCGGAGAATGATCAGGAATTCTCCGGGACTTCGTCACTAATTTATGTTTCTTGTGTCTTTTTCCGTTTTTTATGCTTCCTACAGGCTGAACCTCAGGCCTGCGTCGAAGTTGAACATGAGCGGCTTGTCGGTCCTGATGCTCTTAGGCTGTCCGTAGGGGAAGTAGTACTTCACGCCCGGGTCGAGGTAGAGACCGAGCTTGTCGGCAAGGCGGAACTCCACGCCCACACCTCCTCCGACGGAGTACTGGAGCTTCCTCACGGGTTCGCTGCAGGTGATTCTGGGCGAGGTGAACACGGTGTACTTGTTGGACACGCAGTATTCCACCTCTCCGCCTCCGTAGACGTAGAACTTTATCTTGTCGGAGCTCAGTATGTCGTAGTAGAGGTCCAGGGGGACGCCTATGTACTGCATGTTGTGCTGTATGTCTCCGGCTTCGGTGGCTTCGGGCTTCCCGGAGGCTCCGGGACCGGTGTAGGTGCCGGTGAAGGTCCTGGTCAGCAGGGAGTAGTCGACGCCCGTGCCTATCGAGAACCCGGGCAGCAGGTAGAAACGCACTCCGAGACCGAGGGTCAGGGGGATGCCGTAGGTTGAGGTGCTGAGTTCGGAGATGCCCGAGCTCGAGGTTCCGGGCGCCATCGCCATGCCGGCCGCGCGTCTCACGAAATCAGGGTCGTTCCCTCCGATCGAACCCTTGGCGTAGAGGAAGGTGGAGCCGAAAGCGTTGCGGTTCTGTCTCTCCTCCTCGGCCGCCAGCAGGGCGAAGGGGTCGGTGAAACTGTCTTCCGAAGGGGCTGCGGTCTCGCGGGTGCCGCCGGCTGCAGGGGCCTTGCGGTATGTCCGCGGCGCCGTGGCCGTTGCTTCCGCGTCCGTAGAGGGTGCCTGCCGCATCACTGAACCTTCAGCTTCTGCGGCTCCGGAGTCCTGGACCGCCTGAACTGCTGCCGCAGACTGCCGGGGTGCGGCGGAGTATCTTGCCGGGCCTTCGCCGAGAGCGGCGGGCGCACTGATTTCCGTAGGCATGAGCTGCACCGCCTCGGCGGTCAGGGCGCCGCGCTCGAG
>JADILW010000022.1 GCA_017695095.1 Candidatus Cryptobacteroides avistercoris | reverse complement strand
GCGCCGCAGCGGTCGGGGCGCCCCCGCAGGGGCCGGGAAGCCGAATGCGACGGAAAAAGGGCGCACCGCATCCAAAAAATGATTAAATTGCAAGGAATTGCGCGGCGCGCGGCGCCCGCACAAGCAGAACAAATAAACAACCCTGATTATATGAAAACATCTCTGACTCTCAAAGGAATCGCCGTCTGCATCCTTGCGGCGGCCGCGGCGGGTTGCAGCCCGAAAAGCGAAATGGACAGGTTCGTCGACGGACTCCTGTCGAAGATGACGGTCGAGGAGAAGATCGGACAGCTCAACCTGGTTTCAGGCATGGGCTTCCGCTCCGACCTCTCCAACAACACCAGCGGGAGCGACATGGACCTGCTGCGGCATGGAGGCTTCGGCGCGTTCTACGGAATCAAGGACCTCAAGCAGATGACAGAGCTCCAGAGAATCGCGGTGGAGGAGACCAGGCTCGGCATCCCACTGATGTTCGGCATAGACGCCATCCACGGACTCGAGACCACCTTCCCCATACCCCTCGCGCTCGCATCGTCGTGGGACATGGACCTCATCGAGGAAAGCGCGACGATTTCGGCGAAAGAGGCCAGCGCCCTCGGAGTCAGCTGGGTGTTCAGCCCAATGGTGGACATAGCCAGGGACCCCAGGTGGGGCCGCGTGGCTGAGGGAGCCGGAGAAGACCCCTATCTCGGAGGAGAGATCGCCAGGGCGATGGTCCGCGGCTATCAGGGCGACGGCAGCTACTCGACCAGCGACAAGGTGATGGCCTGCGTGAAGCACTACGCCCTCTACGGAGCCGCGGAAGCCGGCAGGGACTACAACACCGTGTCGATGGACCGCCAGACCATGTTCAACGTCTACATGCGCCCCTACCTCGAGGCCTGCAAGGCCGGAGCCGGAAGCTACATGAGCTCCTTCAACGAGGTCGAGGGCATACCCGCCACCTGCAACGAATACCTGCTTGACGACGTGCTGCGCGGCCAATGGGGCTTCGACGGATTCGTGGTGACCGACGCCACCGCCATCAACGAAATCATCGCCCACGGACTCGGCGACCTCCAGGAAGTCTCCGCAAGGGCCCTCCAGGCCGGAATCGACCTCGACATGAACAGCAACGGCTTCATCGGCACGCTAAAGAAGTCGCTCGACGAGGGGCGCATATCCGAAAAGGACATCGACACCGCCTGCCGCCGCATACTCGAAGCCAAGTACAAGATGGGGCTCTTCGACGACCCCTACAAATATCTCGACCCCGCACGCGCGGAGACCGACGTCTACTCCGAGGAGAACAGGGCCTTCGCCCGCCGCGCCGCCACCCAAAGCGCGGTGCTGCTGAAGAACGAGGGCGACCTGCTCCCCCTGAGCAAGGACATGAAGATAGCCCTTGTGGGCCCCCTCGGCAATGACGCCGAGAACATGCAGGGCAGCTGGAGCATGTCCTCCCACATGAACGAGAGCGTGACAATTCTCGAAGGTCTGCGCAACGCGGTCAGCGGCAGGGGCAGCGTGCGCTACGCCGAAGGCAGCTGGCTGGTCGAGGACGCCGAACTCGAAAAGACCCTGCGCGGCGGAATGATGGGATTCTTCAACCCCGACTACAAGCCCGCACCCGTACACACCAGGCCGCTGCAGGCCATGATCAACGAGGCGGTGGCTCTCGCAAGGCAGTCCGACGTGGTCGTAGCCGCCGTGGGGGAGATCAACAACATGAACGGCGAAGGCGCCTCCAGGTCCGACATCAGCATATCCGAGCCCCAGCAGCAGCTGCTCAGGGCGCTCAAGGCCACCGGCAAGCCCATCGTGCTCGTGCTGACCACCGGAAGACCCCTGACCCTCGAATGGGAGAGCGAGAACATACCGGCCATACTCAACACCTGGGCGCTCGGCTCCGAGGCCGGCAACGCGATAGCCGACCTGCTCTTCGGCGACGTGAACCCCTCCGGCAAGCTCACCATGTCCTTCCCCAGAAACGTGGGCCAGATTCCCGTCTACTACAACCACAAGAACACCGGACGCCCCCACGGCGACTTCGAACCTTACCGCAAGTTCACCAGCTGCTACACCGACGTGCTCAACTCGCCTCTCTACCCCTTCGGCTACGGCCTGAGCTACACCACTTACGAATACGGCGACATCCAGCTCTCCTCAGCCACCCTCGAGAGAGGAGGCAGCGTGACCGCGAGCGTGGAGGTCACCAACACCGGCGGCATGGACGGCGACGAGACCGTGCAGCTCTACATCAGGGACGTGGTCAGCAGCTCCACGAGGCCGGTCAAGGAACTCATCGACTTCAAGAAGGTCCACATCCCCGCCGGAGAGAGCGTGACCGTGGAGTTCACCATCGACGAAGACAAGCTCAAGTACTACAACCACGAACTCGAATACGTCTGCGAGAGCGGCGACTTCAAGATCATGGTGGGACCCGACAGCAACCGCCTCAGCGAGGCCGTGCTGACCCTCAACTGAAAAGTGCTATCTTTGTAGGTTCGGATGTACAGGAAGGGCAGCTACATAGCAGGAAGAATCGCGGGACTGGCCGCCGTCATGCTTTTCGGATGCATGGTGGCGGTGCAGACCCCGTATGTCCAGACCAGGCTGACCCTCAAGGTGCTAGACAGGCTCACCGAAACCCTCGACAGCCACATCAGCTACGATGAGCTCAGGGTCATGCCCTCCGGAGTTCTGCTGCTCAGGAATGCGGTGATACTCGACGAGCATCCCTACACCGAAGACGCCTTCGGACGCGGCTGGGACAGGGTCGACACCCTCTTCCGCGCAAAGACCGTCACCGCCACCTTCAGCCTCTCGAGCATCTTCCGCGGCGAGGGTCTTCAGCTCGACAGGGTCAACATCGACGACGCGATGCTGCACCTCACCTCCGAACCCGGGGAATATCCGGGCAACCTGGAGCGCGTCTTCCGTCTCGAACCGCAGACGGAGCGCCCGGAGCCGGGGCCCGAGATCTTCAGCATCAGGAAGGTCAGGATCAGCAACTTCCGCTTCAGGCTCAACAACTTCAACGAAGCCGAAAGCGTCTATCCCGGCTACGGCATCAACTACGACGACCTCGACCTGACCGCAGACGTCAACGCCCACGGCCTCAGGTTTGCCGGCGGGCGCATGTACGGCACGGCCGACAGAATCAGCGCCACCGAGAAATCCGGCTACAGGATAATCCGCGCCAGCGGACGCTGCGAAGCCGGACATGGGAAGACCCTCGTGGAGAACTTCCGGCTCCAGGACCCCTGGTCGCAGGTGCGGGTCAGAACACTTTCGATGTCCTACGCCGAACCCGACGCCTTCAACAACTTCGTGGAGGAGGTTCTTATGGAGGTCGACCTGCGCGACACCGAACTGGGCATCCCCACTCTCAAATATCTTGCGAACACGTTTGACGGCGTGGAGTCCACGCTCAGCATCAGAAGCTGCGACTTCAAGGGCTACGTCAACGACTTCAGCTTCTCCGACCTCAGGTTCGAGGACAGGAAGAACGGAGTCGCCGGAACCCTCTCCGGAGGCGCGGTCGGACTGCCCGACACCGGCCGCATGCTCGCCGACATCGACGTCGAGGAACTCAACTTCGACAGCCGGGGGCTCTCCGGAATGCTCGCCGACTGGATGGAGGACGCGCCCGACCTCAGCAGCTACGCACCCGGGGTCCGGTTCAAGCTGAGCGCGGCCGCATCCGGCCCCCTCGACAGGCTCAGAGT
>JADILW010000004.1 GCA_017695095.1 Candidatus Cryptobacteroides avistercoris | reverse complement strand
GCATAGGCCTGAACATCAACGCCGACGTCAGCCTCAAGGGCGAGGAGGTCAACGGTTACGCAAGGCTCAACGGCATCCAGGTCGAGAACGGCGCCGGGCGCTCGGACATCGGCGACATCGCCCTGAAGGCCTACACCCACGACGGGAGGCAGCATTTCAACTTCAACTCCCCCTTCGCCGACCTCAGCTTCTGCGGAACGGCGTCGGTCGGCGAGTTCATCGGAGACCTCCAGGACATCTCGCTGCACCGCCACCTCCCCTCCCTCTACGCCGCAGCCGACACCAGCGACCTCAAGTCGGCTGACTACGAGATCGAAGCCACGTTCCACGACACCCGCAAGCTCTTGTCTTTCGTGATGCCCGGACTCTACATAGCCGACAGCACCCGATTCTCGCTCGCGGTGGAGAACGACGTGATGCTGGGCGCCAGTCTCAGCTCCTCGCGCCTCGCCTTCGGCCGCAACTATCTCAGGAACGCGCAGCTCTCGCTGGACAACAACTTCGCCGGACTCTGGCTGGACGTCAGCGGAAGCGAACTCCGCCTCGGCAACATCATCGTGAGCCGTCCCGAACTCGAAGCCTCGGCCATGGGCGACCGCTTCGGGCTCTCGCTCGACTTCGACAGATTCGCCGGGGGCGGCACCGACGGCAAGCTGCTGCTGGACGGCAGCATAGCCCGCGACTCCTCCGGTGTCTTCACCCTCAACGCCCACCCGCTCGACTCCTACCTCGCCACCAGCGACGGAGTGTGGAACTTCGCTGAATCCGACATAGTCTACAACGGCGAGGAAATCCGCGTCGACGGCTTCAGGCTCAGCAAGGGCGGGCAGATGATCAGCCTCGACGGCGGCTATTCCAAAGTCAAGCCCGACACCCTTCAGCTCAGCGCGCGCGACATCGACCTCTCCATCATCGACGAGTTCCTCTCCGACAGCCCCGGCATCAGGGGCACCGCCGGCGGACGGGTGCTGCTCACCTCCGGCACGGAACTCCTGCCGGGCGCATTGATCAACTTCCGGCTCGACTCCCTCGGCATCGACGGCACCGACGCCGGCAACATACGCATAGCCAGCTCCATCGGGGAGCAGAGCGACAAGGTGCGCATACTCATGCGCCACAGCATACTCGGGCGGGACGCCCTGGTGGCCGACGGCAACTACGGGCTCTCCGACGGAACCCTCGACCTCACCGCCAGGCTGGACCAGCTCCCCCTCTCGGTGGCCGGCCCCTTCCTCACCGGCGTGCTCGACCAGATTGACGGAGGAGTCAGCGGCGACATAGTGCTCAGGCGCGACTCCACCGGGTTCTCCATCTCCGGCGACGCATTGAACATCGACGACGCGCTGCTGGGCGTCGCATTCACCGGAGTCGACTACAGGGTCAACGGCCCCCTGAGCCTCGACAACCGCGGCCTCTACTTCGACGACGTGGTGGTCAGCGACGGCTCCGACGGCTTCGGAAGGCTCTCGGGAGCCATAAGGCACGACCACCTCAAGGATTTCAGGCTCGACGCGCATGCCGACTTCGACAACCTGCTGGCGGTCAACGCCAGTGAAGGCGGGAGCAGCGGCATCTACGGCCTGCTCAGGGTGAGCGGCGCCGCCGACATCAGCGGACCCTTCGCCTCGCTCGCAGTCAACGCCGACCTGCGCACCACGGGCATAGGCAACATCCACATCCCCGCCTCCGAGAGCGTGTCCAGCAGCACGAGCAACCTGCTCACCTTCACCCAGCCGGTCAAGCCGGTGGACCCCTACGACGAGATGCTCTCCGACTACGACACGGCGACTGGCGGAGGCGGAGACATCGACATACAGGCCAGGCTGACGGCGCACAGCGGGGTCACCGCCTATATCGAAATCGACAAGTCGGCCGGCAACATAGCCTCGTTCAGCGGAGAAGGCAGCGTGGCGGTACACCTCAGGCCCTCCGGCGGCATCTTCGACATCAACGGCGACTACAACATCAGCGAGGGAAGCTACAACTTCTCGATTCCGGGCATCCTGAGCAGGGACTTCGAGATCCAGGACGGCAGCAGCGTGAAGTTCAGCGGCAACATACCCGACAGCGAACTCGACATCGACGCGGTCTACCGGCTCAAGACCTCCCTCTCGTCGCTGATCTCCGACGGCAGTTCCGAGAACGGCAGCGCCGGAAGCACCAGGGAGGTCGAGTGCGGCATCAGCATCACCGACAGGGTGAGGAACCCCAGGCTCGCGTTCAGCATCAACGTGCCTGACCTCAACCCCACCGTGAAGTCGCAGGTGGAGAGCGCGCTCAACACAGACGACAAGGTGCAGAAGCAGTTCCTCGCCCTGCTGCTCATGGGCTCCTTCATCCCCGACGAGCAGTCAGGAGTGGTCAACGGCTCCGACATCCTGCTCTCCAACGTGACCGAGCTCATGTCCAACCAGCTCAACTCCATCCTGCAGAAGCTCGACATCCCGCTCGACGTGGGCATAGGCTACCAGGGCGCCGCCGGCGGCACCAACGTCTTCGACGTGGCCATATCGACCCAGCTCTTCAACAACAGGGTGATTGTCGGCGGCAACGTGGGCAACAGGCGCTACGGCACCTCGGCCGGCGCCAACGGCGACGTGGTCGGCGACCTCGACATACAGATCAAGCTCGACCCCGAAGGCAAGTTCAGGCTCAACCTGTTCTCCCACTCGGCCGACGAGTACTCCAACTACCTCGACTACTCGCAGCGCAACGGCGTGGGCGTGAGCTACCAGAAGGAATACGCGAGGTTCAACGACCTGCTGCGCAGCATCTTCGGGCCGAAGAAGAACCCCGCCGACAGCAGCAGTGCGGCCGGACAGCGGCCTCAGGCGGTAATAAGAATTGAAGATGAACAAGGGGAAACTGTACCTGATACCGACTCCGCTGGGCGATAACGAGCCCGCGGAAGTGCTCCCGGCGGGCGTGATCGAGCGCGCCTGCTCGCTGCGCGTGTTCGTGGTCGAGGAGATCCGGACCGCACGGCGTTTCCTTTCGAGATACGGGCTCAGGGGGCACATAGCCGAGCTCGAGTTCCATGAACTCAACGAACACAGCAGCGCCGCCGACGTGGAGGCGCTCGGCTCGCTGTTCGACCGTGGAGAGGACGTGGGTCTGCTCTCGGAGGCCGGACTCCCGGCGGT
>JADILW010000021.1 GCA_017695095.1 Candidatus Cryptobacteroides avistercoris | reverse complement strand
GGCTTCTTCTGCGCAGCAGGCTTGTCCGCGGGCCATACGATGGGCCGGGACTTGACCTTGGGCACGCCCTTTTTCTTGTTCTTGTCCAGGATCACAGAAAGTATCGGAAGTCCGAATACCAGCAGCAATATCACTATCTCCATAGGTCTCAGATTATCTTCTTCCTGCTTACGGTCGCGATGAACTGCTTGAGATAGAACGGTTCGAAGTAGGCGGTGTCCCTGAAGTTGCGCGCTGCGAGTTCGCGCTCGGCCGGCCCGAGCATCGAGGATGCGCGCGGGCAGGTCTGTACGAAGTGTGCGTTGCCGGAGCCGATCACTCCGGAGCATTTTCCGGCTGCGTCGCCTATGAACAGCACCGGCCCTTCCGAGAGCCGGTCGGCGAAACTGCCGGCGTCGACCACCATGGGTTCGGTCGGCGTGAGTTTCCGGAGGTCCGGGGAGAACACGGCGGTGTAGACTTCCATCCTGCGCGCGTCGATCATGGGTATGATGTAGCGGCAGCCCTCGGGCACCAGCCCGTCCTGCACCGCCTGCCAGGCCAGCACTTCGAGGGTGCCTGCGGCGAGCAGCGGTATGCCTGCGGCGAAGCAGAGCCCCTTGGCCGTGGACGAACCGACCCTGAGGCCGGTATATGATCCGGGACCGGCGCTCACGCATACGGCGTCGCAGTCCGCGACACGTAGATTTTGCGCGTCCAGCATCTCCTTGACGAACACCGCGGTCATCGCGGCATGCGCCCTGGGCTGCGTGCTCTCGCGGTATTCGGCGATGCGTCCGTCGACCGCGAGAGCGGTGGAGCACAGGGCCGTGGACGTCTCTATGAGGATTATCTTGCTCATCTCATCATTCACTTATGCCGGCGGCGAAACTCTTGAGGTAGGGGAACACTTTCTCGGTGAGCTCCCTGAGAGTGGTGTACACCCTCGAGTCGGCGAGGAGCTTGTCGTCCACGAGCTCGATCGAGGCGTTGAGGCCTTCGAAAACCATGATCAGCAGGCCGAGTATCAGCCCGACCTTGAGTATTCCGAACGCCACTCCCAGGATTCCGTTGAACCAGCCGAGGGAGAGGGCCCGCAGCAGCCTCGAGAGCAGGTTGCCGAGCAGATTGAGTATCAGAATTATCACTATGACCACGAGCACGAACGCCACTATCTTGAGCACGGTCTCGTCCATGGTGAGGTACTGCGACAGCCAGTCGCATATCACGGATGAGAAGTGAAAGGCCGCCCATGCGCCGAGTATGATGGCGACTATCTGCACAGCCTGGCTCACGAAGCCCCTGGTGATTCCGGTGACTATGGCGGGCACGAAGCAGATGAGCAGGATGATGTCGAGTATGGTCATGTCGAGATTTTGGTTAAATTGGCGGAATTAGTTAAATTCGCAGTCTGTTTATATGTGCAAAATTAGCGAAAAAATATGACTTTTAAAGAGTATGGCGGACTGGATCTCGTGAAGGTGGCCGACGAGGTGCTCCAGGAGTGGAAAAAGAACGGGGCGTTCGAGAAGTCTCTCGAGCTCAGGGAGGGTGCGCCCGAGTTCATCTTCTTTGAGGGACCCCCTTCCGCCAACGGCATGCCCGGAATCCACCACGTGATGGCGCGTTCCATAAAGGACGCTGTGTGCCGCTACAAGACACAGACTGGCTACAAGGTGCGCCGCCGCGCCGGATGGGACACCCACGGCCTGCCTGTCGAGCTCGGCGTCGAGAAGAAGCTCGGCATCACCAAGGAGGACATAGGCCGCAAGATCAGCGTGGAGGAATACAACCGCACCTGCCGCGAGGAAGTCATGAAATATACCGCCGAGTGGCGCAACCTCACCGAGCGCATCGGCTACTGGGTCGACATGGACGACCCCTACATCACCTACGACAACCGCTACATCGAGACTCTGTGGTATCTGCTCAAGGACATCCACGGCAAGGGACTGCTCTACAAGGGCAAGTCCATACAGCCGTATTCGCCCGCGGCGGGCACCGGCCTCAGCAGCCACGAGCTCAACCAGCCCGGCTGCTACCGCGACGTGAAGGACACCACCTGCACCGTGCAGTTCAAGGTCGTCGGCGAGGAGAATCTCTATTTCCTGGCATGGACCACCACCCCCTGGACCCTGCCCTCCAACACCGCGCTCTGCGTGGGTCCGAACATCGATTACGTGAGGGTGAAATCCTCCAATCCATATACCGGGGAACCCGCGACCTACATAGTCGCCAGGGACCTTGTCCCCGCCCTCTTCAACGACAAGATCCCCTACGAGGTGACGGGAGGCTGCAAGGGTTCGGAGCTCGTGGGCATGCGCTATGAGCAGCTGATCCCCTGGTTCCGCCCCGACGAGGGTGCGTTCCGGGTGATTCCGGGCGACTACGTCTCCACCGAGGAGGGTACGGGAATCGTGCACATAGCTCCGACCTTCGGCGCCGACGACGCCAGGGTGGCCAGGGCTGCGGGAGTGCCCGCGCTCACGGTCATCGACACGGACGGCAACCCCCAGGCGCAGGTGGACCTCAAGGGCCGATTCTTCCGTCTGGAGGACCTTGACCCCGGCTACGTGGACGAGCGCGTCAGCGACGACTACCGCGAATGGGCGGGAAGATACGTCAAGAACGCCTACGACGACAGCCTGCCCGCCGACGCACCCACGCTCGACGTGGACCTCTGCGTGATGCTCAAGAAGCAGGGCAAGGCGTTCAGGATAGAGAAGCACGTCCACTCCTACCCCCACTGCTGGCGTACCGACAAGCCGGTGCTCTACTACCCGCTCAACAGCTGGTTCATCCGCACCACCGCCGTGCGCGAGAAGATGATGGAGCTGAACTCGCAGATCAGCTGGAAGCCGGAGTCCACCGGCACCGGCCGCTTCGGCAAATGGCTCGAGAACATCCAGGACTGGAATCTCAGCCGCAGCCGCTACTGGGGCACTCCGCTGCCCATCTGGCGCACTGAGGACGGCAAGGAGGAGATATGCATAGGCTCCGTCGCCGAACTGTATGCCGAGATCGACAAGTCCGTGGCAGCCGGCATCATGCAGTCCAACCCGCTGAGGGACGCAGGCTTCGACCCTTCCGACATGAGCAGGGAGAACTACGACAGAATCGACCTGCACCGCCCCTATGTCGACAATATCTTTCTCGTGAGCCCTTCCGGCAGGAAGATGACGCGCGAGACCGACCTCATAGACGTGTGGTTCGACTCCGGCGCCATGCCCTATGCCCAGACAGGGCTGCGCGGCAGGGACACCGCCGATTTCGGCTGCACCGCCGACTTCATAGCCGAGGGAGTCGACCAGACCCGCGGATGGTTCTACACCCTGCATGCGATCCACACCATGGTCAGCGGAACCCCCGCCTACAGGCGCGTGATCTCCAACGGCCTCGTGCTCGACAAGAAGGGGGAGAAGATGAGCAAGAGGCTTGGCAACGCCGTCGACCCCTTCAAGGCGCTCGACAGCTACGGCCCCGACGCCCTCCGCTGGTACATGCTCACCAACGCCCAGCCCTGGGACAATCTCAAGTTCGACGAGGCCGGGGTGGAGGAGGTGCGCCGCAAGTTCTTCGGCACTCTCTACAATTCATACTCGGTGTTCGCACTCTACGCCAACATCGACAGCTTCGACCCGGCGGTTCCCGCGCTTCCGGTTTCCGGACGTCCCATGTTCGACCGCTGGCTCGTGAGCCGGCTCAACACCCTGGTGGCCGCGGTGCGCAATGCATACGAAGACTACGACATCACGGGCGCAGGCCGCCTGATCCAGGATTTCGTGTGCGACGACCTGAGCAACTGGTATATCCGGCTGAACAAGAAGCGCCTCTGGGGCAGCGGCCTCGGCGACGACAAGCTCTCGGCATACCAGACTTTGTACGAGGCTCTTAAGACCGTTGCCCTGCTCGCCGCACCCATAGCCCCGTTCTTCATGGAGAGGCTGTGGGAGGACCTCGTCCCCGGTGCCGGCTCCGTACACTACGAGCTGATGCCCTCGGCCGACATGTCCCTGATCGACAAGGACCTCGAGGAGAGCATGTCCTTCGCCCAGAAGGCGTCCTCGATGGTGCTCGCGCTGCGCAAGAAGGTGGGCATCAACGTGCGCAAGCCTCTCGCGAAGGTGCTCGTGCCCGTGTTGGACGACGATGTGAAGGCCCATATCATGAGGGTGCGCGACATATTCCTCGCTGAAGTGAACGTCAAGGACATCGAATTCCTGCACGACACCGCCGGCATCATAACCAAGAAGATCAAGCCCAATTTCAAGACCCTCGGCAAGATCTACGGCAAGCGCATGAAGGAGATAGCCGCCGCTTTCGGCGAGCTCTCGCAAGAGCAGATCTCGGCCGTGGAGCACGCACAGGGCGAATATGTGCTCAATCTCCCCGGGGGCGAGGTTGTCCTGCGCAAGGGCGACTACGAAATCAGTTCCGAAGACATGCCGGGCTGGCTCGTGGCCACCGAGGCCACGCTCACTCTCGCTCTGGACATCGTGCTGACGCCCGAACTCAGGCGTGAGGGCACCGCCAGGGAGCTCATACACCCTATCCAGAATCTCCGCAAGGAGAGCGGATTCGAGGTGACCGACAGAATACACACCACCATATATGCGGACGGAGGAAACTTCGGGGAAATCCGGGACTCACTCGGCGAATATGCCGACTATGTGGCCGGACAGACCCTTTCGCTCTCGCTCGAACTCAAGACTCTCGCCGAGGCTCCGGCCGACGCGGCCGAGGTAGAGTGGGGTGACTCCTCCATCAGGATAAAGGTATCGAAAAATCAATAACACTTAAACTTTACTTAATTATGGCAGAAGAGACAAACAAGAACGTAGCACCGGTGGAGAAGACCCGTTATTCCGATGCGGAGCTTGCCGAGTTCAAGGCTATCATCGAAGACAAGCTTGCAAAGGCCAAGGCCGAGTACAACACTCTTCGGGAGGTCATAATCCATAACGGAACCAACGACATAGAGGACACTTCACCTTCATTCAAGACAGTGGAGGACGACGGCGCAAACCAGCTCTCCAAGGAGGAGGCCAGCCAGATGGCGCAGCGTCAGTACAAGTTCATCCAGAACCTCGAGGCCGCCCTCGTGCGCATCGAGAACAAGACCTACGGCATCTGCCGCGCCACGGGCAAGCTCATCCCCAAGGAGAGGCTCAAGAGGGTTCCTCACGCCACTCTGACCGTGGGGGCCAAGGAGATGATGGCCAAGACCGGCAGGAAGTAGTCCGTATGAAACTGTCCAAAGGAACCCGGCTCCTGGTGCTGGGTGTTCTGCTCGTCGTCATTGACCAGATCATCAAGATTCTGGTCAAGACGAATATGTCGCTCGGCGAGCAGATTCCGCTGATAGGCGAGTGGTGCCGTCTGTGCTTCGTGGAGAACGAGGGCATGGCCTTCGGCCTGTCTTTCGGCGACGGAGCGGGCAAGCTGCTGCTGTCGCTGTTCCGCATCGTGCTCAGCGGCTTCCTGATATGGTGGATACACTCCCTGCTGCGCAAGGGCAGGGCTCCCGTCGGGGTGCTTGTCGGGCTTACGATGATCACTGCCGGGGCGATAGGCAATATCATCGACTGCCTGTTCTACGGACTGATTTGGGACTATGCTCCGTTCATGTTCGGCAGAGTGGTGGACATGTTCTACTTCCCCATAATACGCGACGGGGCCAGGGTGATCTTCTTCAGCCCGGTGTTCAACTTCGCTGATTCCTGCGTGACCGTGGGCGCGTTCTACCTGCTGCTCTTCCATTGGAAGTTCTTTGCCGGCCCGGAGGAGAAGCAGCCGAAGCCGGATTCCGCGAGGTGAGAGCCGGTGACCGGTAAGAATTTGTGAATTTTCTTGGAATATCCGAGGACTTTGCATAAATTTGCAGTCCCTTTACGGGAAGGAGGGTTGGCCGAGTGGTTGATGGCGGCAGTCTTGAAAACTGTTGACCTTAACGGGTTCGGGGGTTCGAATCCCTCACCCTCCGCAAAGCGGATGCGAAATCAAGCATCCGCTTTTTGCGTTTTGGCGCGGCCAATCCAGCTTTCGTATAATTGCCAAAAATGGTTGGTGACAATTATATCTCTGCTGCGCTGGATTTTCCAGTCCGCCGCCGGTTCCGGTTCTGGTCCATTTTGCCACGCAGGATTTGCAATCCAGCGTGGCTGCCGGTCGCAGACAGAGCTCGCCCTCCGACAGTAAGAACCACCGCACAGCCCTATACTGCCGATAGGCCGACTCCGACGCGGCTGTTTTGCCGAACCTATTGTGCTCTTACTTCGACCTAATTGCAAGGATATGCGAACATCCCCAGTTGTGACAGATTTGCAATCTGTCGCTCGTTTCAGCAGATTTGCAATCTACTGCGTCGGTTCTCGTTCACGTCACGCAGGATTTGCAATCCTGCATGGCTACCGGTCGCAGACAGAGCTCAGCCTCCGGCAGTAAGAACCACCGCGCAGCCCTATACTGCCGATAGGCCGACTCCGCCTGCGACCGGAAAGCGGCAGAAGCGATGGATTTGCAGTCCACCACTGATTTCTGAGATTCACCTGCGCGACGAAACAGCTCTGCAGGCCATTCTGTGGCATATAGTTCGCGCAGGTGTGACCCTTCTCCTTACACCGCGGCACCCAACCGTCGTTCCGGACACCTGCAGGGCACATCAGGGGCGCAGGTGGATTGCACAAAGGAGCGTAACCGCTGTGGCAGCCACTGTCTGCTTATGAAAAACACCTGACTCAAAGGGCTGCCTCTTGCGAGAACGGATGGAGAACCGGCGAGTCAGGTTTACCGGATTTCGGGTGGCTGGACTCCTGCTGAGCCCTTGGACGCACGCCGCTCAGGTGGTCCGGAGTCAGGTGTCTTGCAGGAAGGTAAAGTTGAAATTCAGTAGTCCCGGCAGGACGGCGCAGAGGCCATTCCTGGGCATGTGGCTGGTCCTGATGGAACCAATTTGGTTCCATCAGGACCACCATGCGACCACCCACCGCCACAGAACGGCTGCATCTGGTACCAATGAATTTCAAATCCGAGCGAACAGCCAGTTACTGCATGAGCACGAATTAATCGGACGCCGGGAAAGGCCGTTGAGGGGGACATCGGCTGATTTGCAAGTTGACGCAGAATCTGCTGCCGTGCGCCGGATACGCGCTGCGGGGAGCTCCGCGGAGGGCTCTCCTCGCGCGTGCCGGCGACTGCGACTCAGTTCCGCTGGATTTGCAATCCAGCGCAATTCCGACCCACGTTCCGGCGGATTACAAATCACGTCGGAACACAGAAGCCAGACGCAGCGGAACAAAGAAGCCAGCTGCGGCGGAGTCGGCCTGCCGGCAGTATAGGGCTGCGCGATGGTTCTTACTGCCGGAGGGCGAACTCCGTCAGCAGCAAGCAGGCAGCAGCAGATTGCAAATCTGCTGCAACAGAATCTGGCCGATCGGCTACAGCAGCCCCTCGCGGCGGGCGAACTCGATGATGAAGTCGGCAGAGCCCTCGAGACCGAGTATGGACGAGTCGAGGCAGAGGTCGTAGTTCGAAGCCACGCCCCAGTGGCCGAAAGTGAAGAAGTTGTACCAGCTCTCACGCGCCTTGTCCTTCTTCTGTATCAATTTCTCCGCCTCCTCCAGCGAGAGCTTCGAGCGGTCGGCGACAAGCTGACGCCTCCACTCCAGGGGCGCGCAGACGAAGACGTCGAGACATTTCATATCGCGCAGCACGTAGTCCGCGGCACGTCCGACGAACACCGCGCTGCCATTCTCGGCGATACCGCGGATGGTGTCGCTCTGTATCTTGAACAGACCCTCGTCGTTGATGGCGTTCTGCGAATAGCCGAGAGTGAAGAAACGCTTCTTCTCGTCGTTGTGCCTGAAGAACTCCGGCTTCACTCCGCTGTGCTCCGCAGCCTTGAGAATAAGCTCGTTGTCATAGACCTCGATGCCGAGTTTCCCGCCTATGATGCTGGCGACGGTCCTTCCGCCGCTGCCGAACTCACGGCCTATGTTGATTATCACTTTCTTTTCCATGGTCAATCTGGTTTATTTAATTGCACTTCCGAGTATAGAAGAATCCTCGCCGTCCCTGAGCCTGTCGAACTTGCGCATCAGGCGAACAACGAATATCACGGCCACCACGGTGCTGACCAAGTCGGCCACGGGGAAGCTGATCCACACTCCCTTGATTCCGAACCACATGGGCAGCAGGTAGAGGAAGGGCAGCAGGCAGAGCAGCTGACGGGAGAGAGACAGGACAATAGCCTTTTTCACCATACCGAGACACTGGAAAAGATTGCCCGCCACGATGTTGAAACCTACTATCGCCACGCAGATGTTCATGACCCGCAGGCCTTTCGACGCCATGTCTATCATCTCCGGGTCATTGGTGAACAGACCCACCGCCACCCTCGGGATAAGCATGGACACAAGGAAGCAGAGCGTAGTCACGAGGAGCTCCCACTTCACGGTCATGAAGAACACCTCCCTGACCCTGTGATACAGCCTGGCGCCGTAGTTGTAGCCCGCGATAGGCTGAAGTCCCTGGTTGAAGCCCATGCATATCATGATGAAGAAGGTCGTCACGCGGTTCACTATTCCGTATGCGCCTATCGCCATGTCGCTGCCATATTTGGCGAGCTGCTGGTTGATCATCATGGCGATGATTGAAGAGGCGGCGTTCATCAGGAAGGGGCCCATGCCTATCGCGAAGCACTGTCCGGCTATCCTCCTGTCGATCTGCAGCACGGGCCTGGTGAAATGCAGCAGCCTCGTCTTGTCAGAGAAGAACTTGAAGGTGTAGAGCAGGGCCGCGAGCTGGCAGACCACCGTTGCGATGGCGGCGCCCTTGATGCCCATGTCGAAGCCGAAGATCAGGATGGGGTCGAGTATCGCGTTGGAAATCACCGTGAAAAGCGTCAGTCCCATCGCGGTCTTGGGGTGTCCGGACGAGCGTATGAGGCCGTTGAAGCCGAAATACAGATGCGTGACCACGTTTCCGAACAGGATGATGCGCATGTACTCCCTGGCGTAGAATATCGTGTTATCGCTGGCGCCGAAGAAATAGAGGATGGGGTCCAGGAAGGAGAGAGTTATCACCGAGAACGCGATGGCGATCACCAGGTTCAGGGCGAACACGTTGGACAGCACCTTCTTGGCGGAATCATAGTTCTTCTGGCCCAGAAGCACGGATATCAGGGTCATACCTCCCACGCCCACCAGGGTTCCCATGGCGGCGGAGAGGTTCATCAGAGGGAAAGTCACGGCGAGGCCGCTGATAGCGTCCGCGCCCACTCCGGGGATATGGCCGATATAGATGCTGTCGACCATGTTGTACAAAGAAGCCGCGGTCTGGGCTATGATGCCCGGGACCGCATACATCTTCAGAAGTTTACCGATTTTTTCCGTTCCGAGCTCAGTCGGAGCGGCAGAATTTTCATAAGCCATACACTAAAACTAACTAACTGATCTTTTACTCGTCTTCCTCCGGTTCGTCCACGAACTCTATGTCGAATCTCAGAGGAGAATATCCCGGTATGCGGTCGGAAGAGCCCGCGGATCCGTAGCCGAGGTTCGAATAGAATATGCAGGTGGCCTTCTCGTGGCTCCTCATGCGCCACAGGGCGTAGGCGAAACCGTCAATGAGGGTCACCTCCTGCTCCGCCACGACCATCTTGACGTTCTCATAGTTGTCGGGGTCGATCCGGACGGGTATGGGAGAATAGTCAACCGACGAAGAATAGAGTCCGTAGACCTTGGCGGTGTCCTCTATGTTGGTGTCGAACACCTGTCCGTCGAGCCTGCGGCCGATGTAGTTGATGAACGCACCGCTGTCGGCAGGGAACGCCGCAGTGTCGTCGGGAGCCTTCTCCTGAATGTAATAGAAGCCGTACTTCAGCGAATCGGCGAGGCTCAGCTGCGGATAGTTCCTTGCGAGATACCGTCCGATGGAGTCCATCTCCCATTCGGTGATGTCGTCGATTATGTCGTGCAGCGTGATTTCATAGATGCTGTTGGTGCCCGACACCTTCTCGACATATTCCTGAGGGTCGTCGTACCTTGCGACAGTGAAGAGCCATCCGGGAATCACGGTGGTCTTCGAACCTCCCACGCGCATGGTGCTCACGGCTTCGTCCACACCCGCGTAGAGGGCGTTATAGCCCCTGCCCCAGACCTTCGTCCCATAGTAATAGGTCTCGTCATATTTGTCGAGCTGACGGGCCACCGACTCGTCGCTGAAGTCGGTTATCGTGCCGTCAAGGTCCCTGACCACATAGCTCACGAGCAGGTAGGGGCTCTCATCGGCATCTCCGGCAAGCCGGCCGTCGCCTTCGGTCTCCTCTATCACATAGGCGCCGAGAGGAGTCGGCTCCGCGTCGGGATGGTTCACGAGCATCCATGCATCGAAATACTCCTTCGCGGAAACCTTGGAGGAGGTCGTGGGCTGCTTCGCACAGGCCGCGGCAAGGCCCAGCAGCACCAGAACAGCCGATGAATATGTTATGATCTTCTTCATTTTCAGTTATCTTTTGGCAGCGCCGGATCTTGCAGGAATCGTGCCGCCGAAGTTTCTACATACTGCGCCGCATGCGATGCGGACGGAATGTCGGAAGGGAAATAGAGCCTTCCGCCGGCAGCGTGGAAATGCCCGCCCCCGTGGAACCAGGCGGCGGCGAAATCCGAAGCCGCGCAGTCGCCGGTGGAGCGCACCGACACGCGGAAGAAGCCGTCGTCCTCCTTCAGGAAGATGCTCATGCGCACCCCCGCGATTCCGAGAGGCATGTTCACGAAGCCCTCGGTGTCGCCGTCGACGAGGCCGAAACGCTCCTGCGTCTGCCGGTCGAACACGGCGTAGGCAACGCCTCCGGGCAGTATGGTCAGCTTTTCCGACAGGAAGCAGCCCATGGCACGGAAGCGGTTCTCTCTATATTGATTGTACAGCTTGTCGAGCACCGCGTCCCTGTCGACTCCGGCGGCCAGCAGTTCGGAGGCCATCCTGAGCGTCTCGGGGAACACCGAATTCGCGAAGTTGTTGGTGTCGGTGGTCATGCCCGTCAGCAATGGCGTGCCGAGTTCGCGGGGCAGACCTTCGGCCGCAGCAAAAGGAGGCAGAGCGCGCAGCAGCCAATAGAGCAGCTCGCAGGTCGAGGAGACCTCGGTCTCGCTGAACACCAGCCCGTAGCTCCCGGCGTCCGGGTCAAGATGATGGTCAATCAGCAGCTTGCGGGCCGGCGAGGCCCTGAAAGGCTCCTCGAGCAGCCCTATCCTTCCCGGAGAATTGTGGTCAAGGGCCACGAGCAGGTCGCAGGAAGCGATGCAGCGCGCGGCAGCGTCCGGATCGTCCGACGCAACCAGCGCCTTCTCCCCTTCCATGATGAACTCCAGATTAGCGGGATAGCTGTCCGGAAGCAGGATGGAAACGGTCTTTCCCCTGAAGCCGCGGAGATAGCGGGCGAGCGCCACGGCGCTGCCGAGAGCATCCCCGTCGGGATGCACATGCACCGTCAGACCCACCGCGGAGGCCGCCCCGAACATGGCGTCGAGCTGCCCGAGCTTCATTTTGTCAAGCGTTCTCATGCTGCAAAAACCGCTGCAAAATTAATAATAATATTGCATTTGATAAATCGTTTTCATAACTTTGTACGACTTGTTGATACTAATAAAAATAACCATATCAAAATGAACAAGACAGTCAAGATTATCATTGAAGTGGTGCTTCTCGCCGGCATCGTGTTCCTGGTGATAGCCAACTACAAGAGCATCATGGAGCCTCTCAACTTCAACAAGCAGAAGGACTACCGCGAGTCGGTGGCCATCGAGAGACTCAAGGACATCCGCACACTCCAGGTCGCCTACAAGACCGTCAACGGCAAGTTCACCTCCACCGTGGACTCCCTCAAGATGTTCTACGAGACCGGAGAGATGCCCATCGTGCTCCAGATCGGATCCAACGATGACTCCGCCGCAGTGGCTCACACCGAGCAGGTGAAGAGGGCCAACCGCAGGCTCACCAACGAGGACCTCTATGAGATGTACCTCGCGGGCGACAGGAACCTCGTCTTCTCCATCGAGAACGTAGTGGCAGTGAAGGACACCCTTTTCAATGACCGCCCCGACTTCAACATCGACTCGCTCAAGACCATCCCCTTCTCAGGCGGCGAGCCCGTGATCATGGAAGCCACCGTCAGGAGAGTTTCCGGCGTTCCCGTGCCCCTCTTCGAGGCCAAGATGCCCTACAAGTCACTGCTCAAGGGACTTGACGAGCAGCTCCGCATCAACCTCGACGCCGACCGCCAGTCCCAGAACAAGTACGAGGGTCTGCAGGTGGGCTCCATCACCTCTCCTAACAACAACGCAGGAAACTGGGAGTAGTGTTCACCCTCGTCCCCACGAACTTCTTCGATCCTGAGAAGGAGCATGAAGCTCTTGCCGGAGTTGCACGAATCGGGGACGGCTGTGCAGTACGACACATAGAAATACCTCAATACGATGCTGTCCTCGTCTATTCGGTAGACGAGGACAGTGTCGTTTCCACTCCGGAAATCGCCGGAATCCTGAACAGGCTTCCTGACTGTCCGGCCTACAACAAGATACTCTGCAGCCTCAGCGGCGGCAGGCTCCATCTGGCGATAGCCCAGGGAAAGTCGCTGCTGCTCGCCAACTGCTTCGAGGCGCAGGACTTCACGACCGCCGAATACTACATCTTCCTGGCGGTGAAGTCGCTGCAGATCAACCCCGAAGTATCCACAATCTGCTGGATGTCAGACCTGGAACCCGCGCAGGAAATGTCACTCTACCGCTATTTCAAGTCGGTAGTGAGAATCTGATCCATAAAAATACCTTACGATGAAAAAGTATCTGGCTGAGATGATCGGGACGATGGTCCTGGTACTCATGGGTTGCGGCAGCGCCGTATTCGCCGGCAGCGTCGCAGGAACTGTAGGAGCCGGAGTCGGGACTCTCGGAGTCGCACTGGCTTTCGGTCTCGCGGTAATCGCCATGGCATACACCATAGGCGGAATCTCAGGATGCCACATCAACCCTGCAATCACGCTCGGGGTCTTCCTCAGCGGCAGGATGAGCGGGAAGGATGCGGCGATGTACATGGTGTTCCAGGTGATAGGAGCGATTCTCGGATCGGCGATTCTCTTCGCCCTGGTGTCTTCCGGAGCGCACGGAGGCCCGACCGCCACAGGTTCCAACAGTTTCGCCGAAGGGATGGGCGTACAGGCGTTCATCGCCGAGGCGGTGTTCACCTTCATCTTCGTGCTGGTCGTACTCGGGACGACTGACCCCGCAAAGGGCGCCGGCAATTTCGCCGGACTCGCAATCGGCCTGACCCTCGTCCTTATCCACATCGTCTGCATCCCCATCACCGGAACTTCGGTCAACCCCGCGCGAAGCATAGGACCGGCGCTGTTCGACGGCGGAACGGCACTCAGGCAGCTCTGGCTGTTCATCGTCGCACCCTTCGTGGGAGCGGCCCTCAGCGCAGGCGTCTGGAAACTTCTCGCCTCGGAACAGAAGAGCAGGTAGGATGCGCATAATCGGAGGCAGACTCAAGGGCAAGACCATCCTTCCACCCAGAGGCTATGAGGCCCGTCCGACCACGGACTTCGCCAAGGAAGGTCTGTTCAACGTCCTCGACAACGAATATGAATTCGACGGGCTCAAGGTCCTCGACCTCTTCGGAGGAACGGGGGCCATTGCCTTCGAGTTCGCTTCGAGAGGCGCCTCAAGGGTCTACAGCGTGGAGATGAACCGCGACAACGCGAAGTTCATCCGGAGCGAGGCGGCGAAACTGGGGCTGGACAACATCACCGCGGTCCACGGCAACGTCTTCGATTTCCTGCCCATCTGCCGCGAAAAATTCGACATCATCTTCGCCGACCCTCCCTACAGCCTCGAAGGGCTGGACGGCATTCCCGACAAAGTGCTGAACCTGGACATTCTGCATCCCGGGGCGTACTTCATCCTGGAGCACGGGGGCGAATATTCGTTCTGCGGGCACCCGCTGTTCAAGAAGGAGAAGGTCTACGGCCGCGTGCATTTCAGCTTTTTCGAAAAGTAGCGGACTCTGCTTCCGTCATTCAGGACCATGTCCGACTCAGAACGGCTTGCCGCCCGCGGCAGTGAGCGGGCGACGCCGAAGAGCGTAGCGACTGGCGTCGATGGAGCGCTTTGCGCGGAACCGTGATGAGACGGACATGGTCCGGAATGGCCAATAGACTGCTGACAATACGACAATTCCGCGGCTCGACACCGCGGAATTGTCGTATTGTGGGGCAGCTGAAGCCTCAGTCTGCGTCGCAGACCTGCGAAACGGCCTTGGGCGCGGGAACTATATGCCCGGTCATCTCTCCGCTGCAGGCGGCGGCATTCGCCTCATCGGTGTCGATGTGCATCGCGAGCGCAGCCTTGTCGGACACGCGGATCACAGTGTCGCCGAATATCAGC
>JADILW010000020.1 GCA_017695095.1 Candidatus Cryptobacteroides avistercoris | reverse complement strand
GCCGCGCGCGACGGATTCGACGCCGTCTACAACTCGAAGGAGCAGATCTTCTCCGAGAAGCATCCGGGTGGCATGAAGCCCGAGGACGTAGACTATTCGGGCACGAGCGTCGACAGCCTCTCCTCCATAATGTACACCTCCGGCTCCACCGGAAACCCCAAGGGAGTGATGCTGACCAACAGGAACCTGTCGGCCAACGTCTATTCGGTGCCCAGCCACGTGCCTTTCCGCAGAGGCGAGAACATCGTCAGCGTGCTGCCCTACGCCCACATCTTCGGAATGACCGTGGACATGGTGACTCCTCTGTGCCTCGGCATGCACCTGGTGGTGCTCGGCCTTCCGCCCATCCCCACCTACCTCAAGCCCGCACTCAGGGAATACAAGCCCCACGTGTTCTTCGCAGTGCCCCTGATTCTTTCGAAGCTCATCGAGGACACACTCGGAGACTTCATCCACAGCAAGAACGGAGCGGCCAAGCTTGAGGACTACCAGAACAACCCCGACTTCTGCGAGGCCCTGGAAATCATCTTCCTCAAGGCGCTCGGCGGCGAAATCGAGCTGTTCTGCACCGGCGGCGCCGCGATTCCCGAGCAGTTCGAGAAACTCTTCGTGACCAAGCTCGGCCTGCCCTTCGTGACCGGCTACGGCATGACCGAGACCGCTCCCGTGATCTCCATCGGCCATCTCGGAAGCTACAAGCTCCGCGAGTGCGGCGAATATCTCGACGAGGTCGTGGACGTGAAGATCGACTCACCCGATCCCGAGCACATACCCGGCGAAATCCTCGTCAAGGGAGAAATAGTGTTCTCCGGCTACTATAAGAACGACGACGCCACCAGGGCCGTGTTCACCGACGACGGATGGTTCCGCACCGGCGACCTCGCCACCATGGACAAGGACCGCAGCCTGTTCATCGTGGGACGCTGCAAGAGCATGATCCTCACCTCCAACGGCCAGAACATCTACCCCGAGGAGATCGAAGTCGTGCTCAACGCCCTGCCCGGAGTGGCCGAATCCCTCGTGGTCAACCGCGGAGAAAGGCTCGTGGCCCTGATAGTTCCCGACCAGAACCAGCTCGGCGACATCGACTCCGCCGGTCTCAAGAGCATCATGGACGCGAATATGGAAGTTCTCAACAAGAGAATCCCCGTATATTCTCATGTAAGTGGATATGAACTGCGCTTCGAAGCCTTCGCCAAGACCCCGAAGGGCAGCATAAGAAGATTTATGTATGAATAGTGAAATGAAAAGAGTGGTCATCACCGGAATGGGGGTCATCTCCCCCGTAGGAAACGACGTCAACACTTTCTGGGAGAGCCTCAAGGCCGGAAAATGCGGCATCAGCAGGCTCGAAGGCTTCGAGGAGTACAATCTCCCCATCCATGTCGCAGGCAGGGTAAAAGACTTCGACCCTCTCCAGTCCGGTCTCTCGGCTGCGGAGAAGCGCCGCAACGACATCTACAGCCAGTACGCCCTTGCCGCAGCCGCCCAGGCCATGGCCGAAAGCGGGCTGGTGTCCAACGAGAACATCGACGAGAACCGCTTCGGAATCTACTTCGGCTCGGGAATCGGCGGCATCCAGACTTTCGTGACCCAGACGAAGATCCTCTTCGACGAGGGGGCCGACCGCATCTCCCCCCTCTTCATTCCCATGATGATCCCCAACATCGCCGGCGGCAACATAGCGATCAAGTACAAGGCCAAGGGCCCCTGCCTGACCCACGTGTCCGCCTGCGCCACCGGAACCAACTCCATCGGCGAGGCCTATCTCGCCATCAAGTACGGACGGGCCGACGCAATCCTCGCCGGAGGCAGCGAGGCCGCCGTGACCCCTCTGGCCATAGGAGGTTTCGCCAACGCCAAGGCCCTGACCTACGAGGAGGACCCCGCAAAGGCCTGCCTGCCCTTCGACGCCCGCCGCGGCGGATTCGTGATGTCGGAAGGCGCCGGAGCCCTGATGCTTGAGGAAAGGGAGCACGCCATCGCCAGAGGCGCCAACATCATCGCCGAGGTGTGCGGCTACGGCTGCACCTGCGACGCTCACCACTACACCGCCCCCAGGCCCGACGGAATCACCGCCGGACGTGCACTCAGGGAGGCTCTCGACGAGGCCGGCTACAAGCCCGGGGAGAACCTCTACATCAACGCCCACGGCACCGGAACCCACCTCAACGACTCCACCGAGACCACGGCGATCAAGGTCGCCCTCGGAGAAGAGGACGCACACCGCGCTTCGGTAAGCTCGACCAAGTCGATGCACGGCCACATGTTCGGAGCCACCGGCGCAGTGGAGCTCATAGCCTCCGCCCTCGCGCTCAGGGACGGCATCGTGCCCCCGACCATCGGACTTGAGGTGCCCGATCCCGAATGCGACCTCGACTACACTCCGGGAGAAGCCCGCAAGAGGGACCTGGACATTGCAATTTCCAACTCCCTCGGCTTCGGAGGGCATAATGTTTGCGTGTCTTTACGCCGCGCATAAACGTGTATAACCAAAAACCTTAACCAGATGAACCGCGAAGAAATCAAGAAAATCCTCCCTCACAGAGAGCCAATGCTCCTGCTCGACGAATCCGAGCGAGACGGAGACAGGGTCGTATCCAAATATACGATCAGAGAGAACGAATTCTTCACAACCGGACATTTCCCTGGATACCCGGTGGTGCCCGGAGTGATACTCTGCGAAATCATGGCCCAGGCCAGTTTTCTGCTGATCCCTTCGGAAAAACTGAAGGACAACACCGCACTCTACGCCGGAATCGACGGCGCCAAGTTCAAGGCCTCCGTCTTCCCCGGCGACACCGTATGCGTGGAGTCGAAGGAAGTCACCCAGAGGGGTCCCCTCGTCGTTGTCGACGCCCAGGCGACCGTCAACGGCAAGCTCTGCTGCAAGGGAAGGCTGACATTCATGCTGGTCCCCAACGAAAAACTGAACAAGCAATAATATGGCAAACAATCTACTCAAAGGCAAGAAAGGCATAATCTTCGGAGCCCTCAACGACCAGTCCATCGCATGGAAGGCCGCGCTGAAGGCCCACGAGGAGGGAGCCGAGCTCGTGCTCACCAACACTCCCGTGTCCATCCGCCTCGGAACCATCAACGCGCTCGCCGAGGAGTGCGGAGCCCTGGTGGTTCCCGCCGACGCCACTTCGCTCGAGGACCTCGGCACCCTCGTCGACGCCGCCATGGAGCATTTCGGAGGACAGTTCGACTTCGTGCTCCACTCGGTGGGAATGTCGCCGAACATCCGCAAGAACAAACCCTACGAAGACACGAACTACGACTTCTTCAACAAGACGCTCGACATCTCGGCGCTCTCGTTCCACAAGCTGCTGAACGTGCTCTTCAGGAAGGACGCCCTCAAGGAATGGGGTTCGGCCGTGGCGCTGACCTACATAGCCGCCCAGAGGACCTTCCAGGGCTACAACGACATGGCCGACGCCAAGGCCCTCCTCGAATCGATCACCCGCAGCTTCGGCGTGATCTACGGCAAGAAGCGCCACGTGAGGGTCAACACCGTCTCACAGTCGCCCACCAAGACCACCGCGGGCAGCGGAATCGCCGGCATGGAGGAGATGTTCACCTACGCCGACAAGATGTCGCCCCTCGGCAACGCGTCCGCTTCGGACTGCGCCGACTACATCGTCACGCTGTTCTCCGACCTCACCAGGCACGTGACCATGCAGAATCTCTATCACGACGGAGGCTTCTCCTCAGTGGGACTCACCTCCGATGCGATCGAGATTTTCACGAAAGGACTGGAATAACACACGTCTTTCATGATTATAAAAAGGAGAGCCGTCCGGCAGATTCGTGCCGGGCGGCTCTCTCATTTGGAACCGGGGTTCAGACTAGAGGTTGGCGTTGACGCTCTTCCACTCTGAAACGGGAGGGATGATGCCGAGTTCGATGATCTCGTCGCGCATCTTGCAGAGATGCTCGTAGGAAGCCTTGAGCTCAGCCATCTCCTCGGGAGTTCCCTGAGGTGCGCTGTAGTGTACTCCGGTGGCGTCCATGACGGTGGGCATGGCCATCATCACGTTCTTGAACTCACCGTTGTTGACATAGCATCCGGCAGGCCAGGTGAACTTGTCGCCGCCCATAGCCGCCTCAATCATCTTCACTGCATTGTATGCGGGGCTCTGGAATGAGCTGCGGCCGCGGAGCTTGATGATGTTGGAGCCTCCCTGAACGGTATTGTGCTTGATCTCGGCCCACTTCTCGGCGGAAAGATGCTTCTCGGCGAGGGGAACGCCGTCAATCTTCACCTGAGATGCGAACACTGCCATGGCCTCGCCGTGGCCGCCATAGGTGTGGGCGCCGGTGACCTTTGACTGCTGTACGCCGAACTCCTGGGCGAGAGCCTCCTGGAGACGGGTTGAGTCGAGGGCTGCGAGAGTGGTCACGCACTCGGGCTTCAGGCCGGAATGCAGGAGAACCACGAGACCGGTGAGGTCAGCGGGGTTGAAGATCACGACAACGTGCTTCACGTCGGGGCAGTAGGCCTTGACGTTCTTTCCGAAATCCTCGGCTATCTGGCAGTTGCCCTTGAGAAGATCTTCGCGGGTCATGCCCTCCTTGCGGGGAGCGCCGCCTGAAGAGATGATGTACTTTGCATCCTTGAAAGCCACTGCAGGATCAGTGGTCCAGGTGATGTTGGCACCCTCGAAGGCGCAGTGGTCCATTTCAGCGACCACGCCCCTGAGTCCGGGCTCATACACATCATAAAGACATACGTTGGGAGTGAGCCTCAGCATCAGCGCTGTCTGGGCCATGTTGGAACCGATCATGCCGGCGGCACCTACAATGACCAATTTCTCGTCAGTGATGTACTTCATAGTATCAAATAAATAAAAATGCGTTCAAAATTCTTACAAATATACTAAATAAAACCATTTTCACCATAGGAAGCCAAATTCGCTCCCCACGAATTGCTATATTGTTAAAAAACACTATCTTTGCCGTGTTATAAACTTTTTATGGCACTATATCTAATAAAGGATCTCGACGACGACTACCACTCGAAACTGGGAGTCTGGCAGATTACGGAGAGCGAGCAGGAACTCCGTGCACTCTCATCAGTCCCCTCCGACGAACTTGAAGAAATCTCCTATATCAAAAGTGAATCGCTGCGCAAGCAGAAGCTTGCCGTGCGCACTCTGCTCGACCGTCTCTTCGAGGAGAAGGTCTATCTGAACCACCACGACAACGGCAAGCCTTATATCGAGAACTCATCGATCAACATCAGCATCACCCACACCGACAAATACGTGGCCGTGATAGTGAACGACTCCGAAGAGGTCGGGATTGACTGCGAATCCCTCGACAGGGATTTCTCGGCGGTTGAGAAAAAGGCCCTCTCGGAAGATGAGATCGAGGATCTCGACGAGGACCAGCGCAATGAACAGCTTGCCATCTACTGGTGCGCGAAGGAGGCAGTCTACAAGAAGATGTCTCAGTACAACGTCGACTTCGCCGAACAGATTGAGATAGAGAATTTCAGAATGCGCGGCGAAGGCGAACTGGAGGCCACCTTCATCCAGAAGGACGGCTTCGAGGAGGAAATCCACCTGCAGTACATGACTTTCGACCGTCATGTGCTGGTCTGGGTGGCAGGCTAGTTTTCAATCACCCATAAAATTATTTGGAACGCAGCCAGATTTCCGGATTCTGGGGAGACTTCTCCTTCCAGATCTGGAAATGCAGTTGTGTCTGCCCGTCGATCGTGTCGACCGTGCCTATGATAGAGCCTGTGCTCACCTTGTCCCCGGCCTTCACTGAAACCTGTCCCAGCTTGCAGTAGAAGGTGAAGTAGCTGCCGTGCTGCACGAGCACGCACATGTTGTAGCCGGGCATCGCGATCACGTTCTTGACCTCACCGTCGAACACGGCCCTGACCGCGCTTCCCTTGGCGAGGCCGATGCTGATACCGTTGCTGAAAGGCATCACGATATTGGTGTAGACGGGATGGTTGTGGCGCCCGAACTTCTCGAGCACGGGGCCGTCGGCCGGCCATGGCAGCTTCCCCTTGTTGGATTCGAACTCAGCCGCCAGCTCGTAGTCAACCACGGGCGCGGGGGCCTCGGCGGCAGCCTGTTCACCCTGGCGGGCGGCGGCAGCCCTTCTCTGCTCCTCCTCCCTGGCCTTCTGCTCGGCTATGTATTCGGCGATTATCCTCTCTATCTCGCGGTTCAGGTCCTCGACCTGCTTCCGTTTGGTCTCCAGCTGACGCTGGTATCTTGTCCTGTAGCGCTTGAGCTGCGAAACGAGGTCGTCGGAGCGCTTCTCCTCCGCCCTGAGGCCGGCGAGTTCCTTCTGCTGGGCGTCGCGCAGCTGAGTCGCCTGCACTTTCAGGCTGTCCAGCCTCGTCAGTTCCAGTTCCAGTCCGGCGCGCATCTCCTTGACCTGGGCGGCTTCGTCGTTCAAGGTGGAGGACAGGTTCTTCAGATAGGAATAGCGGCGGGTGGCCTGGCCGAAATTCCGGCTCGTGAGTATGTAGACATACCAGACCCTGGCGTCGCGGTTCTTGTAGGCACTGCGCACCAGGCGGCCGAAATAGGATGTCAGGGTGTCTATGCGGGCCTGCAGGCCGGCTATGTTGGCGGTGGTGAGGGTGATGCTGTCGTCGATCATCATGATCTGGCGCTCGCTTTCGGCCACGAGGGCCTTGCGGGTCTCCACCTGCTTGCGTATCAGGGTGAGGTCATTGAGAGCGCTGCTGCTTCTGGAGATGTTCTCTGCAATCTGCTGCTCGAGCTGTGCGATCTCCTTCTCGAGGGCGGAGCGTCGGGACTCCTGCTCGCGCGTGTCCTGCGAGAAGGACGGTGCAGCCGCGGCCAGCAGCAGGAATACGGTCAGGAATATGCGTATGAACTTCATTGCTGCTGTGCTTTCTTCTGCTCCGCGAGCGAGTGATAATATATTGAAAGGTCCTTTTCGCCGAGTTCTCCGAGTATCACCGAATAGTGTTCGAGCACCACCGAGCTGTCCTTGCCTCCGTAGAGCATCGCATGCTTGAAGAGAGGCTTGGCCTCCTTGGGCCGGCCGAGAAGGTAGAGTATCCAGCCGCAGGTGTCGAGGTAGGTGGCGTTGTCGGGCTCCAGCTCTATCGTGCGCCGGCTCATCTTCAGGGCCTTGCGCAGCGAGCGCCCCTCCTCCGAGAGGTAGTAGGCGTAGTTGTTGAGCACCGGAGCGCAGTCGGGGTCGACTTCGAGGGCTTCGTCATAGTAGCGGTAGGCCTCGCGTCTGTCGCCCATCTGGTAGCTCATGTCGCCGGCAGTCGAGAGGGCGAGCACCAGGTTCTCCTTGTCGCCGGCCTGTCTCGACACCTCTGCGAGGCGGTTGCACATGTAGATCACCGAATCCTGCTTGTTTTCTATTATGCACATCCGCAGTTTGTTCAGGTTGGAGACGGGGTCGGCGGGCGCCTGCCGGTAGCACAGGTCGACGAGCTTGCCGAGCTGTTCGCCCCAGACCCAGTAGAAGCGGGAGTCCATGTTGTCGATAAGCATGCCGAGGTAGTCGCTCTTGATCTCGTCGCGCACTATCTCGTTGCGCAGGAAATGGTCGAGGGTCAGGAAAAAGGGCGGGAAATTGCCGGTGAACCGGAGTATCTCGAGTTTTCCCAGCTCGGCGGGCGCATAGTCGGGGTCGAGCTCCAAGGCGCGGTCGTAGTATTCGAGGGCTCCGGCGTCGTCGCGGCGGTTCATCTTCTCGTCACCTATCACGGTGAGGGTGTAGGGGGTGTTGTACTGCGCGGGGCTGAGCTTGAGCAGCTTCTCGCACACGGTCGCGAAATCGCTCCTCCTCCCCTGCACGCTGTAGAGCGTCCCGAGCGCCTGAAGGTACCACTGGTTGGTGGTGTCCTGGCTCACCGCCAGCCCGAGATGGACCTCGGCGGAATCCAGCCTGCCGAGAGCGTAGTCGGTGAGTCCGAGATAGTAGTTCACGGCGTCGTCGTCGGGCGAGGTCTCGTGCAGACGGGTGAAAATCTCGGCCGCCAGGTCGAAGCGCCCTGCGGAATAGTGGGTCACTCCGCTCAGGAAACGGCCGACGTCCGCCGACCTGCCCGAGGCGTAGCCGCAGAGCAGCAGGAGGCACGCTGCCGTCATGATGTAGACCACCGTCTTGCGCATATCGCACAAAAGTATATATTTTTCTGTGGAAAAATGCCTATTTTCGTGAAGATTTATTGCGAACGAGGATGCAACTTTTCGGGAACAAGAAGCATCTTGATACACGGGAAGCAGATTGGATAGAAGGGGCGAAGCAGGGTGACCGCAAGTCACAGAAAGCGATTTACGACCGCCTGTCAGCCAAGATGTTCGCCGTCTGCCTGCGATATATGGGCGACAGAGACCTCGCCGAAGACATACTGCAGGACGGATTCGTGACACTCTTCTCCAAGCTCGACAGCTATTCGGGGGCAGGCTCCTTCGAAGGCTGGGCCCGGAAGATCTTTGTCAACACTGCACTGATGAGTCTCAGGAAGAAAGATGCGCTCAAGAACTCGGAAGATGTCGACGCCGCATGGAACATCTCAAGCGACGACCCGTCCGCGCTGCAGAAGATAGGCTACAACGAACTTATCAAGATGATAGCGGCGCTGCCGCCCGGGTTCAGAACCGTGTTCAACATGTACGTGCTGGAAGGCTACTCCCACAAGGAGATCGCAGAAGCGCTCGGAATTTCAGAGACCACATCACGTTCGCAGCTCCAGAGAGCGCGGACGCTGCTGCAGTCCAAGATCAAAGAAAGGTATTGATGATGCAAGATAACGACAGGAATTTCGACCTCCAGCTGAGGTCGATGCTTGAAGAAGCCGAGATCCGGCCGCGCAGGGGCGTGTGGAAGAACATTTCCTCCCGCCTCGACGCTTCGGCTGCGGTCACGTCCGGCTCCAGGGCCTTCTCGCCCGGAGTCCTGCGATGGGCCGGAGCCGCGTTCGCGTGTGCGGCGGTGGCGCTCGGTGTCTTCCTCGCATCGCCAGGCACACAGACGCCCCTGACTCT
>JADILW010000003.1 GCA_017695095.1 Candidatus Cryptobacteroides avistercoris | reverse complement strand
GCCAACCTGCTTCCCGAAACCGCTCCCGAGCCCATGCGCGCAAGCAAGTACACCGCCTACGCCCTCAAGGCCCGCGTAGCCCTCTGGGCAGCCTCCGAGTCAAAGTACTGGGACAGGGCCGAGCTCAACAGCAGCTACACCGCAGTGCAGCAGAAGCTCACCTATATGGAAGAGTCCTACGCCAACGGCTACTACCAGCAGGCTCTGGAGGCTGCCAAGAAGGTGATCGACAGCGGCAAGTACGGACTTGAGGGAGCGAACCCCGGCTCAGTCGAGGACGCCGTCAACACCCTTGCCAACCTCTTCCAGAACTACTCCACCCTCGAAGGCCTTCTCGGAAAGTCCTACAAGTCAGGTAACCTGACCTCAGGAAACGGAATGGAATCCTCTCAGGGAGGAAACTGGGGCGCACCCAACCAGGTGACCGCAGGATGGCAGACCGGACAGTTCAGCTACACTCTGAACTACGCCGATGAGTTCGACTACTATGCCGACGACCGCAGCAGGGTCGACGGAACCATCCCCACCAGGCTCGACGGCGACGAGGCCAGCTACTTCAGCTATGACCCCACCACCGAGTTCAAGAAGGGTGACAACGCGAACTACATCAAGTACGCCAATGTTACCGATCCTTTCGTAAACAAGGACGCCCGCTTCCAGGCCTGGATAGTCTATCCCGGAGCCACCTTCCGCAACACTGTGATTTATTTCCAGGGCGGAATGATCCTGCCTGACGGCACTCCCAGCATCTACCCTGTCGACAACAACGGAGTGGACTTCCAGGGACAGACCTACTTCCCCTACGGCGGAGAGGCCGACGGCAACTCAGGCTTCTACAAGATGCCTTCAGACGTCAACAGCCACAACCGCACCACCTACTCCTTCTACAACAAGAAGTACCTCGACCCCACTGCCTACAACACCGCAACCCAGACTCCCTGGTACGATATCCGCTATGCTGAGGTTCTCCTCACCTATGCAGAGGCCCAGGTTGAGAGCGGTCTCGGGGACGCTGCCCTCGCGAAGAAGTACCTCAACGACATCCGCCACAGGGCCGGATTCACCGACGACGTTGAGCTCACCCTCGAGAACGTGCTCCACGAGTGGAAGGTTGAGTTCGCTGCAGAAGACAAATGGCACGAGGTTCTTTGGAGAAGGCGCGCCTACTTCAACGGCACCAATGTCTACGACGGAGAGGGCGCAGTGCCTGCCAAACTGACCCTGATTCCTATGGTGGACCTCAGCGGCAGCAGCGCCCAGTACATCTTCCTCAGGTCAGTGCCTATGTTCGACGAGGCCACCCAGAATCCTGCTGGCTTCCATCCTCAGGTAAGACCGGAAGACTACTACGCCACCATTCCGAACTACACTAACAACCGTATCACCAACAACAACACCACGAACTAGCATGAAACGATTACTGATCAAAATAGCATGCCTTGTTGCGGCAGGTTCCCTCCTGACGTCCTGCGACTTGTTCAAGCTCGACAACTACGACGGACCCAACGCACAGATATCAGGACGAATCCTCGATGCTAAGACCAACGAGACGATTCAAGTTGAAACATACACAGAGTCAGCTGGCTGGTGGGCTCCTCCGACCACTGTTTCGGGATCCCTCACCGTCATCGAAGATGTAAGTGACAGATGGGGAGAAAACTTCTATGAGGAGCAGGACTGGTTCGTTAAGTTCGACGGAAACTACCAGAACGACATGGTCTTCGCCGGCAAGTACAGCGTAGATTTCAGGAAGCTGCCTGTGTTCGCACCTGCTGAGCAGACCGTAATCCAGGTCAATGAGGGTGCCAACAGCTTTGATTTTAAGCTCACCCCCTACTGCCGCATCATCGATCCCGAGTTCAGCTACGATGCCGCCAACCAGCAGATCAAGGCCACCTTCTCCGTCGAGATGGGCGACCCTTCTAGGCTCAACACCATCAGCCAGGTTGTACTCTGCTCCAACAGTTCAAATTTCGTAGGACATAGCAAAAATTATAGGGAGAACGACATAGACAAAGACCCCGGCGCGTCTCTCGCAAACGTAACTGTCAAGGAGGACGGCACCACCGACAGGATTACCCTGACCGTGGACGCATCCAGCGACGGTGTAAACACCAGCGAGTTCCAGTACGAGCGCCCTCATTACCTGAGGATCGCAGCTCTCGCCACGGCTCCCGGTGTCAACACCAACAGCATCTGGAACTTCTCTCCCATCTATGTGATGAACAGAGACAAGAGCATCAATCTGTACGACTGGTCAACCGCCAACTAACAGACCGCTCTGACACAAGAATCGAGGCCGCCTCCCAGGCGGCCTCTTTTCGTATCACCTTACGTCCTCCAACGCCGCGCTGCACGTTGCAGCAGATTTGCAATCTAGTGCAATAGGAACTGCCTGCCGCCGGCGATGCTCCCGCAGCGCGGCCAGGCGCCCGGCTGTGGCTGAAATTCATTGGTACCAGATACCGCCGCAGAACGGCGGTGAGTGGCTGCCTGGTGGTCCCAATGGAACCAAATTGGTTCCATTGGGGCCAGCCACCTGCCCTGGAATGGCCTCTGCGCCGTCCCGTTGGGACTAATGAATTTCAGGAAACGGTACTCGCAGCTTCAGCACAAATAAGAACAAAAAAAGAACAGTTTTTTCAAACTGTCCTTTCTTTTGGTAGTGGGTAGGAGAATCGAACTCCTATTGCGAGATTGAGAATCTCGAGTACTAACCGTTATACGAACCCACCGTCTGTCGTTGGGAGTGCAAATATAGGCATAATTTTACATTCTGCAAATTTTTTCTCAAGATAAGCTTAAAAAGCATCATTTCCTTCTGTACGGCGCATCGTCGTAGAGCAGGAAGCGGCGGGCCTTGCGTATCCACTTCTGCTCCTCGAGCTTCACATGCTCCTGCACCACGTCGAAACTCAGCCGCCCGCGCAGATACTCCTCAATCACGGGGTCGGCTATCTTCACGAACAGTGCGTCGCTCATCTCGAACTGCGAATACCTGTCGGCAAAATGCCGCATGAGTTGGAGCGTGTGCAGCAGCGAATGGTACTGGCCGTCGGGCGTGAGCATGATCTGATAGCCGAAACACTGCTGCCCGCTGTAGATGCCAGCCGAGGGCGTGAAGGAGCAGGGACGCATCATGACCCCGCGCTGCGCCGGCAGGAAACGGACGTCCTCGGTCTTGATGAACGGCGCACCGAAATACTCGTAGGGCCGCGCGGTGCCGATGGCGGGCGAGATGGTGGTGTTGTTCCAGAGTCCGCCGCCGGAGTAGAGCTCGCAGGTGAACATGCCCGGGATGTCGGACGCCGGCGCTATGGCCCACGGAAGCATGTCCTTGCCCACCGAGGAGCAGCGCGCTGAAATCACGTGCAGCGGGAATTTCGCTCCTATCTCGCTGTAGTAGAGCTGGCAGAGTTCTCCGAGGGTCATGCCGTGCCTGTGGGCCACCCTGGGCGTCCAGATGTCGGACTCCACCGCCGGAATCGTGCCCTCCACCACCCTGCCGGCGGGGTTGATGTGGTCGACCACGTAGATTGCCGGGGCTTCGGGCTCGCGGGCGCACATAGACATCAGCCGCATCACGTCGCGGGTGTAGTTGAAGTAGCGCGAACCCACGTCCTGAATCTCCACGACGATGGCGTCCACGTCCTCGATGTCGGCGGAACTGAAGTCGATGTGGGAGGTGTCGGGGGTGAGCTCCGTGCCGGATGGGCGGATCACGCGGACCAGGTTGCCGCGCTCGCGGAATATCTCGTAGAGGTAGCGGCTGCGGCCGGAATCCCAGCAGTTCTGCGTGCAGAAGCAGGCCACGCGCCCTTCGGTGAGCGCGCGGTCGAGCTGGTCCTCAATCGGAGTTGTTCTGAAGGAAAACATCTATTTCAATATGCCTTGCGCAATCGCGATGACTTCCTCGCCGAGCGCCCTGGCTTCGGCCTCGGTGGGCGCCTCGGAGTAGATGCGGATGATGGGTTCGGTGTTGGAGCGGCGCAGATGCACCCAGCTGCGCTTCTGTTCGAAGTCGACCTTCACGCCGTCGACGGTGTTCACGCGCTCGGCGGCATAGTGTTCCTTGACGCTCTCGAGTATCTTGTCAATCAGCGACCTGTCGCTCAGGGAAATCTTGTTCTTGGCGATGAAGTACTGCGGAAGCGTGGCCTTGTAGGCGCTGGCGCTCATCTTCTTGCGGGCGAGCTGGCTCAGGAACAGCGCGGTTCCGACCATCGCGTCGCGTCCGTAGTGGGAGGCGGGGTAGATGACTCCCCCGTTGCCTTCGCCGCCTATCAGCGCCCCGGTCTCGTGCATCTTCGTGGTCACGTTGACCTCGCCCACCGCCGCGGCGAACCAGCTGCCTCCCCAGCGCTCCGTCACGTCGCGCAGGGCGCGGCTGGAACTCAGGTTGGAAACGGTGTGCAGGGGTTTCACGCCGGCCGCGGAAGCACGTTCCAGCAGGTAGTCGGCAACCGCCACGAGGGTGTATTCCTCGACGAAGGGTTCGCCGTTCTCGCAGAAGAACGCGAGGCGGTCCACGTCGGGGTCGACGCTGATTCCGAGGTCGGCATGCTCGCGCCGCACGGCTTCGCTGAGGCCGGTGAGGTTCTGCGGCAGCGGCTCGGGGTTGTGGGCGAAGTCGCCGTCGGGAGTGCCGTTGAGCAGTATGCAGCGCACCCCGAGCTTCTCCAGCAGACGCGGCATGATGAGCGCGCCCACGGAGTTGATGGCGTCGACGACCACGGTGAACCCTGCCCTGCGCACGGCGTCGGCGTCGACGGCCTCGAGTGCGAGCACCGAGTCTACGTGCTCGTCGGTGAAGTCGTGGTCCTCAATGTGTCCGAGTTCGTCGACGGAGGCGAAGTTGAAATCGCCGCTGTCGGCTATCTCCAGTATCTCATTGCCTTCGGCCGCGGAAAGGAACTCCCCCTCGGAGTTCAGCAGCTTGAGGGCGTTCCACTCGCGGGGGTTGTGGCTGGCGGTGATGATGATGCCGCCGTCGGCTCCGGCGAAGCGCACCGCAAGTTCGGTGGTGGGGGTCGACGCAAGCCCGCATCTGACCACGTCGACGCCGCAGGATACCAGAGTGCCGCAGACCAGCTGCTCCACCATCGCGCCGCTGATGCGCGCGTCCCTGCCCACGACGACCTTGAAGCGGCCGCGTTTCGGAGCGGCGTGCCTGCGCAGGCGCTCGCAGTATGCGTATGTGAACTTGACTATATCCACCGGCGTGAGAGCTTCGCCGCAGGGCCCGCCTATGGTTCCGCGTATGCCCGAAATTGATTTTATCAGTGTCATAGATTGCAAAATTACGAAAATTAATTCGTATATTTGCGCCCGATTCAAAACACCAGTAAACATGAAAAAAGGAATCCATCCCGAAACCTACCGACTTGTAGCTTTCAAGGATATGTCAAACGAGGACGTGTTCATCACCCGCTCCTGCGCCACCAGCAAGGAGACCATCACCATCGACGGAGTTGAGTATCCCCTCGTAAAGCTTGAGATTTCGAACACATCTCACCCTTTCTACACCGGCAAGATGAAGATCGTCGACACCGCCGGCCGAGTTGATATGTTCTATCAGAGATACAAGTCCCGCAAGAAATAGTTTCTTGCAAGGCGAGACACCAAGGAGGAACCGGACATCAGCCCCGGCTCCTCCTTTTGTTTTAAGTTTTCATTATCTTTATCTTTGTATGTTTTAGATATTTTAGCCTTATGACCACAAAGGGAAAAGTCATCACCTGGATCGCAGCGATTGTAGTGCTCGCTGCGGCGGTATTCTTCTACATCAAGTTCTACTTCGTCTTCGGCGAGGGCGTCAAGGCCGGCGAACTCAACCAGATAGTGTACAAGGGATGGGTCTGGAAGACCTACGAGGGCCGTCTGATCCAGACCGGATTCAACAGCCTCTCGGAGGGCGGCAACATCCAGTCCAACGAGTTCAACTTCTCGGTGACCGACAGGGCCGTGGCCGACTCGCTGATGCGCTGCAGCGGCAAGATGGTCGAGCTCCACTACAAGGAATATAACGGCTGGCTGCCCTGGAGAGGCATGCAGAGATACATAGTCGACGACATCGTGTCGGTGCGCCAGGCCGAACGCCAGACCGAGATACCCATAATCGCGGGAGGAGAATAGCGATGACCCTGAGCGCAGTTGCGATGCTCGCCGCAGGACTGATAGCGGTGCATCCCGAAGGCAATCCGGGCGCCAGGCTGCTCACGGTGGAGGAAGCCGTCAGGCAGTCGACCCGCTCCGTCTACCCCGAAAGGGTCAAGCTCTGGTGGGACGCCGACAGCCAGCTCACGAGAGAAGAACCCAAGGCCGCCAGGCCCGACTGGACCCTCCCGGAGGGCAACCCGCCCGAAATCGTCTACGGTGAAACCGTGAGCCGCAACGAGTTCGGCGGCTCGAAGTGGGTGATACCCTCCCCCGACGGCAGCCTCCTGGCGGTCTACCGCAAGGACCAGTCGGCAGTGGGCACCTTCCCCCTCTTCGACATCACCACCCGCACCGGCAGCACCGACGAGATCAGGTACCCCATGGCCGGCATGCCTTCCGAAAAGCTGGCCATCTGCATCTGCCGCACCGACGGCACCATAGTCAGCGAGCTGCAGGTCAGCGACTTCGACGAGGAGCGCTACCTCACCAACCCCACCTGGTCGCCCGACGGGAAATACCTGTTCGTGCAGGTGCTCGACCGCGCGCAGCACCACATGAAGCTCAACATGTACCGGGCTTCCGACGGCGCGTTCGTACGCACGATACTCAGCGAGCAGAACGACGCCTGGGTGGAGCCGCTCGACCCGCTCTACTTCCTCAAGGACAGCTGGAACTTCCTCTACCGCACCGACAACCGCGACGGCTACAGGAACCTCTACCTCTGTGACACCCTCGGGGTGATAGCCCGGGTGACCCCCTGCAGCGCCGACGTGGCCTACGTGGCGAACGACGGCAGATATGTCTACTACACCTCGGCCGAGGTCTCTCCGATCGAGAACCACCTCTTCCGGGTGCAGGTCAAGGGCAGACGCGTCGGCGAACCTGAGCGCCTGACCTGGGAGAGCGGCTGGCACGAAATCGACATGGCCCCCGACTGCAGCAAGTTCATCGACCGCTACAGCAGCCTCAACGTGCCCGGAGTCACCGTGGTCAAGAACACCTCCGGCGAGGTCATCAACCACATCCTCGACGCGATCGACCCCCTCGACGAATACGCGCAGTGCCGCGTGGAGCTGGGCAGCGTGCGCTCGGCGGACAATCGCTACGACAACTACTACCGCCTGTTCTACCCGCGCGACTACGACCCCTCGAAGAAATATCCCCTGATAGTCTACGTCTACGGCGGCCCCCACTCCCAGATGGTCAGCAACAAATGGCTGGGCGACATTCGCATGTGGGAGATGCTGATGGCTCAGAAGGGCTATTTCGTCTACGTGCAGGACAACCGGGGCACCCAGAACCGCGGTGCGGCCTTCGAGAAGGCGATCAACCGCCAGTGCGGCGTCGCCGAGACCGAGGACCAGCTCGCCGGACTCTCCGCTCTGCTCGACAGGATTCCCGCGATCGACCGCGGACGCATCGGAGTCCACGGCTGGAGCTACGGCGGCTTCATGGCCCTGACCCTGGCCACCGCCCGCCCCGACATCTTCAAGGTCACTGTGGCCGGCGGCCCCGTCATCGACTGGAAATGGTACGAGGTGATGTACGGCGAACGCTACATGGACACCCCTCAGACCAACCCGGAGGGCTTCGAGGCCACTTCCTTGCTGCCCAAGGCCGCGAATCTCGGCGGCAGGGTGCTCATCTGCCAGGGAGTGCTCGACGACACCGTGGTATGGCAGCACTCGCTGAATTTCATCCAGAAATGCATCGAGGCCGAGAAGCCAGTGGACTTCTTCGCCTACCCCCGCGAGAAGCACAACATGGAGGGGCGCGCGCGCGTACACCTCCACGAGAAAATCACCGACTATTTTGAGACATATCTATGATAAACAGCATACTGAAATCCCTGCTGTGCGCGGCTCTTCTGCTTGCTGCGTCGACTGGCGCATACTCGCAGACCAAGGCTGAGACCAGACAATACAACAAGGCTGTCGGGAAGCCTTCCGTCCAGGCCTTCGACCGCTTCCTCAAGAAATATCCCTCTTCGGTCTACGCAGCCGAAATCAGCGCTCGAAGGGACACCCTGCTGAGCATAAGCCCCTACAGCCGCGCCGAAGCCGAGGCTGTCATGTCGGAATTCATGACCGACGGCGCCTTGTTCCTGGCCTTCCCCGACCGCAAGGACGCCGTGGACAGGATCTACGGAATCTGCGTCTGCTCGTCTGAAATCGACCTCGGCCACGTGAAGCTCTACACGGCGGTCATGGGCGAAGACGGATGGTCGCTCGCGGACTCCTATGAGAGCCCGACGGCGGCTCTCTCCTCCGAAGGCGCGGCGCGCAGCTTCGTCGACAGCACCGCCGTCTTCGAAATCGGCGGCGAGAGGTATTTCAGGTTCAACTTCCTCACCAAGGCGGCTGATTCCGACAAGATGAGCTACACGGCCGCAACCTGGTCACCTGCCGGCGACGCCTACAGCGAGGTGGTCTTCGAGGGCCACGACATACTGCGGCCCGGCGACGGACTGCCTTTCCGCATCGAGGGGCGCGTCAACGAGAACAGCATCATGAATCCCGACAGGCCCGAGGCGAGACTGATGATGGTGGCCATAAACGAGAACCCCTGCCTGGAGCCGATTCCCGCCGGCGACTACCTGACCGACGCAGCCATCGACTGGTGGCTGGAGCAGAACCCGGACGCTCTCAGCTCGGCGACGAAGCTGAACTTCAACATCCTCCCCGAAAACAGTTCGCTCGTGGAGCAGTTCGAGGCCTCACGCGACAAGAAGAACTCTTCCCGCTACACCGCCGCGCTGTTCGACATCCGCGGCTATTCGGTGATCGTGGTGAAGCAGAAGGCTGACGGCAACTATGTGCTGGCATGGGCGGAGCCCGAGTGCGAGGACCACTACCGCGACCGCCTGCTCAACAGCATCAGCTTCGAGGACGCGAACACCCTCGAGATGTTCTACTACCACGGCAACCGCCATTTCGACTACAAGCTCAACCTCACATCCAAGACCGTGAAACGCTGACGAGTCACAGCCCCAGCATTGCTGAAGGCTGAATATCAAGCACCTTGCAAAGGGAACTGGCTATTTTCAAGGTCGGTTCGGCTCTTCCGTTGACATAATCGCTGATACGGGAGGGACTGACTCCGATTTCCTCCGCCAGCTGTTTCTGGGTCATGTTCTTTTCCTCCAGAGCCAGTTCCACGAGCTGGGCTACCGTCGGCTTGCCTATCGGGAAATGCTCCTTTTCATATTCGATGACCACGTCGGACAGAATGGAAAGTTCCACGGCGTCCTTGTCATCTGGGGAAGCATCTTCCGGCACCAAAGGCAGCAGTTCCTCGATTTTTGCCAAAGCGAACTCGTATTGTGCTTTCGTTACATTCATTTTCAACATTTTATATTGTTGCGCTATCAATCCTGTCATACTCGGCATGAGTCCCCACAAATCTGATGAAGACATATCCCATCCGGAATTTGACCACAACGACCAGCCTGTAGCGGTTGCCCTTGATGTTGAACACATAGTGCTGGTTTCCAACATAATCCGCCGAGGGGAAATCGAGTTTGATGTCCGACAAATTCGCCCATTGCGCCTCATCCACTATCTGATACCAACGCTCCAGCGCCACTTTTGCATCTTCCCTTCCATTACTTTCATAAAACTCTCTGAGCTTTCTGTGCGACACTATCCTCATCACTCACTTTTTTACAAAGATGCAAAATTGTTACGAATTTCAAAATTTTATATGTAAAAAATTTTGAAATTCAATATACGCAACTCAGCTGTGGAGGATTCTGTGTTGCAGCAGATTTGTAATCTGCTGCCGGCAGGCTGCTTTTCTTTGTAACCGCAGTACGGAAATCCGCTTCGGAGGTTCCGCTCCGCTTCATCGATGCCCATCGCTCCGCTCCGGACATCGTCCGCTCACAGCCGCGGACGGCTAGCCTCCTCAGCGGAAATTCCGTACTGCTGGCTGTCTTCGGATCAGGCAGGTCGACTCCGCCACGGCTGGTTTCTGTGATCACAGTCTGATACCACCCAGCCGCCGACGATGTCTGGAATGAAGCGAAACGAGAAATTCAGTAGTCCAAGCGGGACAGCGCAGAGGCGGTTTCAGGGGTGATGGCCGGTACTACTGGACCCAAATTGGTTCCAGCAGTACCGCCGGGCAGCCACCCGCCGCAGCAGAACGGCTGCACCTGGTACTAATGAATTTCAAATCCGACCGGACAGCCAGTTACAGCACAAGTATGCCCGAATTAATTCGACCTGCCGCTCAGCGGCGGGAGTCAAGGGCTCTTCTGAACGCGGCGGCGTTGCGGTTGTGTTCGGTGAGGGTGCGGGCGAAGAGATGCGAGCCGGAAAAGTCGGGATTGGCGCAGAAATACAGGTTGCCGCGGCCGGGCTCCCCGCCGTAGTCGGGATTCAGCACGGCTTCAAGGGCGGCCCGGGAGGGCACGCAGATCGGTCCGGGAGGCAGCCCGGGATACTTGTAGGTGTTGTAGTGGGAGTCGAACTCCAGATGCTTGTGGAGCACGCGCGTGAGCTTGTAGTCGAAGCAGTAGGCCACGGTCGGGTCGGCCTGGAGCAGCATCCCTATCCTGAGCCGGTTGAGATACACTCCGGCTATCAGCGGCATCTCCTCCTCGACGTTGGTCTCCGCCTCAACTATCGATGCGAGGGTCGAGACCTCCAGCCGCGACAGCCCAAGCGCTTCAGCCTTCGCGTCATTATCCGGAGTCCAGAAAGCGTCGTAGGCCTGCTTCTGCCTGTCCAGGAAGTCCTCGGCCGACGCCGTCCAGTACATCTCGTAGGTCGCCGGCATCAGCAGCGCGAACACGCTGACTGAATCGAAGCCGTAGCGGGAGAGCAGCGCGTTGTCGCTGAGCGCCCGGCGCACCGAGGCGGAGTCGACGAGCAGCTGGCTGCTGATCTTGGCGGCGATGTTGCCCTTTATCCTGAGATTGCCGGACAGAGTCACCTTGACCGGGGTCTGCCAGCCGTTGTTGAGCATGCGGGCCACATAGACGCTGGAATTCTCAGGAGTCACCGTATAATGCCCGGGAGTCAGGTAGCGCTCCACCTGCTTCTTGCGAAAGACCCGCTCGAGACTGCGCCTGCTGCGGACCCCGGCGTCTTCGCAGACCTGTTCCAGCACTTCGCCGGCAGTTGCGCCGGGATACACGTAGACTTCGGCGCTCCGGGTGAAGTTCGGCAGCCTGTTGTCGCGCAGATAGCGCCAGCCCGCAGCCGCCACGGCCACCGCCACCACGGCCACCGCCGCTGCTGCAATGATTTTCAGTGCTTTCATTCTCCTTTCCTCAGCCGGACGGTGTCACCTTCCTCCAGGGCGACGCCCTCGAGCAGGGGGTTGAGTTTCTTCAGCGCGTCGAGCCTCACTCCGAAGCGCTGGGCGATGTCGCGCAGGGTTTCACCGTCGGCCCCCACCACATACTTGTCGACACCCTTCGCCGCCACCGCCTTCTTGCGGGCGAGGTAGACCATGGTGCCGGGCTCCAGCTCCTCTTCGCGGTCGAGGTCGTTGAACCTCAGCAGCTCGCGGAGGAAGAGCCCGTTGGCCGAGGCTATGGAGCGGTAGCTCTCCCCGTCGACGGAGTAGACGAAGGGGACGCCGTTCTGCTCGTAGATGCTGCGGCTGAGGCTCAGCTTGACCGATTCTCGGAACTCTTTCTTAACGGTCTCCGGGGGCACGATCTTGGGCGCCTCTATCTTCAGCGGGGCCTCGCGCTCCACCTTCACCGGCTTGTCGAAGCGGTGGAGTTCGTATTCTTCTATCAGACCTATCAGTTTGTTGGCATACGAGGGGTCGGTGGCATATCCGGCCTTCTTCAGTCCGCGGGCCCAGCCCTTGTAGTCATCGGGCTTCAGGTCGAAGAGGGACTTGTAGCGGTCGCGGTAGCGCAGGAAGTCGGAATGGTCGCGGTACGACGCCTCGACGCTGGGGTACACGCGGAAGCACTCGCGGCGCGCGTCGTCGTCGTTGCGCATGGTCTTGCCGTCCCAGTCGTTGTGGCACTTGATGCCGAAGTGGTTGTTGCCCTTCACCGCAAGCCTGGACTGGCCCGAATTGGACTCGAGTATGCCCTGCGCGAGGGTGATGCTGGCAGGTATGCCCGTGCGCTTCATCTCGCTCACGGCGAGGTCGGAATACCGGCTGATATATTCGAGGGTGACATCCTTGGTCGCTCCAAGCGAGAACAGCAGCGCAAGAAGGATAAAGGCTATTCGTTTCATCGTCCGCTAATATACTAAAATTCGAAGACATCGCCGTCGTGCGTCAGTCCGGTGGCCGGGAAGACCGCCCTGCACTCGGCGAGATAGGCGTCGAAATCGGTGATTCTCGAGGAATAATGGCCTACAAGAAGCCTGCCGGCCCCTGCCTCGGCAGCGCATGCGGCCGCCTGGGCGGTGGTGGAATGGTAGCGTTCGCCGGCCTTGTCGGCCATGTCCGACATGTAGGTGGCCTCATGGTAGAGCACGGTCACTCCCCTCACCCACGACGCCAGCTCCGGGAAAGGCGCGGTGTCGGAGCAGTAGGCGTAGGACTTCAGGGGCTGGACGGGGCTGCCGTCCTCATGCAGGGGCCTGCCCGGAGTGGGGACTTCGTCGAACCTCCAGCCGTAGCACTCGATCTTGTGCCTGAGCGGGATGGCGCTCACCCTCACGTACCTGCTTTCCATCACCACCTCGGGCGCGCTGCATCTCACGGCGTGGAACACTATGTTGAACCCCGTCCCCTCGCCGAAGAACGAGCGGTAGAAGTTGAGCACGGAGCCGAGCGCCTGCGGGCCGTAGACATGGAGGTCGGCGGTGCGGCCGTACATGGCCATGGAGTTCAGCAGCCCGAAGATGCCGAACAGATGGTCACCGTGGATATGGGTGATGAAGATGGCATCTATCTTCAGGAACGCCAGGTGCGCCCTCCTGAGCTGCTGCTGCGTGCCTTCGCCGCAGTCTATAAGAAACAAGCGCCCGTGCACTGAAAGAACCTGGGCGCTTGGATTTCTATCAGAAATGGGCATGGCCGAGGCCGTGCCCATTATCTTGAGAGTAAAGTTCATGTCGGAACTATTCTGCTTCCTTCTCGAGCTTCTCCTTGAGGGCTGCGAGGGCGTCGATGTCGCCGAGAGTGGTCTTCTCGATGCTGGCGTTGACCTTCTTCACAGACTTCTTGGTGTTCTCGGCCTCTACGGCTGCAGCCTTCTCCTTGGCCTCTGAATAGGTGCGGAGGTGTGAGAGGAGGATGCGGCGGGTTGAGCGGCGGAGCTCGATGACCTTGAAGGGAAGGGTCTCGCCGACCACAGCCTGCTTGCCGTCTTCCTTGAGGAGGTCACGGGTGAACGCGAAGCCTTCCACATTGCCGTCGAGGGTGATGTTGGCGCCCTTGTCGGTAGATGAAGCCACGGTTCCCTCAACTACAGAGCCAACGGGATACTTTGCCTCAACCTCGTCCCAGGGGTTGGCGGTGAGCTGCTTGATTCCGAGGCTGAGCTTGTGGTTGGCCTCGTCGAAGTCGAGAATCTGCACGTCGACGGTGTCGCCGATATTCACCACTTCTGAAGGATGCTTGATCTTGTTCCAGCTGAGGTCGCTGATGTGGACGAGTCCCTCCACGCCGTCCTCAAGCTCCGCGAACACGCCGAAGTTGGTGATGTTGCGGACAACGGCCTTGTGCTTGCTTCCGACGGGATACTTCTCGCGGATGTTCTCCCAAGGGTTGGGCATGAGCTGCTTCAGGCCGAGGGAGATCTTGCGGGCATCGCGGTCGATGGAGAGGATCTGGGCCTCAACCTCGTCGCCTACCTTGAGGAACTCCTGGGCTGAGTGGAGCCTGGGAGACCATGACATCTCGGTCACGTGGACGAGTCCCTCCACGCCGGGCTCGATCTCCACGAATGCGCCGTAGTCGGCGATCAGGATAACCTTGCCCTTAACCTTGTCGCCGACCTTGAGATCGGGATTGAGGTTGTCCCAGGGATGAGGGGTGAGCTGCTTGAGACCGAGGGCGATACGCTTCTGCTGCTCGTTGAAGTCGAGCACTACCACCTTGATCTTCTCGTCGAGTGAAACGACTTCCTCGGGGTTGTTGATGCGGCCCCATGAGAGGTCGGTGATATGGATGAGTCCGTCTACGCCGCCGAGATCGACGAATACTCCGTAGTGGGTGATGTTCTTCACCACGCCCTCGAGCACCTGTCCCTTCTCGAGCTTGCTGATGAGCTCGGCACGCCTCTGCTCCTGCTCGGCCTCGAGAAGAGCCTTGTGCGATACCACAACGTTGCGGAACTCCTGGTTTATCTTGACAATCTTGCAGTCGATGGTCTGGTTTACGAACTGGTCGTAGTCACGGATGGGCTTGATGTCGATCTGTGAACCGGGCAGGAAGGCCTCGATTCCGAACACGTCCACGATCATGCCTCCCTTGGTGCGGGTCTTCACGAAGCCCTTCACGATCTCGTCGTTCTCGTAAGCCTCGTTCACCCTGTCCCAGGACTTGAGGGTGCGGGCTTTGCGGTGTGAGAGCACGAGCTGGCCCTTCCTGTCCTCAGCGGACTCGACATATACCTCAACCTTGTCGCCTACCTTGAGGTCGGGATTGTAGCGGAACTCGGAGATGGGAATGACTCCCTCGCTCTTTCCTCCGATGTTCACAACCACCTCACGCTTGGTGACTGCGGTAACCTCTCCCTCCACTACTTCGTTCTCCACGACCTTGGAGAGAGTCTTGTCGTATGCCTCTTCGATGGCTTTCCTGTCCTCGGGGCTGTTGCCTTCGCCACCCTCGAATGCATCCCAGTCGAAGTCCTCGGGCTTCACTGAGGCATTGATGATTGATGACTTCTTCGCTGCGGGAGCCTTCTCTTCGGCAACTGCAGGCTTTTCCTCCGTCGCTGCGACCGGGGCGGTCTGCTCTTCGACTTTCTTGATTTCTACTTCTGACATTTCAGTAAAATAAAAAACAGTTAGTTGTTAAACTTTATGTAACGAGCCCTCCGGCGCAAGCCGGTGATTCGGGCGCGCAAAGATAGCAAAAAAATTTGATAACCAAGAGAATACTCCCTGAGAATCAGAGCATTTTCTTACGTTTGAAGAAATACCATATCATGGCGGCCATGAGAAGCACCATGATGACTATTATGGCCAGCCACGCCCACTCCCAGCTCGCGAGCGGAAGCCTCACGTTCATGCCGTAGAAGCTCGCCACGAGAGTCGCAGGCATCAGGAGGATGGACACGAAGGTGAACACCTTCATGATGCGGTTCTGGTCGAGGTTGATTATGCCTATCACGGTCTCCTGCATGTATTCCAGCCGCTCGAAGGTGAAGCTGATGTGGTTGACCAGCGAGGCGATGTCCTGCAGGATGATGCCGAGGCGCTCGCGCAGCTCGGCGTCCTTGGGGAAGATCTTGCTCTTCAGCAGGTTGGATATCAGGCGCTGCTTGTCGACCATGTTGGCGCGCACGTTCATCGCGTTCTGCTGGAGCTGGTTGATGTCGAGCAGGAAGTCCTCGTTGATGTCTTCGTTCTGGTTGATGCGGCGGCTGTAGCGGGTCACGTCCTTGGAAATCAGCTCCACGATGTCGGCGTCGAGGTCGACTCGCCTGTCCATGATGTCCACGAACACCGTGTTGCCGTCGGGGTATTCGTCGGGAAGCGCCTGCATCTTGAGCTGCAGGGTGTTGAGCGAACGCAGGGGTATCTCCCTGATGGTGGTGAGCACCCCGCTCACGAGTATGAAGGACACGGCGTCCATCAGCATCTCGTCGTCGGCAGGCGAAAGGAAGTTGGTGTTGGCGAAGATGGCTCCGCCCTCTTCGAAGAAACGGGAGGAACTCTCGATCTCCTCGGCCTCCGCACGGCTCTGGATCTCGGTTCCGAGATACTGCTCCACCAGGCGCTTCTGCTCGCCGGTGGGCTCCAGCATGTCTATCCAGAGCACATTCTCCCTGCTGATTGCAGCGAGTTCCGCTTCCGTCTGGGTGGAGAGTATTTCCGCTCCGCTCCTGTAGAGAATCTTTACCATTGCCTTCCTAACTTAATCCCGGCACTCGTGTCGGAAGGGGTTAAACCATGCAGACTTGCCGGAACAGCGCAAATCCGGCTCGCAAAGATAAAAAATTTCCCGAGAAATGCAAAAAGGGCGGCCTCAGAACAGAATGGAAAAGCCTATGCCCACCAGCACCAGACCGCCGGCCAGTTCGGCGATACGGCCCACGTTGCGGCCTCTGATGCAGCCTATCGCCCTGCCGGCCGAGATGCCCGCCGCCACCGAAACCAGGGTGCACGCGAACACGGCGGCGAGCAGCAGCAGGGTGCCGGAAAGGCCGGAGCCGCTCATCGACTGCGAGACCCCTACCGCGGCGGCGTCGATGCTGGTGGCCACTCCCCCGAGCAGTATGTTCTTCCAGCCGTTGAGATTCTTGCCCTCCCCGCAGCCGCGTATGCCCTCCACGAGCATCGAACCGCCCACGTAGGCGAGCAGCACGAAGCCTATGATGCCCGACACCGTCTCGACGAGACCGTAGAACAGATCGCCGAGCAGGCATCCGGCCAGAAGCAGCGCGCTCTGTATCACGGCGAACGCCAGCGCCGTCAGCAGCACGTCGCGCCACCCGGCCTTCTTCAGGGTGACGCTGGAGCACAGCGAGACGGCGAAACAGTCGGCGCAAAGCGAGAGCGCCAGCAGCAAGGTTTCAAGTATGGTCATACACTACCGACAGTGCCGCGGCCGCCGGAGAACAAGGCCGCCGGGACACCGGACAACTAAGGTTTGAATATCTGTCTGTCGATTATCGAGCGGCCGAGGGTCAGCGAGTCGGCATATTCGAGGTCGGCCCCGAAGCTCAGTCCGCGCGCAAGGGTCGACACCTTCACGCCCAGGCCTTCTATCTGGCGGTAGATGTAGAAGGCGGTGGTCTCGCCTTCCACGCTTCCGCTCAGCGCGAAAATCACCTCCACGGGCCCGGAGGCCTGCTTCAGCCTCTCTATGAGCTCCCTGACGGTGATGTCGGAGGGGCCGATACCGTTGATGGGCGAAATTATGCCTCCGAGCACATGGTACACCCCGTGGTACTGCCCCGTCTCCTCGATGCGCATCACGTCCCGGACGTTCTCGACCACGCAAATGGTGGAATGGTCACGCTTCGGGTCGGAGCATATCGAGCAGCTGTCGCCGTCCGAGACCATCATGCAGGTCTTGCAATAGTGGACATTGTCGGCGAGGCCGCTGATCGCCTCGGCCAGATGATGTACGTTCTCGGAAGGCTGCCTCAGCAGGTGCAGCACCAATCGCAAGGCGCCGCGGGAGCCTACTCCCGGCAGGGAGCTTATGGCCTCCACGGCGTCCTTGAATGATTTTGATGGATACTTTCCGGTCAATTACCTGGCCTTTCCGTTAGAGCCGAGCACATTCACGATCTTGTGGATGTACATCTTCTTCATCTCCTCGCGGGCGGGCTTCAGATACTGACGGGGATCGAATTGCTCGGGGTGCTCGTTGAAGTACTTGCGGATGGCGGCGGTCATCGCGAGACGTGAGTCTGAGTCGATGTTGATCTTGCATACCGCGCTCTTCGCAGCCTTGCGGAGCTGCTCCTCGGGGATTCCGACAGCGTCAGGAAGGTTTCCTCCGTTGGAGTTGATGATGTCGACATACTCCTGGGGAACTGAAGATGATCCGTGGAGCACGATGGGGAAGCCGGGGAGCTTCTTCTCGATTGCCTTCAGCACGTCGAATGCGAGCGGAGGGGGAACGAGACGGCCGGTCTGAGGGTCGCGGGTGCACTGCTCGGGCTTGAACTTGTAGGCGCCGTGAGAGGTTCCGATTGAGATTGCGAGGGAGTCGCAGCCGGTCTTCTTCACGAAGTCGATGACCTCCTCGGGCTTGGTGTAGTGGGACTCCTCGGAAGCGACCTCATCCTCAACTCCGGCGAGGACGCCGAGCTCGGCCTCAACGGTCACGTCGTACTTGTGGGCGTACTTGACGACCTTCTTGGTCAGGGCGATGTTCTCCTCGTAAGGGAGGGATGAACCGTCGATCATGACTGAAGAGAAGCCGAAGTCAACGCAGCTCTTGCAGAGCTCGTAGCTGTCGCCGTGGTCGAGGTGCAGCACGATCTGGGGCTTCTTCCATCCGAGCTCCTTGGCATACTCCACGGCTCCCTGTGCCATATAGCGCAGGAGGGTCTGGTTGGCGTAGTTGCGGGCTCCCTTGGAAACCTGGAGAATCACGGGAGACTTGGTCTCCACGGCGGCCTGAATGATGGCCTGGAGCTGCTCCATGTTGTTGAAGTTGAAGGCAGGGATGGCATAGCCGCCCTTTACGGCCTTGGCGAACATCGCACGGGTGTTCACAAGGCCAAGATCTTTGTAAGAAACTTTCATATCAAAGGTGAAATGATAAATAAACTTTCCACTTAAATTCAATTCGTGCAAATTTAACTATTTTTGCAACAAATCCGAATAATAATGTCCGGTAAAGTCATCATATTTTCTGCTCCCTCAGGAGCCGGCAAGAGCACGGTGGTCGGCCACCTGCTCAAACTGCACCCCGAGTTCGAGTTTTCGATCTCCGCGACCTCGCGCGCTCCCCGCGGCAGCGAGCGCGACGGAGTCGAGTACTATTTCATCTCCGCCGACAGATTCCGCGAACTCATCGCCGAGGACGCCTTCGTGGAGCACGAGGAAGTCTATCACGACCGCTTCTACGGCACCCTGAAGTCGGAAGTCAGCCGCATCTGGGCGAAAGGCCACGTGATAATCTTCGACGTGGACGTGAAGGGAGGGGTCAATCTCAAGAAATATTTCGGCGACGCCGCCCTGTCCATACTCATACTGCCCCCGAGCATCGAGGTGCTGGAGCAGAGGCTGCGGGGACGCGGCACCGACAGCGAGGACGCCATACGCGAGCGCGTAGGCAAGGCCGCCTCGGAAATCAGCTTCGCGAAAGGCCGCTTCGACCGGGAGATAGTGAACGACAGGCTCGAAGACACCTTCGCGGAAGCTGAACGCATCGTAGACGAATTCTTATGCGCATAGCAGTCTATCCGGGTTCCTTCGACCCCCTGCACATCGGACACCTCGCCATCCTGGAATACCTGACCACGGACGCCGAGTTCGACATGGTCTATCTCATAGTGTCGCCCCAGAACCCGTTCAAGAGCCCCGAGAAGGCCGCGAACGCCGCCGAACGCTACCGGGCGGCCGCCGAAGCCGTCGGCAGGCATCCGGAGCTCAGGGTGAAGGTCGACGACATCGAACTCTCGATGCCCGCGCCCCAGTACACGATACGCACCCTCGACGCCCTCAGGGAGAGGGAGCCAGGCAACGAATTCAGCCTGGTGATGGGGGCCGACAACCTTGGCGGCCTGCTGCGCTGGAAGGACGCCGGGCGCATCCTCCGCGAATACGGGGTGACGGTCTACCCGCGCCGGGGATTCGACGCCGAGGCCATACGCCGGGAGATTCTCGAGCAGGGGCCTGAAGACTGCCGCATCGAGCTCATCGACGCGCCGATAGTCGACATCTCCTCCACGGAGATACGCGAGCGCGAGGCCGCCGGCGACGACATGAGCGGATTCCTGATGTAGCCCCCTACAGAGAGCAGAAGAAAGTCACGAGCAGCGGCACGCTGAAGTCGCAAAGCACGCCGCTGACAACCGCCGCCGGCAGGAAACGTTCGCCGGACGAACGGAGAATCGCCGGCAGGGTCACGTCCATGGCAGTCGCGCCGGCGGAGGCTATCGGAGCCAGGGGGCCGAAGCGCCTTGCGAGAATGGGCGCGGCCACGAGGGTGAAGAGTTCCCTGAACACGTTGGCCAGCAGGGCGATGGTTCCGAGCTCCGCAGCGAGCCGGGCGCCGAGCGTCGCCGCTCCGTATTCAGAGATGAGTATCGACGAAAGGGAGTAATACCCCATTCCCCCGCCCACGGCGAGACAGTCTGCAAGCCGCCACTGCGGGAACACGAGGCAGACGAGGGCCGTGACGGCCAGCGTGCCCAGAATCGTGGCGAACGGCAGGAGCAGCAGCAGGGGGTCAAGGTTCCCGAATATCTTCTTGAGATCCGGATTGCCGCCTATGCCCACCCCGACCAGAAACATCAGCACGAACAGCACCTTCCCGGCGAGAGCGCCGTCGGAAAGGCCTTCCGGAAGGATTCCGGACACCCCGGCAAGGCAGCCGAGCGCGAACATCACGAGCACGGTCAGGGTTCCCTTCATCTTCTCCCCTCCCCTCCGGCATCACCGGAGCCGCTCCGCCCCTTACGGGAGAGCAGCCTGTACAATATCACTGAAGCGGCCACGCTGCCGCAGATTCCGGCGGCGGCGAACACCAGGGCCTGGAGACCCAGCGAGGAGAGATTGCGGACCAGTTCCCTGTCCGCTCCGATTTCCGCTCCCATCAGGAACAGCAGCAGCCAAATCACGACGGTGACCGCGGCTCCGGAGTATTTCACGGGCTTCCACTTTCTCAGCAGCCACCCCGCGCCGACCCCGGCGAACATTGTGAGCAGAACGTAGAACATAAATTCAGTGCGGGTGAAGGGACTCGAACCCATACGCGCGAGGCACCAGATCCTAAGTCTGGCTTGGCTACCAATTACAACACACCCGCAATTTCAATTGGCAAATATACGCAGAAGCCGAGTGCAATGCAAATGAACTTGTTCAATTTGCTTTGTCCGGTTCCCCTCCACTGGTTCTTTTTACAATGACTTCAGCGTGCCAGCGGATTTCATTCCTGAGATGCTCCGGCGACAACACCTCCACTTCGCATCCGTGTGACAGTATTTCCTGGACGAAATCGTAGGTCGGAGAAAGATAGTAGCGGAACACGGAGTACTCGTTTTCCGTTTCTACCTCTTTCTGGGAGTGGTGCAGCGGCAGGGTCCTGAAGTACTCCCTCTGCGTACCATAGACTTTCAAGTCCACGATTTCCGGAGGACAGTTGTCGTCGTGGATGATTCCGAAGCTGTTGTAGAAGTATTCCTCGGGGTCGAAGTCCTTGGGAAAGGCGAAGCCGTTGTCGGTCTCCCTCATTTCCTGCACCCTGTCGAGAGCGTATATTCTCAATGCGTCTTTCTCCGTATTCTTCGCAACCATGTACCATCTCTGCCTGAATACCTTGACGAAATAGGGCTCCACTTCGGCGGTGTAGCTGTCCTGTCGCCAGAAGCTCTTGTAGGTCATCTCCAGGGTGCGGGAGTCCCGCATCGCCTCTATTATGGTGGTGAGGTGCTTCTGGCCGGACGGAATCTGCTCGAAGAGTATGCGCCGCTTCAGGTGGTGACTCTCGTTGATGAGATTGTTCACGGCGAAGGTGTTCAGAAGCCAGGTCCTGACTCCGCCTTTCTTCATGTCGTCGGCGTTTTCGATGTAGTAGCGATACCCGTTTCGCCTGTCGCAGACGATGTTGATGTCGAATATCTCCTCGATGGCATTCCTGTGGTTGTGGAAAGTTTTCAGCGGCAGGTCCAGCCCGTCGCTCATGCTGTTCCGGAGCCACTTTTCGTTGATTTCCTCGAACGTGATGCCGTTTGCGCGGTATATGGTGTCCACCAACCATATATACCTGGAGAATTTGTCTTTTGCCATACTGCCAGATGTTGTTTCCGCAAAGATACGAACATCTTGTGCCAAAAAGCGGCATAACTGATAGAAATCTCAGATTTTGTTCAGCAGGAGGACCGCCCTAACCTCTCTTTCTTCGCTGTTCGCTACGATAGTTCCAGTACGTATGTCGCCGTATCCGAAATGCCCTCTGACGTTTGCGAAGAATCCGGCGAGACCGGCGTCCGAGACCGGATGTTCGGAAGAATGGCAAACGCATACGACTGCGTTGTCATATTGTGAGAGGTCGAGATGCTGATATTTCGTGATGGACTTCAGGATATAGTCCAGCCGCTTGTCGCTGGCCTGACGGTCTGCGGTCGGTGCTTCGGGCACTGCAACAGCGCAGGACTCCACCGCCACTTCCGAATTGGAGGAGGATTGCCTATACGGCCCCGTAACGGACCTGAAATCGTACCTGACGCCATGTTTGACAGAAAGCACGAAATCCAGGTCAGCACGCGTGAAACTGCTCCCTTCCGCCGTCAAATCCAGAATATTGTTTTCGCGGCGGCTCATGGACTTAAGAAATTTCTCCCGCTTTTCCTGGCGGTGCTCCCTCATCCGCTTGGGTCGGTTCATGCGTTTCCCAAACCAGTCCTTCATCCCCCAGTCGCCGCTGATGAGCCTTTGTCCGTTCCGTCGGACACGGTATTTCCTCGGAATCTGATGCCGCCATTCGCTTTCTTCAAGCCTGTCGAGCATGAGGTCGTATTTGTTTCTTAACTTGCGCCCGAGTAAGTCCTCAAACCCTTCATGTTCCGGGGTAAATCCATAAAAAGTTATTTCCCAGAGGCATTTTGCCGCAATCTCTTCTATTGGAAGGTCGACATTCTCGCCGATTACGATTTCCTTTGCGAGCGCATCCTCCCAATAGTCGCCGTCAAGATGGAACACCCCTATCCACTGCTCGTCTCCGTATTCCTCCCCGCTCCACTCGACCCGAGCTTCGCCTTTGAAGTTTTCTGACGGTTTCATATACCGGAGAATGTCGTATGCCTCCCGGTACGCATAGATGCTGTCAAGGTGCCTTCCTTCACTCTTTTCTATGAATGGCGCAAGGCTGTCGAAGTCCACCTTGTCCAATAAATCCTTCAGAGTCATAAGCGCGATGATTTAGGGCTATCGATTTGATTTTTTGAATTCCTCGTATTTCTCCAAATATCTCCGCATCAGTTCGGCACGCCGTTCCAACAGTTCGGCGCGGCTGCCGTCGTCCATGTCTTCCAGACCTGCCGTAAAGTCATATTGCTCCCTGATTTTTGAATCAAACGAGAGATGCGGGAAGCGATGCAGCAGAAATAGGAGTACTTCCTCCTCCATTTTAGGCCTGTTGTCGACATCGGTGTCATAGTAGAAAGCAAGAGGGATGTTCTCATAAACTTGCTGCTCGCTCGGGATTCTTTCAAACTCTTCTGCAGTATGTTGTCCTTCCACAGAAGACAGAGCCGCTGACCACCAGTAAGTGTCTTCCCTGATATAGACTTCGTATGTCCTGTCTTCCCATTCATTATAGAAGTACGCAAACCACTGGTCCGGACACGGGCCGATGTGCTTCCACTTCAGGTTTATGACCGTTCCCATGATAATCTTATATTTCTTTCAATCACAAAGGAAATCCGGACATGAGCCAAATCATGACAGAGCATATCACGATTCGCTCTGCGGTTCCTGAAAATATGGCCAAAAAATATTTTATGAAATTATGCGGCAGTACTTCAAATCTGCATAGATAAAAAGGAGATTTTGAAAATGCTCCGGAATCAAAAATCCAGGATTTCAATCGCAATCCTTGCGCAGGCTTCGGCATCGGCCAGTGCGTGGTGATGCTGCCGCAGGTCATAGCCGCAATATTGTGCGACGGTCTGCAGCTGATGATTTGGAAGCCTCTTGCCCAGAACCGCCCTCGACGCCCTGCAGGTGCAGTAAAATTTATAGTCCGGATAAGTCATTCCGTATACCCCGAAAACAGCTTTCAGACAGCCCTCGTCGAAAGGGCTGTTGTGGGCGACGAGCGGCAGGTCCCCTATGAGAGCGCTGGCCCTTTCCCATACCTCGGGGAAGGCCGGTGCCGTCATTGTCGATTCCGCCGTCAGTCCGTGGATCTGCGTGTTCCAATACGAATAATAGTCAGGAACCGGATGGATAAGGCTGTAGAACCTGTCCTCTATCTTGTTGTCCTTTACAATGACGACTCCGACGCTGCACACGCTGGAGCGGCATCCGTTAGCCGTCTCGAAATCTATCGCCGCAAAATTTTTCATATATGGTACGCGAGGCTTCGTCTCTTTATGCAAAGATATCGGTATAATTCTTTATATCCCGCTCGCGATAAAGAAATCTCACCGCCGCCCCTCCAAGTTCCATGCGGCGGCCATCAGCTTCAGGCCACATATCATTGTGCGAGGCGAAAGCCGTGAGGGAATTGTACAGATTCCAAACCGTCATGCTGGCCAATGCGGTTGCGGCATTGTTCCTGTCGATATCATAGCCCCTTGTTGCATACTCCTGTACTTCCTTCCGATATGGCGCAATCTTCTCCGCCTCATCCGCCTCCAGTCCGAATTTTTCCAGTAAAGCGGACACATATTTCAATTCCTGCATGGAAGCTCTGGTGTCCATTGCCAGCAGGGCCGCATTGCTGAATTCATGGAAACCCTTTTTCATGATATTCGAATCCGGCAATGCCAGCATCCTGTTCACCTGCTCCGTCGCAAGCGAATTTATCGTGGCATCGCGTGAATGCACCCGCGTCACCTGACCGTTGGAGCAAATCAGTCTTTCATAGTAATGCCCCAGTTCGATTCCTCCCGGATTCCATTTCAGGTATATGGAATTGGTCAGAAAGCCTTCGTCGTCATTCCGGATCGCCGAGATTTCGGGATGCCAGCTGTCGAGGATTATGGAGAATTCAGCACCCGTATCAACGCCTATCATGCACGAGCGAGACGAATAGCCATTCCTGTCCATGAACATCTCGGCGAAATCGAAAAATGCTTCCGCCGTTATCAGTTCTTCCTTCAGTGGAACAGCCTTCGTAATCTGCCTTGTATCTCTGTCACCGACTATTGCGAGCCGCATAGGCCTGGAGATGGAACTGGCTGAAGCCAGATAGTTCCTGAAATTCCTGATACCCGTTTCACCGGATGCGGTTTCGACCGTTTTTGCCTGTTTCCTGCTCAGGCCTATGAAAGCATCAAGATCTGACGCCACCTCTGGCGTGACTTCCATTTCCACTCCGTCCACCTTGTAGAAACTGCCGCCAATGTGCTCAATCTGCTCACGACCCACTGTCCTGTAGGGATTCCTGTCGGACAGCACCTGATTTTTCAATGTACTGAAATCCATATTACTATAATTCAATGTTGCTGAAGAGTCTGTCAAATCTGTCGGCCACGTCCCTGATGCTGTCCGAGGCTTTTGACTGGAGGCTCCGTATCTGCTGGTCCTGCAGGAAGCGCTTTTCATCATAGAACACGTCACCCTCCACCCCAAGGTCATAGTAAAGCTTGATTCCGACCGTTCCCCTCCTGTGTTTGGTAAAGACCACATATCGCGATGAATACACATTCTTCGGATTCTCAAGCCGCAGTTCCATCATGGCGGTGATATAGTGCTTGAGCCTGTTGGAGCCTATGAAGTTTCCGCTTTTGGTCACCTGCTGGATTATCAGGAATGTCGTGTTCGCGCTTGTATCATTATGGCCTTCATTCTGCTCCTTGAGCAAAGACAGCAACAGGCTCTCAGCCTTTTTCAAGGTGATGTTCTCCTCTTCCTTGATTATTCCCTGTAGTTCATAAAAAGAGTCTATCGCCACCACGTCCCACCCGCTGCTGAAGATATCCGTCAACAGCTTCAGACAATGGGCACCTCCACTTTCCGAACTGAAATCGGCCTTGATGAAAAGTATCTCAAGATCCTGGAACTTAGGGAATCTCTGCACATAGACGGCCAGGTCTATCTCATTCATTTCGGCGCTTATGAAAAGTACGCGCGCAGTCGTGGAAAGCATCCTTATGTCGGAGAGCATATCCATTATTATTGTCGTCTTGCCGACTCCGGGATCACCTATAACCATATAATTGACACCTTTTGGCAATCCGCAGTAGCTGCACAGAAGTTCGTCCAGAACTGTGCCTGTCCGGTAATTCTGAAAGAGGGACGGATCAAACTTCACATCCCTCATCTTGACAATATGTCCGCCTGTCTCCTTCACGAAGGCAAATTTAGCCTAGGGCTATGCCATATTACGACATTACTGCCGGGTAATTTCCGTATTGGCTTCGGCCGTACCACAAAATCCTAATCGAAAAAACTGTCATATTCTGACATCATTTCCGACTATGGTGCTTTTCCCTGGTGTCGGATACTCTTATTTCATCAACTTACTGCCGAAATAATTTTCAGCCGAATAACGGAATAGATTTTAGCCGAAACACGGAATAGAATTTGGCCAAAGCCGGGAATTTCAAGAAATATCGCTATCTTTGCCTCATAATCAGTACCATGCCATGAAGACATATAAACCGAGAATTGCGGATAAGGAGCTGCAACGAAAGCTTGCTGGCATCGGAGCCGTTTTGATTGAAGGGCCTAAATGGTGTGGCAAGACCACGACTGCGGAGCAACAGGCATCCACAATCATCTACATGGACGACCCTTTGTACAAAGAACAGAATCTCCGTATGGCCGATATAAACCCCAAAGTGCTGTTGGTGGGGGAATCCCCCATATTGGTGGATGAATGGCAACTCGCTCCCAAATTGTGGGATACAATCCGTTTTGAAGTTGACCATAGAGAAGGCGACGGTCTTTTTATCTTGACGGGATCCGCTATTCCCGCAAAGACAGAAGAAATCCATCATTCCGGAGCCGGCCGGTTTGCATGGCTGACAATGCGACCCATGAGTTTATACGAGTCTGGAGAATCTTCTGGAGAAGTGAGTTTGGAGGACATGTTTGAGACTCCCGACAACATCATGGGAATGAATAAATTGTCGCTTGATGATATTGCCTTTTTAATTTGCCGGGGAGGATGGCCTCGTGCATCCTTACAAACCGGGGATATTGCCCTGGACCAGGTGAAATACTATTATGACGCTGTGACACGTTCGGACATATCTCGCGTAGACGGCGTTCGACGCAATCGAGAACGGGCAAACCGCTTGATGCGATCGTATGCTCGGCATCAGGGTTCACAGGTCCCCATCAGCACAATCGTAGAAGATATGCGGGTGAATGATGAAGAATCGACGGATGCAAAGACAGTCACCTCCTACATCGACGCCCTGAAAAAGATTTTTGTCATAGAAGATTCTCTTGCGTGGAATCCCAATTTGCGTTCAAAAACAGCTATCCGGACATCTGACACCAGATACTTTGTCGATCCGTCAATAGCTGTCGCCGCTTTGGGCCTTGGCCCCAAGGACCTGATTCATGACCTGAATACAATGGGGTTGTTGTTTGAGACACTTTGCATCCGGGATTTACGCGTATTCGCAGGTGCTCTGGATGGACAAGTTTATCATTTTCGGGACAAGAACGGCCTCGAATGTGACGCCGTCGTCCACCTGCGCAACGGCAGATTCGGGCTTGTCGAGATAAAACTCGGAGGAGACCAGCTTATAGAGCAAGGCGCAGCTACACTGAAAACATTGGCGGCAAAGATCGATACGGACAAGATGAAAGCCCCGTCCTTCCTTATGATACTGACGGCAACAGGGAAATTCGCCTATCGTCGAGCAGACGGAGTTTATGTAGTTCCCATCGGGTGTCTAAAGGACTGATAGACAATATGACATACGCGGCTGATGCCGACTCACGAATGGCCCGAAGAACCTGAAAACGGCAGATTTTGCGTAAGCGGCCTCGTTTTCAGTCTAAATCAATCAATTGGAACAAAATCAATAAGGACAGGCCCTATTGAGATATCCAAGAGATTGGAACAAGAGTATTGACTGACCATGTCATTGTCTGAACCGAACGATGACAACGGAACATATTCCGACATCGGCTTTTTCCCAAGAAGGATACTTCCCTTTCGTTCTTGAACCGAATAACGAGTCTTGAACAAATCATACTGCCGGTCAAGCGGCAAATTGAATTTTTCCACAATTTCAGCAGCTTCATTCCAACTTGGACCAATGTAGCGTATGGTCTCTGCCATATGTTGCCAGCCATATTTATGTCTCAGATATGATACAACAAATTGAAGATTTTCCTTGTGGACCATAAACCTTATTTCCGGATATCTATACTCGCGATTACTTTGGAATCTCTCCGGCAGATTAGATTCAACGGGATCAGACTCCACAATCCCCAGAAGATAATTTATAAGCGAACTTACCATATCTCTACTTCCGGGAATCAGAATCTTTCCGTTTCCCTTGCAAGTCCATACAAGATCCCTGAGAATCAGGAACAGATTGGCAAATCCGGATTCTGTTGCCATCTTGAGTTCGTTTTCAAGCCGGCCACTATGTGCTGTGTCGCTGCACCCTTTCTGTTCCAAAGCGTCCTCACAGAGCCGCCGAAGAAATTCATCCTGCGAACACCCTTCAGGAACTGGATAATCCGGCACCTCAGGAGGACACTCTATACTGTAACGCTCCACCTTGTCCAGCACCTTCATCGTATTGCTGACCACTTCCGGATGTTCAGGGAAAAGTGCGAGCATTTCCTGTTCGGATTTCAGATACTCCTCTCCTGTACATAACGGACTGTACTGTTCTCCTTCAAACAGATATTCCGCCAAGACGGCATCCTGCAAGGCCGCGTCCTCTTTCATGACGAAATGCACATCGTTAGTCGCGACAACATCTACGTTATACTTTTCGGCAAGACCGAAGATTGCAGCATTGACCTTGTCCTGTCTCTCTCTGAGATTGTGGCCTTTGCCGGGTTTCGACCAGTTGTGCGCCATGACTTCTAAGTAGAAATCGTCTCCGAAAACCTCCTGGTACCATCTTATGGCAGCCTCCGCCTTATCCATGTCATCGTTCAATATCGCCCGAGGTATCTCTCCGGCAAAACAGCCGGACAAGGCTATCAGCCCATCGTGATGCGTGGCGAGGACTTCATGGCTAACTCTCGGCTTGCCAAGGAAATTTCCCTCAAGATGGCTTATTGTTACGATTTTGACTAAATTCCTATAGCCAGTCAGATTCTTAGCCAGCAGCGTCAGATGAAAACGCCTGCGATGCCCGTAATCCTTGATTTTATGGTCATAGTGGTCGGTCAAATATATCTCGCATCCGATAACAGGTTTAATACTCGGATATTCTTTTGCCACGGACAGGAATGTCGGAACTCCAGACAGTACTTCATGATCCGTAATAGCCAGTCCTAGTTGTCCCAATTCCTTTGCCCGTCGGAACAGTTCTCCGATTCTGGCAACTCCCTCACAGATGGAGTAAGTAGTGTGGACATGAAGATGAGCAAATGCCATAATTTATAAGTTTATTCATTTTTACAGACACAAAATAAAAGCCCACCTGCGCCAAAAAGCGACGCAAGTGGGGCTGGATTGACAGGCAAAGTGCAGTTTATTTTTTTTGCATATCGATTTCGTTAATGGTTTCAATGACCTTCCGCTTGATTTCTTTCGGATTGAACTCGGTCTGTCTGATTACTTTAGTATACTCCTTTTCTCTCCATTCAAATCCCTGCAGGGTTAAGTCGCAAGGTTCATTATTGCTGCATTTTACTGTCAGACTGCATGATTTTTCCTTATTGTCATATCGTATGTCTATCTTATATTGTACATTGTCCATAACGACACAGTTATACCATTTATCAGCCCAATACCAGACGCCCCACTCCCCGATACCTATCAAATGTCTGTCATTTCTTTTATCTGCCTTGTAATCTCCTCCGAATTCCTTCAGGATTAAAGCATTATAGCGCAGTATACATCTGGTATGTCTTAAAATTCCGCCCTTGACATAGATATTATAATCATTTCTTTTTTCATCATCTCTGATATCACAAGAGCATGAATTATGCGTAAAATCAAGCAGATAATTATCAACGGCAAAATCAGTATACTTATTAACCGTAGTACAATGTGTTTGAATATAGCTGCTCATAGATTCTGGACTTCCATCACCTATTTCATCAATGAATTCCTTAAAAGCATCAGGATTATTATCGATTAGTTTCCTCCAGTCCTGCCATTCCCACCCGAAAGTTTTGTACCCACCTCTACTGACCGGCTGGTAATTCGGGATTCCGACGATTACAACTCTTCGGAACAGATCAATTTCATGTCCGGTACTGTCTTTCCCAGGAAACAGTGCATCAATTAAATCTGCGTAATGTCTGAATTTAGACAAATCGAACTTGCCTGTTTCATCGCAACTCCATCCGATTAGTATTGACAAGTCTCCATTCCATATCTTATGACTTCCTATATCGCGTCTGCACACCCTCCAGAATTCCTCTTCAATGTCAGAATATTTAATTTTGCCAAGAATACCAAGCAAAGGAAGAATTCCACTGATTGATATTTCATCATCATCTCTATTGATTGAATCCTGAATGAGTTGTACCAGTTTGCATTCTTTTTCGTCAAAAGGAGGTGTCGGATAATCTTTGTCGTTCCAATTTTTGCCGCAGTTCTCCAATATAATTTCATAAAAAGTCTTTCCGCCATAACATTCCCGATATTTTTTCAGAAGCTTTAGAAGAGGTATATGATTCAATATCCGTCTCCGTTGGAACGCATTGTATACCCGTTCATATACTCTTCTATGTTCATATTTGTCAAACGTATGGAATCTGCATGCGCATAACAAAGATTTAAGAATCAACATATTGGCATCTTTTACCCCATTTACTTCATCACCGAAAAGCCTGTTGATTTCTATCTTGAACTCAGAATTATACAAAGCCTCCAGGGCAGTGAAATAATGCCAGATCTCCTTAAGATTAATTTTGCCAAGTTCAATATCTTCTTTTGCCGCTGTCGGGTCAAGTACATCATGCTCTCCGCAGGTTTCCAATTCCCAAACAAGCCTAATGAAATTATTCATTGCCACATTTATGCAACTGATCTCCCTCTTGCCTAGTATCCCGAAGAAGAATTCTTCCCAGTTATCCCATATTCTACCCCAGTTCCTGTCTTTGTCCGGTTCGTTTTTCATAAGCAGAGGTTTCAGGTGTTCTGCACTGTCCAAAGCCTTTCCTCTGCTGTTCATCGTTATATACAGTTCTTCCCCCATCGAGGTCTTGTCCACAGGATAATACCAGAACGACACATTGAGCAAATTATCGTAGTCATATTCCAGCCCTGTGGACTTCAGACAATCGAGAAAATTAATCATTGACCTGATAGTCAAATCATTATCATAATATTGGTGATACCATGGGCTGTCCAGTATCTCTTCCCGTGAGCAGACCCCGCTCGCAAAAAGATCTTTCATAAACTGCTCTGTATTAGTCCTTACTCGGTATGTAAAGGCCATATTGGCAGAATCTGTCTTCAATCTCCGTCTAAAATCTTCGGTATTCTTCGGATTTTTAAGTGACAGATAATATAGCAGCAGCACGAGAGTGGTAAAGCGTTGCTGGCCGTCAATAATATATTCTTCTCCGTTCCTTGAATATGAATAGAGGAATCCTAATTTGATATTCCCGGCTTCTGCATCCTTTAAAGTATCAATAAACTGAACGAATATTTCCTTTCGGGACCCCCAGACATATTCTCTCTGGATTTCTGGTACGACTATATTCTTTTCAAGTAGTTCTGATAAATGTTTCTGTTCCATGGCAAATTATGCTATAAATTTTTTAATTGTACCGGAAAGAGCTTCCGCTGTTCTTTTTATGTCCTCAAGTGTCCACTTGTTATCTTCTTCTGATGAAAATACTTTCAATGTGTACGGGCGGATTGGTTTTATATTTTTCTCACTCTTTCCCTTGATTTCTTCTGTGTTCCCAAAATAATGTGAAAGAATTATCATTTTCTTTTTGTGAAATGAAGCATTACGATAGCTGCGGTTTACACTTTGGTCAAGCAGGACAAGGTTGCCTAATGAATTCAAACCGTATGCATTCAGTTCCGATACGATTTTATCAATCTGTTTTTGTGTATCAGAACTACTCTCAAGACTTGCTTTCCATCGTTTTATGGTATCTTTCTCTATGTCGATCCCGCTTTTCTCGATTTCCTCTATATATGCTCTCCATTTGATGGTATCTGCACAATCTTCCTCATTAGGAGTCCTGCATCCGATGTGTTCTATGTCTTCTGAATTGCGTCTGAAACGGTCAATCGGCAACCTGTTCAGCGAATTTTTGCGTGTGCAGAGAATAACATCAGACAATATCAGTATTGTGCTTGACATAGGATCTCCATACCAGTTATGTTGTATATCAGAAATCTCCTTTAAAAGATCAGTCTTGTATTCTTGAACATGAGCATCACTTTGTGAATTGCCAGAACCGTTGTCTTCGTCATTGAACCTGCGAAGCAACATCTCAACAATCATGTTTTTAAGATATCTGGCAAATTCCTGTTTAGAGCCAAGATTATCCCATTTTTCATAAATGGTCTTAAAATTTAAACTCTGTTTATGCTGGGAAAACAAATAGGCGGTATAATGGTATATTTCATTGTCGCCATACCAGTCGTATAAAGAACTGTAAATATTTTTCAGTTCTTCATACATTTCCCAGTTGTCATCATTATTCTTGCTGTTTTTGTTAAGTCCGTACTCAAAGAAGCGAAATTCAAACTTCGCAGTCTTGTCTGAATGAATCTCATACATCATCCTGTACAGGTAATCTATCGGATGATCTTTGACAAAAAAGCCCGATTTCTCAAAAGCATTCTCAGGAAGAAAAAGTTCAAGATATTTGCGGACTTCCGGAAAATTGCACCATAAATTGATAGAATCGAGTTCCATTCCCATTTTTACCCGGTACTCATTTACTTTATTTTCTTTATTTTCTTTATTTTCTTTATGGGTATCGGAATCTGAGGTCTCATATTTTTCTTCTGCCGACCTTGTAATCTGTACTGCACGCAACAGGTCGGCTCCGTCAAGTTCAGCTTTCACGCCATTGATGTTTGCGAAGACAGTTTCTTCATTGCCGCTTACATCATTGACGATTATCTTGACTTTGGCGAGTAAAGCATCAATGAAATCTTCAAGAGCAAAGTCCTTTTGTTTTGGAGTTTCTGATTCCCATTTCCTGACTATATCTGCAGCCTGCATAATATAATATTCGTCTTTATGCCGTGGCTTTTCAGAATAATTTCCTCTCCAGTATTTCCGTGTGAAAATATAGTCTTTCAGAAATTTTCCTGTTTCAGTCCGGACCTCATATCGCAGTTTGTCCCCGAACATTTGGCCTTTCCCGTAGAATGAGAGTATTATAGCCAATGTGGTAATACGCTGCTGGCCGTCTACGATATTATAAAATGTGTGCCCGTCTTTATCATTCTTCTTAATCAAGGTGATGTGTTGCAGACAATAGAATTTATCGTTATCCAAGCCAGCTGTCGCAAATTTGGCGATGTCGTCAAGCAATATTCTGATATCGTCTGCATCCCATTCATAGCCTCTTTGGTATGACGGGATTACCATATATTCGTCGTCCTTCAGATAAGAATTGAATATTTCACTTATAGATAGTATTGGTTCCATATCACAAATTGTTTAACGTGCTGTCCTTGTATTGACTTTTCTCCCGGAGTTATCGTATGTGTCCAGCCAGGCGCTCCGGCGCATGATGAATGTACCTCCGGAGATGCTGACAAACGAGCCGATTGAATCGCTCATTGTCTTGTACTTTTTCCCGGAAGCATCATACAGGTCATACCAGGAATGTCTGTGTACTATAAAGAACGACGAACTCCACCCTAATACCTCTCCAATGCTGTCACTTAGGGTCTTCTGCTTCTTGCCACTCTCATCATAAATGTCATACCAGGCACTACGATGTTCAATCATAGAAATTGTTGCCATAATTATCGTTTATTTAGTCTTAATGCCATTTATCACAAAACGAAAGCGTGGCGCCACTGCCGATTTCAGGATACAGGTTCTGGAAAACCTTGAAGATGAAACAAGCAACAGCCCCACGCACATACCACAAGTGATATGACGTGAGAAGATGTCCGCCTGTTCTCTCTTCTTTGAATGTTCCAGATTCGTATCCGAGAACTGACCAACACGTTCGTTTTCGTCAAAATTCTTTTAAAGATATGATTATTTTTCATTTCTTCAAAAAAGTCCAACCTGGGCTGTTGCTTTTCTTTTTCTATCTGCAAAAATACCATAGACATGCGCCAAAACATGACTCAAGTTATATTTCTGTAGAACTTGTGTCCTCTTTTGGCAGATGCTTCTGCTTATTTTGCAACAAAACACTTCAGATATGCTTACGATACTCTCCAATCCAGACCTGGCTCTCGTAGAGCGGCAGATTATCATGACTTACGATGATCGGAATCCGAGCTTATATACGCACTGCCGTGCTCTTCTCGATTTGAGAAAAACCCTGATCAACAGCCATGTTCTCGCCCGTCAGGAAGAGATTCTCCCGGACATCATCGCATTCAACGACGCTCTGCGCAACGCCTTGAAAGAGATGTACGACCGGGCGCAGCGGATATGGGCGGACATGAAGGACAAGGATTCCTTCGGAGACAGCATCGAACTGACAGCGAAATGTTTTCTCGGCTACGACTATCCCGAACTGCATCCGTTGCAGGGTGACGACCGTCAGGACCTGTGGGACGCAATCTGCGACAGCGGCTGGAATCCCTTGTATGAAGACGGGGTCACAATATCCACGCTTACGCTCCCTCGGGACTCCGGTGACAGTTTCGATTCTCTGACCGGCATGGACTGTCTGCCGCCGAACTGGAATGAAGGTCTCGACCTGGAGCTCACGAAAGACCTGCACCTCATAAGTCCGTTCCATCATCTGTTAGACCATACAAAGTTCGCGATAACGGACTTCCTCTATGTGCGCAAGTTCGAGACTGAAATCAATATAGAGATTGACCGGCAAATATGAATTTCAATCAAGTTCGCCGGCAGCTTCCGTGACGGTGCCTCCGTTCTGACGGACGACAATTCTGTCCAGCACTTCAAGGCAGCGGCCCACCAACGGAGTTGACTCATAGACAACTTCCTTCAATGCCGAGCGGTTGCTGATGGCTATGCGCGTCAGATGATTGTTCAAACGGCAGTTCAGGGTCTCCAGTTTGCCACAACCGGTCAAATCCAGCCTGGTAAAGCCTGCATCCCCGTATTCGACACTCAGCTCCCTCAATTCCCTGCTGTTTGAAAAGTCGGCGAGGGCGCAGGCCTTCCCCTGGAGCTCAATCTTCCTGATTCCCGGATTCTTTCCGAGGTCGAAATGGTCTATCAGCCATGATGCATGGAAATAGGTCAGGGACTGGCATCCGCTGATGTCGATGTCCTCAACCTGCATTTCACCCTTGCTCGCAAGAATGCCGGTGATATTCTCGGAGCAGGAAGATATGACGATGTAGAACCTGTCCCCGGACTTCCTGCTGCCCTCCGGATATACATGGTCCGACGTCACCCATTCCAAGCCCCTTGCCGCCATACCGGAAGTATGCCCGTCTCCCCAGTCCACCTTACAAGTCCCACCGTCCAGCAGAACATGAACATGCCCGACATTGCCTTCGGTCCAGTCCAGAGCCCTGGCCTTTATTATTATCTGCCCCATAGTCTACAGATACAGCACCCTGTCCAGCACCTCCAGCACATACGCGTTGGGAACGGCGTGCCTGCCGTCGACATTGTTCGCCTCGATGCCGTATTTGAACTCCAGCCTGTCTTTCAGCCACCTGGACACAGCACCGCTGCGGCTCACTCCGGCGCTGCAATGCACTATCCAGACGGCGACGTCCTTGTTAGCATCCACGAAAGCGGCTATTTCGCAGGCCATTCTCTCATCGAAAATGACATAGCCGTCTCCGTCAGAAGAGCCGGCAAGCGGTTCAGTCCCTGAAGCTGAAACATCGTCGAATATGAGATTCAGCACATTCCTGTGCCGTTGCCGGAACCACCTCGACGAAGGCCCGTTTGCGAAGATATCGTCTGGTTCGCTGTCTTCGGACGAGTTGGCAATGGAAATGACAGCGACATCCGTACGCTGCTCTATATTGCAGTCATACAGGTCGTTGCTCTTCATCGTATGCTTGAAATCAGCGGCCGACAATGTGTGAATCTCCACCATATCAAAATCTTTTATATGGCAAATATCACTATAACCTATGCCAAATCGTGGCATAACCGCAAAGAATATCCACTTTTTCCAAAACTCGGCTCGAGAATGCGCCAAAATAGTGCATAAATAACCTATATTTGATTACCTTTGCATAAAAACCGTTTGATATGACAATCAGAGGATGGATTCGGCATAGAGAAATAAGTGGCTTCCCGACTTTTTCCGTTGAAGAAATAAGGCGGACATTTCCCAATTATTCGGAACAGGTCATAAGGAATGAGCTTTTCCGATTATCGTCTCAAGGTATTCTATATTCTGCCTATAGGGGATTTTATATTATTATCCCTCCCCAATATGCCGCCAAAAGGGTTATTCCTCCTGTCTACTATATAGACCAATTGATGTCATATCTGAAAAAGCCGTACTATATAAGTCTGTTGAGCGCTGCTGAAATCCTGGGTGCTGCGCACCAGCGCCCGCAAAAGTTTTCAGTGACGACAAAATATCCAAAGCCGTCCACATCACCATCAAAAAACGACACACTCGTATGGACATACCGGAAAGAGATACCATCGGACCTTTTGCTGTCGAAGAACTCTGAAACCGGAGTGATCCACTATTCAAATGTGGAATTGACCTCCATTGATATCGTGCAGTACGAACAGCATATCGGCGGCTTCTCAAGAGCCGCTACCATTTTGGAGGAACTGGCCGATAAGATGGATTTCAGGGGCGCCTCCCAAAAATTGTTCTGCTATACATCAGTTGCCACCATACAACGTTTGGGGTACATACTTGAGGAGATACTTGAACAGAAAACGGTGGCGGACATGCTCTATACGGAATTGCTGTCATATACCAGGCGTTTCAGATACGTCCCGTTAAGTACCCATCGGGCAGAAAAAGCCGCAGAAAAGAACACTCGTTGGAAAGTTAATATAAATTCGATAATAGAACCAGACGAACTATGGTAAACAGAACAGCTATTACCCAATGGAATAAAATTGTCCCGTGGAATAACAATGCGCAAGTGGAACAAGACCTTATCATTTCCCGTGCGCTGGTCGCCATTTTCAGCGATGAATTCCTTGCCTCACAGTTGGCTTTCAGGGGAGGTACGGCACTTCATAAGCTATACTTGTCACCACAGCCCAGGTACAGTGAAGATATTGATTTGGTGCAAATCACACCGGGACCTATAAAACCAATCATGTTCAGACTCGGCGAGGTCCTGAATTTCTTACCGGACAGAGTGACCAAACAAAAACGATATAATAATACAATGTTGTTTCGCATGGAGTCCGAGATTCCTCCTACCATTCCGATGCGATTGAAAATCGAGATAAATTGTTTTGAACATTTCAACGAACTCGGATTGGTTAAAATACCGTTTGAGATGGAAAACAGCTGGTTTTCCGGCAAATGCGAGATAACGACATATTGTCTGAATGAACTTCTGGGAACAAAACTCAGGGCTTTATATCAACGAAAAAAAGGAAGAGACCTTTTTGATTTATATATCGCACTGACTGAAGCCACCGTAAATATTGATGAAATACTTCGCTGCTACAAACGTTATATGTCCTTTACAGTACAACAGCCGCCAACATACAAGCAATTCATCAACAATATGGAGGGGAAGATGTCAGATCCGGATTTCCTGGGTGATACGCAAAATCTGATTCGCCCTGACAGAGAATTCAACCCTCAATCAGGTTATGAACTTGTTCGTTCTTTATTGATAGATAAATTACAGCAATAACCGGCAATAATGAGATACGGCAAAGTTCTCACAGCCTACCTTACCACCAGGTCGAGCGGCATGTCCCACTCGTCGAGGGGCAGGCTGTCCACGAAGCGGAAGGGGTAGCATACTCCCACCAACGGGCAGTCGAGCATGGGAAGAAGCCTGTCGTAGAAACCGCCTCCTCGGCCGAGACGATAGAACCTCTCCACCCCGTCGGGGCCCTTCTGGAAGGAGAAGGCGACTCCGGGCACCACGGCGAGCCCGACTTCCGACGGCCTCACCAGCGGGGCGGCTTCCGACGGTTCGGGGATTCCGCGATAGCCGGACACCAGCGCCGCAGGATCATATTCCCGCAACTCGAGAGTCTCTCCGACCACCCTGGGAAGCACGACCCGCTTCCCGGCGGCGCGCCACCTGGCCACATAGTCCGGAGTCTGCACCTCGCCCGGCATGGACATGTAGGCGAGCATGCACGAAGCGTTACGGAACTGCTCCAGCCGCTCCAGCTCCGACATTATCCTGACCGTCTCCTCAACGGGACCGTGGAGAGAAAACAAGTCTCCCGAAGCGAGAAATTCCGCTTCGAGAGACTTCATCATTCTGCGAATCCGCCTTTTGTCAGGCAATGGTCTTGAAGAAGTCATTGCCCTTGTCGTCTACGAGGATGAAGGCGGGGAAATCCTCGACCCTGATCTTCCAGATGGCCTCCATTCCGAGCTCGGGATATTCCACGCACTCGATGGACTTGATGTTGTTCTGGGCGAGGACGGCGGCGGGGCCTCCGATGGAGCCGAGGTAGAATCCTCCGTGCTTCTTGCAGGCGTCGGTCACCACCTGGGTGCGGTTGCCCTTCGCTATCATCACCATGGAGCCGCCGTGGTCCTGGAAACGGTCCACATAGGGGTCCATGCGGTTCGCGGTGGTCGGGCCCATGGAGCCACAGGCATAGCCGGCGGGAGTCTTCGCGGGACCGGCGTAATATACGGGATGGTCCTTGAAGTACTGGGGCAGGTCCTCTCCCCTGTCGAGCCTCTCGTTGAGCTTCGCGTGCGCGATGTCGCGGGCCACGATGATGGTTCCGCTGAGGCTCAGACGGGTGCTCACGGGATATTTGCTGAGCAGCTTGCACACTTCGGACATGGGCTGGTCGAGGTCGATCTTGACCGCGTCGCCCTCGCCGGCGTTGCGCAGCTCCTCGGGAATCAGCTCGTAGGGCTTGTCGTCGAGCTTCTCTATCCACACGCCGTCGGCGTTGATCTTCGCCTTGATGTTGCGGTCGGCCGAGCAGCTGACTCCGAGGCCGACGGGGCAGCTCGCGCCGTGGCGGGGCAGACGTATCACGCGCACGTCGTGGGCGAAATACTTGCCGCCGAACTGGGCACCGAGGCCGATCTTCCATGCCTCCTCGAGCAGCTGCTTCTCAAGCTCCACGTCGCGGAAGGCGCGTCCGCACTCGTCGCCGGTGGTGGGGAGCTCGTCGTAGTAGTGGGTGGAGGCGAGCTTCACGGTGAGCAGGTTCTTCTCGGCGGAGGTTCCGCCTATCACGAAGGCAATGTGGTAGGGAGGGCAGGCCGCCGTGCCGAGAGTCTTCATCTTGGACACGAGGAAGGGCACGAGGGTGCCGGGATTGAGTATGGCCTTGGTCTCCTGATAGAGGTAGGTCTTGTTGGCGGAGCCGCCGCCCTTGGTCACGCAGAGGAAGCGGTATTCGTCGCCCTCGCAGGCTTCGATGTCGATCTGGGCGGGCAGGTTGCACTTGGTGTTGACCTCGTTGTACATATCCAGAGGGGCGTTCTGTGAATATCTGAGGTTCTCCTCGGTGTAGGTCTTGTAGACTCCGAGGCTCAGCGCCTCCTCATCGCAGAAACCGGTCCACACCTGCTGGCCCTTCTCTCCGTGGACGATGGCTGTGCCGGTGTCCTGGCAGAAAGGCAGCTTGCCCTTGCAGGCGATCTCGGCATTGCGCAGGAAGGTCAGCGCCACGTACTTGTCGTTGGCCGAAGCCTCGGGGTCGCGGAGAATCTTCGCAACCTGCTCGTTGTGGGAGCGGCGAAGCATGAAGCTCACGTCGCGGAAGGCCGTGTTGGACATCAGCGTCAGGGCCTCGGGAGAGACCTTGAGAATCTTGTGGCCCTCGAACTCCGAAGTGCTCACATACTGTTCCGAGCCGGGAACCTTGTAGTATTCAGTCTTGTCCTCGCCAAGCTGAAACATGGGCTCATACTTGAATTCTGTCATAATTATGTCAGTTCTGCATTAGAAATACTTTCATGAACTCGTTGAGGTCGCCGTCCAGCACCCCCTGGGTATCGGCGGTCTCATAGCCGGTGCGCAGGTCCTTCACCATCTTGTAGGGATGGAGCACGTAGGAACGTATCTGCGAACCCCATTCGATCTTCTTCTTCTGGCCTTCGAGCTCCGCCTGCTTCTCCTGGCGCTTCTTGAGCTCGATGTCGTAGAGCCTCGACTTGAGGATGCGCAGCGCGTTCTGGCGGTTGTCCTGCTGGCTGCGGGTCTCGGTGTTCTCGACCGTGATGCCCGTGGGGATGTGGCGCACGCGCACTCCGGTCTCCACCTTGTTGACGTTCTGGCCGCCGTGGCCGCCGGAGCGGAAGGTGTCCCATTCTATGTCGGAGGGGTTGATCTCGATGTTGATGGTGTCGTCCACCAGAGGATAGACGAACACGGAGCTGAAGGTCGTCTGCCTCTTGCCCTGGGCGTTGAACGGAGAGATGCGCACCAGGCGGTGCACTCCGGATTCCGCCTTGAGGTAGCCGTAGGCGTAGTCGCCCTCGAACTGCACGGTGGCGGACTTGATTCCCGCCTCGTCGCCGTCGATGAGCTCGGTCACGGTCATCTTGTAGCCGTTCCTCTCACCCCAGCGCATGTACATTCGCATGAGCATCGCGCTCCAGTCGTTGGCCTCGGTGCCGCCGGCTCCCGAGTTGATGGTCAGCACCGCTCCGAGCGAGTCGCCCTCGCCGCCGAGCATGTTGCGCAGCTCCAGCTTCTCCACAAGCGATACCGCGCGGGCATAGGCCGAGTCGGTCTCCGGGCTGTCGGGTTCGAGTTCCAGGAGCACCTCGAGGTCATCCACCGCCGAGCCGGCCTCGTCGAAGGCGGTCACCCACGATTTCACGCCGCTCATCCCCTTCAGGAAGGCTTCGGCCTCCTTGGGGTCGTTCCAGAAATCAGGCTCCTGGCTCCTCTTCTCCTTTTCCTCCACTTCCGCGCGCTTGGCGTCGATGTCCACGCATTTCCTGAGCGTCTCCACGCGCTCCTGCAATCCCTTGATCTGCTCCTGAGTTATCATATCGTGCAAATTTAAGAAATATTCTCATTGACACGCACATTTGACAAAACCAAAACAGTTTCTAACTTTGTATGATATGGCGACCATAGGGATAATGGATTCCGGAGTCGGAGGACTCTCGGTGTACAGGGAGATACGCAAGCTGCTCCCCTCCGAGCGCTATGTCTACTTCTCCGACAGCGCGAACTGCCCCTACGGCGAGAAAAAGCCCGAATTCATACGCGACCGATGCCGGGAGATCACCGGAATGATGCTCTCCAGGGGCGCGTCGGCCATGGTAATCGCCTGCAACACCGCCACCGCGGCTGCCATCACCACCCTGCGCTCCGAATTCAGCATCCCCTTCATCGGCATGGAACCGGCAGTCAAGCCGGCGGCGCTCGGCACCAGGGCGGGAGTGATAGGAGTGCTCGCCACGGCCGGCACCCTCAAGGGCTCGAACTACCTGAAGCTCAAGCACGGCGTCGAAGACGACATCAAAGTTGTCGAGCACGTGGGTGCGGGCTTCGTAGAGCTCGTGGAGCGGGGCGAGCTCAGCGGCCCGGCGGCCGAGGAGACCGTGAAGCGCAGCCTCCGTCCGCTGATAGCCGCCGGGGCCGACATCATAGTGCTCGGCTGCACCCACTACCCCTTCCTGCTGCCCGTGCTCCGGAAAATCACGGGGCCGGGAGTCAGGTTCATCGACCCCGCGCCCGCTGTCGCAAGGCATCTGCGGGACATCCTCAGACAGAAGAACATAGCCATGGACGACCCGGACCCCGGAATAGAGCTTCTGACCTCGGGCGACCAGCGGCAACTGGAGAACAGTTTCCGCCACCTTATAGGACAATGACGCAAAACGCACCCCCGGAAGCTCCGGAGGTGCGTTTCTGAATACACCTGGTTTCTAAATGGAGTACATCTCCGCCAGAGAGCCGGTCATCTGGCCGAGAACTTCGAAGTAGGGCGTCCCGCCGACCGCCGTCATGCGGTAGACGGTGTCGTCGACAGCATAGTACTCCTCTCCGTCGAGAGTGACGACGCGGTAGTCCTCGGGGAGCTCCTCGATGAGCGCGCCCGCGGGCGGCACTATGGTCTGATACTCTCCGGAGGCGTTCCTCGTGAAGAACACGCCGTCGTCGTAGTAATATTCCTCATTGACCGAAGCATAGCTCTGGACGAGGCCCAGGCTGTCGGCAAGGCGTCCGGATTCGGCGGCGCGCTGCGAGTTCATCGACGCCAGGCCTGCCGCGGTGGAGGCGCCCTGACCGGACAGAAGTTCGTTCTGACGGGCTATGATTTCGTTCTGGGCGGCAATCGTGGCGTTGTTCTCGGCTATGATTCTGTTCTGCTGGGTGATCAGGTTCGCGTTCTCGTTGACTGTCCTGTATCGGTAGTAGGAGTCAGCATAGTAGGCGAAGCTGCATATCGCTCCGGCAAGGCTGACCGTGGGAGTGAACACGACTCCGAACGGAGGACGGCAGATGTAGTAGGCCCCTGACACCAGACGATAGTACACTCCGTCGATTATGTAGTACGGAACACCCCAGTACACCCGGCGCACGTGGCGCGGAGGCAGGCTGGTGATTCTGTAGCCGAAATAGTGCCGTCCGCGGTTCCAGAAGCTGACAGGGCGGTTGTGAGGGATGGGCGGCTTGCGGTTGGGGTGAACCCTGCTCGGCGTGGGACGGGGTGTGGGACGGGGCGCAGTCGCGTGAGGCGGCCTGGTTCCGTGTCCGGGATTCACCGGAG
>JADILW010000019.1 GCA_017695095.1 Candidatus Cryptobacteroides avistercoris | reverse complement strand
TCCGATGACCCCAGACTCAAGGAAGCCGCAATCGCGGCCATTCGCAAATACGGAACCAGCTGCTCGGGCAGCCGCTTTCTGAACGGAACCCTCGACATCCACGAAGAGCTTGAAGCCAAGCTCGCCAAGTTCGTGGGCAAGGACGAAGCGGTGACCTACAGCACCGGATTCCAGGTGAATCTCGGAGTCGTGAGCACGCTCGGCATGCGCGGAGGCTACACCTACCTCGACGCCCTCGACCACGCCTGCATTATCGACGGAAGCCGCCTCGGGTTCGCCGAGGTGCGCAAGTTCGCCCACAACGACACCAAGGCCCTCGAGAGGAAGCTCAGGGCCGCGTCGCCCGAGGCTTCCAAGCTCATCGTGGTCGACGGAGTCTATTCCATGGAAGGCGACATCGCCCCGCTGCCCGAACTCGTGCGCCTCTGCGACAAATACGGAGTCTTCCTGATGATCGACGACGCCCACGGCCTCGGAGTGCTCGGCGAGAACGGCTCCGGCACCGCCAGCCACTTCGGGCTCACCAACGACGTCGACCTGATCATGGGCACCTTCTCCAAGAGCTTCGGCTCCCTCGGCGGCTTCATCGCCGGCGACAAGGAGGTCATCAACTTCATCAAGCACACCTCCCGCTCCCTGATCTTCAGCGCGTCGATGACCCCCGCCTCCGTGGCGGCCGCCTCCAGGGCGCTCGACATCATGATTGAGGAGCCCGAGCGCCGCGAGAACCTCTGGAAGGTGACCCGTCACGCCCACAAGCTGTTCAGGGAGGCCGGCTTCGACATCGGCCGCACCGAAACCCCCATCATCCCGCTCTTCGTGCGCGACACCATCAAGGCGATGACTATCGTCCGCATGGCCTACGAGCGCGGAGTCTTCATCACTCCGGTCATCGCCCCCGCGGTGCCCGAGAACGATGTGCTGATCCGTTTCGCGCTGATGGCGACCCACAGCACCGCCCAGGTCGACGAAGCCGTGGAGAAGCTGACCGGCATCTTCAGGGAAGTCGGTGTGATCGCATAAAATCTCCTGAGAAATGGTAATCCTGATAACCGGCATATCCTCCGGCTTCGGCAAGGCCATGGCCGAGCGGCTCTCCGGCGAGGGCCACAAGGTCTACGGCACCTGCCGCCGCGAGGTGGAGCATATTCCCGGCGTGGTCTATATCCATGCCGAAGTCACCGACGACTCGCAGGTCGAGGCCGCGGTGAAGCAGGTCACCGACGCCGAAGGGCGCATCGACGTGTTCATCAACAACGCCGGCATGGGCATAGGCGGTCCGCTGGAGTTCAATTCCGTGGAGGACGCGCGCCGGCAGATGGACGTGAACTGGCTCGGAATGGTGCGTTTCCTGCATTTCGTGGTGCCGGTCATGCGGCGCCAGGGAGGCGGGAAGATCATCTGCCTCAGCTCCATCGGCGGACTGATGGGTCTGCCGTTCCAGGGGCTGTACTCGGCTTCCAAGTTCGCGATAGAGGGCTACTGCGAGGCGCTGAGGCTCGAAACCAGGGCTTTCGGAATCAAGGTGGTGGTGCTGGAGCCAGGCGATTTCTCCACCGGTTTCACGGCGCAGCGCAGGAGCGTGGCCGACCCGGAGGCCTACGAGGTCTACACGACCTACGCGAAGTCGCTCGAGAGCATCGAGCACGACGAGAGTTCTGGGCTGAAGCCCGAGGTGCTGGCGCGCAAGGTCTCGAAGATAGTGAGGATGCGCAACCCGCGCTACCGCTATGTGGTCGCTTCGCTGGAGCAGCGCCTGTCGGTCTTCATCAATGCCGTGCTGCCTCCGAGCTGGTTCGCGGCGATACTGTCGTCATATTATAAACTATAGAGAGTCCGCCTGCCATATCTGTCCCTCGACAGGCGCGAAAAGCCTGTCTCGGAACAATATGGCAGACGGCACGTCAATATATTGGCGGACGGATGATCTGTCTATTGCGGATTTTGCTCTGCAGCCTCCAGGATGAATGTCGCCGTCTCTTCGACATAGCGGGGCGTGTCGAGGAAATACGGGGCGTCCGTTCCTCCGTGACCGGCGTTTTCGAATATGGAGAGCCTCTTGAACGTGTCTTCCGGGAGGGCGTCGTAGATTTTTTCGGCCATCCACTGCGGCGTGCGGTCGTCCTTTGACCCGGCAATGATCATGATCGGCTTTTTGAAGTCCGGCGCTATGAGCGCAGGCATCTGCTCCTCCGGGAAGTCTTCGGGCACGATGAGTTCGGCTTCGGTCTTCCCGGCAGGGTGGTTCCTGACAAGGACAGGGATGATTTCCTCGAACGTGGACGGGACGCCGGAGAGGATGCAGCCTGCGGCGTTCTCATCGTTGTAGGCCGTGATCATGCTCAGATACGCGCCGGTCGACCACCCCATCAGGAAGATGCGGTCCCCGTCGACCTCCTTCTGCTCTTTGACGGCGGCCAGCACCGCCCTGTAGTCTTCCAGCATTTCGGTGTAGCAGAGATAGTCGTTGTCCATTTCGAACTCCGAACTTGCCCCGAATCCTCTCCAGTCGAAGGTCACCACGTTGAATCCGCATGAGGCGTAGATCATTGCGAGGTCTATCTGCTGGTACGACATGTTTCCCGCATCGCCGTTGCAGATGACCAGGGCAGGCCTCTTTTCTTCGTCGATGGTCCTGTATGGCAGCATGTCCTGCTGCCCGCTGTTCTCTTCAGGAAAATCCTGTGCGGGATAGAACCAGGTTTCGATCCGGAGCCCGTCCTCGGTGGTCACGTCCAGCTTCTTGTAGATCAGGCCTGCGTCCTGCGGCAGGCGGATGTAGTTCCGGTCAGGAATTATCGCGTGTGCCTCCGGCAGAAAAAGCAGTATTCCGAGAATGGCCGGCAGGATATATTTCCCCATAATTCATTGCTCCTTTTGGTCTTCAATTGATTTTCTTCGATACTGTTGGTCGGGATGTCTCTTGACCTGCGGATATTTGAGATCCAGCAAAGCGCTCATTTCAGGCAGTATTTCATTGGTCAAATACCTTTTGCTTCTTTGAACGAAAACCGCTATCTCTTCCGCTGAGCGCCAATCAGAACAGAAAGACACGATTTTTTCATACATTATATTTCTTGATATATGTCTTGGTCCAGTTGTCTCTGCTTGCAAGGTTTGCCCTGAGCCTTGCAAGGTTTGCCCTGAGCCTTGCAAGGCTTGCTTGGAGTAGGAATCCTTAAGCCGGTATATGGTGCCTCTTCCATGACCATCGGATGTGAGCATTTCGAGTTTTGTAAGACGTTGAAGGATACGGGTTATATCTGCAGGATGCAGAGGGAGAGCATAACGCAGGCGTTCGTGGTTTATTATATTTTCCGTAAGAGCCAAAGCAAGCACCATCAGCTCGTCATTGTTCAAGGATTTGCAGGCTTCCCCGAATTTTTTCTGTAGTTCTTGTGTTATACGCTTATCCATCAAAGATTCCAGAGGCATAAGCAATTCCACTTTGTTCGGCTGTGATCTTTCGCTTATGTATGGATGAATCAAGCCTATTGAGTCCCACCCTTTGAGGATCTTGTCGCCTCCGCTGCCTGCCTTGTCTGCTGATCCTAACATCATGAACATGGTCTGGAGATGGGTGTTCCGGCATACGCTTTCTCCTCCGCTGTAAAATTGCATTGGAGTAACCAGCATTGTCCCTGGATTGGAAACAACAGGCGATTAGGGAAACGATATACCAATAGGGAAGACTCTTCGCTATAATCGGCATGGATACACAGGTTTGCCAATGCTTCACGGATGGACTCGTGTGCCAGAGTTTCATCTATGCGTTGGCTGTTCTCAAGCTTGAAAGGCGTCGGTACAACTTCTTGTAACTTTGGCAACACTCTACGATAGAACTGAAATAGATTGGCTTCCCATGAGCCGTCGGGATAAATGCGGTCAATCCACCTCTGCTCCATGGTATTGACCGGAATCTCCTTATAGTCCGGAAAGAAACGAGGGACGCAGTTTTCGTCACGTATGGAGTCGAACTTTCCGAACATCAGCAGTCCCGCTACGGTAAAACCCTCTTCTCCGGTTTCCCTGTCTTTACGATATCCGCCCAACTTGCGCATCAACTCCTCGTCGGGCAATGAAAGCCAGGGGTGACTTGGTCTTGCCACACTGAACAGCAGCCTGTACTGATTCAGCGAAGGGCGGTCAATATCGTCCCAAGAGAAGTTCTTCAGTATGCGTCCGTCAGCAGGGCGCGAGATGTCCGCATCTGCAAACATCCGTCTCACTTCCATTGGAGAACACAGGTAGTCTCCTTCATAATTCCTGCGGTATGTGCCGTTGAATGCATCCAGGGTACAATGCACAGGCCGTTGTTCCCGTCTCGCCGCAGGTATATGGAACACGAGAACCTTGCACCTGCCTATTATTCCGACTTCCACATCTTTTTGCTGCAGCAGGCAGATGTTGACTGTATTTTTGTTGCGTACACCGTTCCAGAAGTCTTTCTGCAACTTGTCGATAGCTTCATCTGACAGATTATTCGGCTCGAATATTCCGTCATGTTCCTTTACTCCTAAAATTATGACTCCTCCTTGGGTATTGCCGAAAGCGGAATATGTTTCCCAAAAAGATTTTGGAAAACCGCCCAAGGCGGACTTGAATTCTACGGTACCAGATTCTTTATCTTGCAAGAATTTGTCTACTTGCGAAGATATTGAGACGAAAGTATATTTCATAGCTTATGATGATTATATATCAGGCTTGATTCGTATCCGCCTCGTAGCTGGCTTCGTTGCCTTCGCATTCCTTCACGTCCACCCGGTAGCAGTGGGGCACCTGCTCGCAGATCCAGCGGGCGAGATTCTCGGTGCTGGGGTTGAAGGGCAGCAGGTCGTTGAGGTTGCCGTGGTCAAGGTAGTCGTGGATGCGCTTCTCGATGTCGAGGAAGTCGACCAGCAGGCCGTCCTCGTCGAGCTCCCTTCCGCGGCACCATACGGTCACGGTCCAGTTGTGCCCGTGCATCGGCTCGTCGGCCCCCGCCTTGCTGAAATGCAGACTGTGGCTTGCCGAAATCTCCATTGTCTTCTTGACCTTGTACATTTTATGTTCTGAATTTCAGAGAACAAAGATAAGCAACACAACGCAAATTTCACCGACCGCAAGAAAGAGACGGAACGCCTGCTATCCAATTTCAGGCACGGAATCAATACGGTGCTGATTTCTCCGCGCAGGTGGGGAAAGACGTCATTGGTTCAGAAAGTGTGTTCCCTCGCCCGCGAAGAGAACTTGAAGATTGTTTATCTTGACATTTTCCCCTGTCGCAGCGATGCTGATTTCTACGATGTATTCGCCGGCGCCGTGTTGCGTCAAACCTCTTCCAGATTCGAAGAATGGGCGGAAAACGCGAAGTCATTTCTTTCGCGTGTCAGACCGAAGATCGAAATGAGCGCTGATCCGGCGATGGATTTTTCCGTCTCGTTCGATTTGGATCCGCAAAGCCGGGACGTTGACGATATTCTGCAGCTTCCCGAGAAGATAGCGCAGAAGAAACATTGCAGAATCGTTGTCTGCATAGACGAATTCCAGCAGATAGGGGAGTTCAGGGACTCCAAGACCTTTCAAAAACGCCTGCGCGCCGTATGGCAGCTTCAGAAATCCGTGTCATATTGCTTGTTCGGCAGCAAGAAGCATCTGATGAACGAGTTGTTTGAGCGGAAAAGCTATCCGTTCTATAAATTCGGAGATGCCGTTTATCTTCAGAAAATAGGTACTGCGGACTGGGTCGATTATATCTGTGGCAGGTTCAAAGCTACTGGGAAAAGTATTTCCGGTGAACTGGCTGAAAAAATCTGTGCCACTGTGGAGAATCATTCAGCATACGTGCAGCAGCTGGCGTGGCTTGTATGGACGCATACGGAGACCGAGGCTTCGGAAGATATTTTCAATGATGCGTATCAGGATCTGATAGAGCAGAATACGCCTTTGTTCGAGAAGCAGACAGAAAATCTTACATCTTATCAGATGAATTTCCTGCGTGCTGTTCTTGATGGAGTTCATGGTGAATTCGGGCGGCAGGAGATAATTCATAAATATCAGCTCGGTTCGACGGCCAATATCAGCACCATAAAGCGTGCTCTGATTAAAAAGGAGCTGATTGATGTTGAAAAGCGGCAGGTGTACATTTCCGACCCCGTGCTTGAGGCCTGGCTCAGAACCATCTAGACTTTCCCGACATACGAGAGGAATTCGGCGCGCACCTGGGGGTTGGTGCGGAAGGCGCCGGTGAGGCAGGTGGTGGTCATCATGCCTGGCTTGCGCACTCCGCGGCCCTCCTTGCACATGTGGCGTCCGCGCATCATCAGGGCCATTCCGCGCGGCGGGTTCTCGTCGCCGAGGGCTTCGGTGAGCATCTCCACGACGTCGTGTACCAGCCGCTCCTGCACCTGCAGGCGGGAGGCGCAGTAGTCCACTGCGCGCGCTATCTTCGAGAGTCCGAGAATGCGGCCCTTCGGATTGGGCAGGTAGGCGAACCAGTATTCGCCGAAGAAGGTGCGGCAGTGGTGCTCGCAGACCGAGTAGAAGGTGCCGGAGTCCACGACCATGTTGTCGTAGACGATTCCGTCCTGCCCGTTGGGGAAGGTGGTTATCTCCGGCTTCTGTGCGGGGTCGTAGCCGCGGAATATCTCCCGGAACATCCGGAGCATACGGTCGGGGGTGTCCCTGAGTCCGGTCCTGTCGGGGTTTTCGCCGATGTATTCGAGCAGCTCCCTTATGTCCTGCCTTGCCTGTTCTTCCGTTATCATCTGGTCTGAGGTTTATAGGTCTCCCGGCACGAAGTCCTTGATGTAGACGGCCGTGTTGCCGCTCGTCTCCTGCACGGAGACCTTGTAGCAGTGAGGCACCTGCCCGCATATCCAGCGCGCGATGTTCTCGGAGGTCGGGTTGAAGGGCAGAACCTCGTTGAGGTCGCGGTGGTCCAGCGCGTCGAACACCCTGGCCTTGATCAGCCCGAAGTCGGCCACCATGCCGTTTGCGTCGAGCTCCTCCGAGCGGCAGAATATCTCCACCCGGTAGTTGTGGCCGTGGAGGCGCGAGCACTTGGTCGGCGGTTCGGTCTGCAGCCTGTGGCTGGCGGCTATTTCGAATTTCTTGGAGACGTAGTACATAAATTCCCGGAGCATCAGCCGCCTCTGTCTGTCTCAGGGCTCCGATGCACCGGGCAAAGGTAAGGAATTATTCCGACTATTGTCTCTTTCCGCCGCCGAAGGCGTAGCCGATCCGGAATTCGACGGTGCTATAGTCTCGTCCTGCTATTCTGGCGTCGAGGGTCAGCCTGAGGTGGTTCCAGAACTCTACTCCGATGCGCGGGGTGAACACGCAGCCCGCAGCATGCTTCAGGAGGTTGTAGGCATAGTCGGTGTCGGTCTGCAGGCGGTATCTGTCGGCGATTCCGACGCCTGCGCCGAAGAAGAATGCCGTACGCCCGCCCCGGCGGAGATAGTAGTCGGCAGTGAGCGAGAGCGCTGCGGAGTTGCAGTTGGAGGTGGCCTGTCCGGCGTCGATGGCGCTGCGTGTCACGGCCGCGCTGGTCCATGCCGCCTCGAGACCCATGCTCATCGGGAGCGAGTTGAGATTGTAGCGCAGTTCGAGCGCGAGGCTCGGGGCGACGCCGGCCTTGAAACCTTCGCCTCCGCCGTAGCCCGGAATGGCTATGCCGACCGAAGGTTCGAACTCTATTCTCCGGAACTCGTCCTGTGCCGCGGCGGAGAAGGTGCACAGAGCGGCGAGCAGGGTTGCGATGATGTATGATTTTTTCATGGTTGAGGTGTCTTTAGTTGAATTCGTAATCCATGCTGGCGGAGAAGCGGCGTCCGTCGGCGGCGTTCAGGGTGACGCTGATGCGGTGCGCGCCCTTAGTCTCCGGCGAGGCGGTGAACGTGAGCCGGCCGTAGTCTTCCAGCATCAGGGACAGTTCTCCGGCGGAGACTTCGGTGAGGGGTTCGGTCTTCTCTTTCGGGGTGTCGTTGGTCAGGAATGACTGGTCATACCCGCTGCTGACGTAGTCATAGGCGCTGCAGTAGGTCAGTTCCGTGCAGTCGTTGAGCGGCGTGCCTGCGGGATGCGCGGCGTCGAAGTCCTTGTCGCTGGTCACGGTGACGGAGGCGATGTCGGGATGGAGCCCCCACTCGGTGATGATGTCGCTCACGAGGCCCACGTTGCGGTTGTAGGCCACGTCGCCGTGCTCCGCGCAGATTGCGTCATACTGCTCCCTCTCCTTTCCTTCGGACTGGACGGACACTCTTCCGGCGACTGCATCGGGCAGTATCGCGATGGCTCCTCCCTCCTGCTTGAGCTCGATGCCGCCGACTTCCATGTAGCCCAGGACATACGACGAGGAGAAATAGTAGTGCACCATGTCGCAGCCGGTGAGAAGGGCTGCGGCCAGCAGCGTCGCTGAAATTAATGAGGAAAACCTTTTCATAAGCGTCAATGTTTAACTGGTTCTCAGCAGAACAAATATATTGAAAATATGAAGACTCCGCAAAGATTTTCCACGGAATCCGGCCTTACACCCGAGTTTTCAAGCTATTGATTTGCAGTCACTTGCGGCCTTGGGTAAAAGAAATAATCTCACATGTGGCCTTTACCGGCTGTGGCCGCCGCCGATGGCGAAGCCTATCCGGAGGCAGATGGCGTTGTAGTCGCGGCCGGAGATCCTGCCGTCGAGGGTCAGGCGCAGATGGCGGAACAGCTCGACGCCGACTCTGGCAATCAGCACGCCGCTCTCCTCGGGCCTGTCCTGGTGGATGTAGTCGGGGTTCTTGGCGGCATAGGTCCTCTTGGACAGTCCGCCTCCCACGCCGATGAAGGGCACGACTCCGCCGTCTCCGAATTCCAGATTGTAGTCGCAGATCACCGCGACCGAGGCGGCGTTGAACTCGCAGTAGCTGGAGCTTCTGTTGAACAGCCCCTTCACGTCGGAGGCGTGGCGCGCGGTGACGGTGTAGTTCAGCTCCACTCCCACGTCGGTCGGCTTGTCCGGCACATTATATCGGATTTCTATTCCGCCGCTTGCTCCCGCCATGCCCTTGAGTCCGCCTCCGTAGAAGGGCAGGGAGAATCCGAATGAAGGCTCAAACTCGAACTGGCCGCCTTCTCCGTCGTATTCCGACGACTCGGAGAGAGCTCTGCCGACTTCCTGAAAAAATCCGAAAGCCGTTTCGGGCATTTCTCGCACATGCACCTGGCCCGCAGCGCGGGGAGCCGACAGGAACGCAAGCACGGCGCACAGAATCACTGCAAGTTTCTTCATAACATCTAATTTCCTGCTATTAGATGCCCAGGAGGCCGTTTTCGTTGCACCCGAGCGCTACCGCAGCAGCTCCTCGAGGGTCACCGAGCCGGAGGTCTTGTCGTCGCGGTACTTGACTATCACGGGGCAGTAGAGGCAGACTCCCGAGCCGGCCGCGGCACCCTTGCGTATGGGGCGGCTTCCCGACACCACCACGGCTCCGGCGGGCACCACGACCCTGCCGTCGGCGTTGCGCTCCACGAACTCTCCCGTCGTGGAATCGAATATCGGGGTGGACGAGGTGATGATCACTCCGGAGGCGATCACAGCCTTCTCCTGCACGATGGTGCCCTCGTAGATGCCGCAGTTGCCTCCCACGAAGGCGCCGTCCTCGATTATCGTGGGCATTGCGCCGGCGGGCTCGAGCACCCCGCCGATCTGGGTGGCGGCCGAGATGTGGATGTTGCGGCCCACCTGCGCGCACGAGCCTATGGTCACATGGCTGTCGACCATGGTCCCCTCGCCCACGTAGGCTCCCGCGTTGATGTAGGAGGGCGGCATGACTATGGCGCCGGGGGCGACGTAGGCTCCGCGCCTGATGCTGCTGCCTCCCGGGACTATGCGCACTCCGTCGGCGGCGCTGAAGCGGCGCACCGGGAAGGTGTCCTTGTCGAAGAACGGGAACTGTCCCTGGCTCATGTCGGCTATCGCGCCGAGGCGGAAGCCCGCCAGTATCACCTCCTTGACCTCGCGGTTCACCTGCCAGCGGCCGTCGCGCTTCTCGGCCACCCGGACCGTGCCGGCCTCGAGCCCGGCCATCACTTCGTTGAATCTCTCTATGCTGATTTCCATAAGTCGTCGATTATCTTGTTCATCAATTCTACGGTGGAGGCGGTCGCTTCCGAGAGCGGCAGCCTGACCTTGCCGGTCATCAGCCCCAGACGGGCCATGGCCGCCTTCACCGGGACGGGGTTGGACTCCGCGAAGCAGCCCTTGAACAGAGGGAAAAGCCTGTGGTGCAGGGTGCGGGCGGTCTTGAGGTCGTCCTTCAGCAGGGCGTCGCACATCGCGCTGACCTCGGCGGGAGCCACGTTGGAGGCCACGCTGATCACGCCCTGGCCGCCAGTGGCCATCAGGGCGAGGGTCATGTCGTCGTCGCCGCTGAGCACCGAGAAGCCTTCGGGGGCGCGGCGTATCAGCTCGCTCACCTGGTCGTAGCGTCCGGAAGCCTCCTTGATTCCGATTATGTTGGGGCAGTCCTCGGCGAGGCGTATAGCCGTGGAGGCCTCCATGTTGGCGCCGGTGCGTCCGGGCACGTTGTAGATCACTATGGGCAGCGTGCTGCGCTCAGCCACCGCCCTGAAATAGCGGTACTGGCCCTCCTGCGTGGGCTTGTTGTAGTAGGGCACCACCACGAGCCATGCATCGGGGCCGAAAGGCTCCAGCAGCTCCATGTTGGCGAGGGTGCCGTCCAGCGAGTTGGTGCCGCAACCGGCGAGCAGAGGCATGCCTCCGACACGCTCGCGCGTGATGCGCAGCAGCTCGGTCTTCTCCCGGGCGCTCAGTGTGGGGGTCTCTCCGGTGGTGGCGAGGGGCACGAGGAAGTGTACTCCCGACTCGACCTGCCTGTCCACGCTGGCGGCGTAGGCCTTGTAGTCCACCTTGTAGTCGTCGGTGAAGGGGGTCACCAGTGCGGTGCCGCAGCCCTTCAGGTATAATCTGTTCATAATATCAGGTCCTTGAATTCGTGTATGCCCTCCAGTCCTTCGGTCAGCAGCGCCGCGGCCACCGCGCCTTCGGCGAAGCCCTCGCGAGAGAAGGCCTCGTGGGTGAAGGTCAGCTTGTCAACCGCCGACTTGAACTCGGCGGTGTGGGTTCCGGGCACCTCTCCGATGCGCTGCGAGCCTATCTCCGGCTTTTCGCCCAGTGCGGACTCGATGATGCCCGCCACGCTCTTGGCGGTTCCGCTGGGGGCGTCGAGCTTGTGGATGTGGTGGATCTCCTCCACATGGGGTGTGTAGCCGTGGCCGCGCAGTACCTCGCAGGCGCGCTGCACTGCTGCGAAGAAGGCGTTGACCCCGATCGAGAAGTTGGACGCCCATACCAGTGGGGTGCCGTGCTTGCGGAACTCCGCGAACACTTCGTCCTGTATGTCGTTCCAGCCGGTGGTCCCGACCACGGCGGCCCTGAACTTGCGGGCGATCTCGGGGTAGTTGGCCCTGAAGGCGTCGGGGGTCGTGAAATCTATGCACACGCACTGCGCGGCCAGTTCGTCGGGCACCGCGCACACGTCGTCGGAAGCGCAGGCGAGTTCGATGCCGCGCCTGAGGAGCACGGCTTCGACCATGTGGCCCATCTTCCCGTATCCGCTAATTACAACTTTCATATATCTTGACATAATTTGCAACTGCTTCTTCAATTTCCCTGAGACTCACGCACTCGTCGTCGCGGTGCGCCACCGTGATCGAACCGGGCCCGCATATCATCTTGTGCTCGAAGTTGCTCAGGTGCGGTGCGTCGCTGCCGAAGGAGACCGCCTTGGTGCGGAAGCCCGGCAGAGTGAGATACTCGGCAGGTTCGTCGCCTCCGCGTGCGGTCACCGCCAGTTCCGGACCGCGGCAGCCGTCCATGAAGGAGTCCACGGCGGCGGCCGAGGCGAAGGTGGTGCGGAAATACAGACGGCAGCTCAGCGAGGGGCTCAGGATGTTCTGGGGGTTGTCGCTGCGCAGCAGGCCCACGTTGAAAGTGGTCTCCCCGAGCACGGGGTCGGTGGGGAAGGGTTCGGCATGCAGGCGGTTCATGAATTCCGTGAACATCTCCACGGCGCTCCTGCCGAACTCCGGATAGCCGGAGTGGAAGGCCTTCCCGCTGAAGGCGAGGTCGAAGGAGCGCGTGCCCTTGGAGGCGCTGACCATGCAGTTGTCGGTGGGTTCGCCTATCACGAGATACGGGGCCCTGAAGCCGGTCTTCGCGAAGGCTTTGGCGCCGAAGGAGCCGGTCTCCTCGCCGCTGAGCAGCAGCAGGCCGAAACCGCTTCCGCCGGATGCCGCCAGTTCGCGGCAGGCCCGGTACATCGCATGGATCTGCCCCTTGGCGTCGCAGCTGCCGCGGCCGCGCACGAGCTCTCCGTCGGCCGAAGGGGCGATGTAGGGAGGCACCGTGTCCATGTGGGTACAGAACACGAGCCGCGGCTCGCCCCAGCTGAAAAGCAGGTTGAGGGTGCCGTCGCCCACCTCGAAGCTCTCGGCCTTCGGGGCTACGATGTGCTCCAGAAGCCATTCGGCGAGGGTCCTTTCCCTGCCGGAAGTCGAATCTATCGAAAGTATTTCCCTGAAGAACTCGTCCATCACTGCATCAGTATGTCCTTGATTATGCCTGTCGCAGCAAGTTTCACGCCTTCTCCGGCGCCCTTGATCACGAGCGGAGAGGAGTATTCGCTGCGGACCACCGTCACGTTCTCGGTGCCGCTGATCCAGTAGAACGGGCTGTCCATGCCCACGAGGCGCATCTTGATTTCGGCCTTGTAGCCCAGCCGGGCGGCGGGGTCCCTGCGCAGCGAGGCTACGAAGCGCTGCCTGAGTCCGGCGTTGTCGAGCTCGGCCTCCCTCTGGATGAACCTGGGTTCGTAGGCGGCGAGCCTGGCGTAGAACTCGTCGAGCGGGCAGTCGAAGAACTCCGGACCGAGCATGGGGGTGATTTCCACGTCCTGCTCCTCCAGCGGGATTCCGGCTTCGCGCGCCATGATCAGCAGCTTGCGGAGTACGTCCCTGCCTCCGAGGTCGGTCCGGGGGTCGGTCTCGGTCAGGCCTTCCGACTGGGCGCGGCGCAGCAGGGTCGCCAGACTGTCGCTGCGGGCTCCGTCGTAGCCGGTTATCACGTAGTTCAGCGTGCAGGAGACAACCGCCTCCACGGACTCGATGCCGTCGCTGCAGTTGGCGCTGCCGGCGATGGACTCAAGTATGGGGAGGGCGTTGCCCACGGTGGTGTCGTAGCGGAAATATGCTCCGTTCTCCCTCGCGGCGGCCTTGATGGCGGCGTACTGGACGTATGGAACCGCCACCGAGCGGCGGTTGGAGGTGACCACGTTGACGCCGGAGCGCAGGAGCTCCTCGTAGCGCAGGTACAGGGAATGGTCGTCGGTGCAGTCGGCGAACACCGACTTGCGGGGCGCGGCCGCGCATACCGCAGCCACGTAGGCTCCTCCCTCGGCGCTCTCTCCTTCGGAGAGCCTCATGGGGATGTCTTCCGCGGGGATTCCGCGCATGTCGATCACGAAGCGGCGGCTGTCGGAGACTCCGACTATGTTGATGCTGCGTCCGGTCCTGGCTTCTATCCGCGACCTGCTGCGCTCCGCCAGCTCGACAAGGGCCTTGCCCACGGCTCCGTAGCCGGCCAGGAACACGTTGATGCTCACGACCGACCTGTCCTCGAAGAATTCGCGGTGCAGGGCGGCCACGGCCTCGTTCTCGACCAGGCTCTTCACGTTGACGAAGAAGACTCCTCCCTCGCCGTAGACTTCGCCTACGGGACTGATTCCGGCTTCCGCCAGGGCCGACACCATGCGGCCGGCGGCGGCACGTCGGCTCGCGACAGCTTCGCCGACGATGCAGAGCCTCGACTCGTCCCGTCCCGGGACGGCGAGGCTCGTGACGCCCATCCAGGCGTCACCCGCCGGCCTGAACCTCCCGCTGATCACGGTGCCGGGGTGGCGCGGGTCGAAGGTGTTGCGTATGTTGATGTCCGTCCCCTTTTCCATGGCAGGCATGACCGTGGGCGCGTAGAGCACCTTGGCCCCGTTCTCTGCCAGCTCGAGGGCTGCGCGGTAGGAGATGTCCGGGATGGTCTGGGCCGAGGGCACGACCTTCGGGTTTGCGGTCATGATTCCCGGCACGTCGGTCCAGATCTGAAGGGTGTCGGCTCCGGTGCCGGCGGCGTAGAGGGCGGCGCTGTAGTCCGAACCTCCGCGCCCCAGGGTGGTCACCTGTCCGTTCTCATCGGAGGCGATGAACCCGGGGGCCACGAAGAGCCTTACGTCGGGTGCGGCGGCCACCGCAGCCGCCATCGCGGGATAAGTGCGGCCCTCGTCGACCTTTCCGCCTGCGGTCATCACGAGCTTCCTGGAGTCCAGCCAGAGCGAGCCGACCCCGTCGCAGGCGAACTTCCTCTCGATGATTCTGGTGGAGAAAAGCTCGCCGAAAGATTCGAAGCAGGTGCCGGAGTAGTTCTCCAGTGCGCAGAAGAGCTCCTCGAGCATGGCCTCGGCCGACTCCCTCTCCGCCCCGGTGAAGAGCCTGCGCACGATGCCCAGGTGGCGGTTCCTGAGCTTCCCGATGAGGGCGGCCCTCGCCGCCGGCTCGGAAGTCCGCCCTATCTCTATCAGGGCGTCGGTGCAACCGCTTATGGCTGAGCATACCAGAATCACGCGGTCCCTGGCGAGAGCCGCCTCCACTATGTCCATCACTGCGGAAATCCTGGTCGCGTCGGCGACCGAACTTCCTCCGAACTTGAGTACCTGCATTATATCCTTTCGATTTTGGCGCCGAGGGCCACGAGCCTGCGCTCTATGTCCTCGTAGCCTCTGTCAATCTGTTCGATGTTGTCGATCTGCGAAACCCCCTTCGCCGACATAGCCGCGAGCAGCATCGCGATTCCGGCGCGGATGTCGGGCGAGGTCATGCGGTTGGCCTTCAGGGATATCTTGTGGTCGTGGCCTATGACCACCGCGCGGTGCGGGTCGCAGAGTATTATCTGGGCTCCCATGTCGATGAGCTTGTCCACGAAGAACAGCCTGCTCTCGAACATCTTCTGGTGTATCAGCACGCTGCCCTTGCACTGGGTGGCCACCACAAGCATCACGCTGAGCAGGTCGGGCGTGAGTCCGGGCCAGGGGGCGTCGGCGATGGTCATGATGGACCCGTCGATGAAGGATTCAATCTCGTAGCTGTCCTGGGAGGGGATGTAGATGTCGTCGCCCCTCTGCTCCAGACGCACCCCGAGCCTGCGGAAGCTCTCGGGGATGATGCCGAGGTTGTTCCATGACACGTTCTTTATCGTCAGCTCGCTTTGGGTGATCGCCGCCATGCCTATGAAGGAGCCGACCTCGATCATGTCGGGCAGTATGCGGTGCTCCGCCCCGTGGAGCGAGTCGACTCCCGTGATGGTGAGCAGGTTGGAGCCTATGCCCTCTATCTTCGCGCCCATGGCGCAGAGCAGGCGGCAGAGCTGCTGCACGTAGGGTTCGCAGGCGGCGTTGTAGATCGTGGTGGTACCGGGCGCGAGGACCGCGGCCATCACGATGTTCGCGGTTCCGGTCACTGAAGCCTCGTCGAGCAGCATGTAGCAGCCCTTCATGTTCTTGCCGGAGGAGAGGTTGTAGGCGCGGCGGGCGGTGTCGTAGGAACATTTGGCGCCGAGCCGCATGAAGCCTTCGATATGGGTGTCGACTCTGCGGCGGCCTATCTTGTCGCCTCCCGGCTTGGGGAAGTAGGCCTGCCCGAAGCGGGCGAGCAGCGGTCCGACCACCATCACTGAACCGCGGAGGCGGGAGCACTGGCTCACGAAATCCGCGCTGCGGATATAGAATTCGTTGATGCGTCCGGCGGTGAAGGTGTAGTCTCCCTTGGCGTTGCGGACCACGTCCACGCCCATGGACTTGAGCAGCCCGATGAGGTTCGCGGTGTCCAGGATTTCGGGGATGTTGCTGATTCTGACGGGCTCCGAGGTGAGCAGCACGGCGCTGATGACCTCCAGGGCCTCGTTCTTGGCGCCCTGGGGCTCGATGCTTCCGCTCAGGTGGTGTCCGCCTTCTATGACGAATGAACTCATATATGTTCGACTTCAGGGTGAAGCTCCACGCCGAAGCGGGCCTTCACTTCGTTGACTATTCTGTTCTCGAGGGCCAGCACGTCGGCCGGGGTGGCCTCGCCGCTGGCGTTGACTATCACGAGGGGCTGTGCGGGGTAGACCTGCGCCCCTCCCTCCATGGCCCCCTTGAGGCCGCAGCTGTCGATCAGCCAGGCAGCGGGGACCTTGACCGTGCCGTCGGGGAGCACGAAATGCGGGGCGCTTCCGTCGGGCGATATGCGGGCGAACTGCTCCGCGCTCACCACCGGGTTCTTGAAGAAGCTGCCGGCACTGCCGGTCTTCTCGGGGTCGGGGAGCTTGCTGCGGCGTATTTCGATCACCGCGTCGCGCAGGTCGCGCGGCGTCAGGTCCGTCCTGTCGCCGAGGACTTCGCGCAGACCCTTGTAGTCGAGCTTCGGAGCGGGCTTGCGGCTGAGCCTGAAGAGCACGCTCGTGACCACGTAGCGGCCGCGGTTCTCTCCTTCCTTGAACATCGAGCTGCGGTAGCCGTAGCCGCACTCCGACGCCTTGAAGCGGCATTTCTTCCTCTCCTTGAGGTCGAAGCACACCACTCCGGAGATGATGTCCTTCACCTCCGCGCCGTAGGCTCCGATGTTCTGCACCGCTGCGGCGCCGACCTCTCCGGGTATCAGCGAGAGGTTTTCGGCTCCCCAGAGGCCGTGGCGGCAGGTCTCGGCCACGAAGCTGTCGAAGTTCACTCCTGCGCCCACTATCACGGGCACCTCGTCGAGCCCCACGTCCACGTACTTGATGTATTCGATATTGGAGTGCAGCACCGTGCCGGGGAAGTCTCCGGTGAACAGCAGGTTGCTGCCCTCGCCCATGTGGAGCAGGGGCCGGGGGAGGCTGTCGAAGTTCAGACCCTCGAGCTCGGCCACGTTCTCATATTCGACGAAACACGCACAGGATACCTTCATCCTGAACGTGTTCATCGAACTCAGGTCGTAGTTGAACTTTATTCTCATTCGCCTTTCCAGGTTGACGCCAGGCAGAGCTCGTCCAGCTGGCTCTGGTCAATCTTGGAAGGAGAATCTATCATCACGTCGCGTCCCTGGTTGTTCTTGGGGAAGGCGATGTAGTCGCGTATGGTCTCCTGCCCGCCGAACAGAGCGCAGACGCGGTCGAAACCGAAGGCGAGGCCTCCGTGAGGGGGTGCGCCGTACTTGAAGGCGTTGATGATGAAGCCGAACTTGTATTCGGCGTCCTCCTTGCTGATGCCGAGCACTTCGAACATGCGGCTCTGCATGGCCGCGTCGTGGATACGTATTGAGCCGCCGCCGAGCTCGGTGCCGTTGAGCACGAAGTCGTAGGCGTTGGCGCACACCTGCTCGAGGTCCTCCTTGCGGTCGGAGTAGAAGAGCTTCTCATGCTCGGGCTTGGGTGCGGTGAACGGATGGTGCATCGCATAGAAGCGGCCGTCCTCCTCGCTCCACTCGAGCAGGGGGAAGTCGACCACCCAGAGGGGTGCGAACACGTGGGGGTCGCGCAGGCCGAGACGGTTTCCCATCTCGATTCGCAGCACTCCGAGCTGGGTCTGGGTCTTGCGCCTGGGGCCGCAGAGCACGAGCATCAGGTCGCCGTTCTGCGCGCCGCAGCTCTCAGCGATCTCGTGCAGCTTCTCGGGGGAGTAGAACTTGTCCACGCTGGACTTCACGCTGCCGTCGGGGTTGAGCTTCACATAGACGAGGCCCTTGGCTCCCACCTGCGGGCGCTTGACCCATTCGGTGAGCTCGTCGAGCTGCTTGCGGGTGTATTCGGCGCAGCCGGGAACCGCGATGGCTCCCACGTAGTCGGCAGAGTCGAACACTCCGAAGCCGCAGCCCTTCACGGCGGCGGTGATGTCCTTGATGGTCATGCCGAAGCGCACGTCGGGCTTGTCGGAACCGTAGTTGTCCATGGCGTCGTACCAGCTCATCCTGGGAAGGGGGTCGGGAATCTCGACTCCGAGCGCGTTCCTGAACATCGTGCGCATCATGCCCTCGAAGGTGTTCAGCACATCTTCCTGCTCCACGAAGCTCATCTCGCAGTCGATCTGGGTGAACTCCGGCTGACGGTCGGCCCTGAGGTCCTCGTCGCGGAAGCAGCGGACTATCTGGAAGTAGCGGTCGTAGCCGGCCACCATGAGCAGCTGCTTGAAGGTCTGGGGCGACTGGGGCAGGGCGTAGAAGGTCCCCGGGTTCATCCTGGAGGGCACCACGAAGTCGCGGGCGCCTTCCGGGGTCGACTTGATCAGGTAGGGGGTCTCTATCTCCATGAATCCCTGGCTGTCGAGGTAGTTGCGCACCTCATGCGCGAGGCGGTGCCTGAGGGCGAGGGCGCGCTGGAGCGGGGGTCTGCGGAGGTCGAGGTAGCGGTATCTGGCGCGCAGGTCTTCGCCTCCGTCGCTGACCTCCTCTATGGTGAAGGGAGGGGTCACTGACTTGTTGAGGACCTTGATGCCGTCGAGCCTTATCTCGATGTCTCCGGTGGGCATCTTGGAGTTCTTGCTGGCCCTCTCGACCACTTCTCCGGTGGCCTGGATCACATATTCACGTCCGAGGCCCGCGGCGGTCTCCACGAGCGCATGGTCGGCGTCGGCCTCGACCACGAGCTGGGTGATTCCGTAGCGGTCGCGCAGGTCGATGAAGGTCATTCCGCCGAGCTTGCGGGATTTCTGCACCCATCCCGCGAGGGTGACTTTCTTTCCAGCGTCGGAGAGCCTGAGTTCTCCGCAAGTGTGAGTTCTGTACATATATTATGTAATGTTATATTCCAAACCTGCAAAGATAGCAATTATTCTATCCTTTCGGCGGGGCCGGTGAGGTAGACTTCGGTGGCGGCGGGGACGTCGGGGCCGGAGGCGGGGATGAAATCCACCGAGAGGCTGTCGGTGCAGGCGTGCAGAAGGTATTCGGCGCGCCTGCCGTCGAGGCGCAGGGGAGGGATGCCTTCGTACCAGGAGGCTATGGCCGCGGCGGTGATTCCGGTGCCGCACGCAAGGGTCTCCGCCTCCACGCCCTTCTCGAAGGTGCGTATCTTAAGGGAGCCGTCGGGGAGCCGCGACACGAAGTTCACGTTCGCGCCTTCCGGGGCGAATTCTTGATTCCAGCGCAGCCTCGCGCCCTCCGTGGCCACGTCCACGCATCCGGCGTCGCCGGTGAAGCGCACGAAATGCCGCGTGCCGGTGTTCATGAACCAGCCTCCGAGCACCCTGCGCAGCCCGAATGCGTCGATCATGCGCAGCCTGACGGTGCAGCGGCGGCCTTCCCTGGCGAGGATTTCTCCGGTATGCAGCCCGTCCGGGGCTTCGAACAGGAAGGCCTTCCCGCCTGCGGGTTTCAGTCCGAGGAAGTCGGCGAAGGCCGTGATGCAGCGGCCTCCGTTGCCGCACATCATTCCTCCCGACCCGTCGGAGTTGTAGTATTCCATGCGGAAATCGGGGGCCCCGGCAGCCTGCGGCAGTCGGGAGAGTATCATCAGACCATCGGCGCCGATGCGGCCGTCGGCGGCCCGGAAGCCCGTCCTGCGGTCGCAGAGCCGGCGTATCGTATCAGCGCTGCGGCAGGAGTCCGGCCCGTCCGGCAAGGCGGGCGCGTCATAGCCGGAGACGGCTTCGGGGAAACCGTCGGCAAGCACGATGAAGTCGTTGCCCGCTCCGGAATATTTAAACAGCTGAAGCGACGACATCGGCGAGCAGTTTTATGCCTTCCTCCATGCGCGAGCGGTCGAGGAAGGAGAAGTTGAGCCGCATGGTGTTGCGGTGGCTTCCGTCAGGGTAGAAGAACGAACCGGCCACGTAGGCCACCCCGGCGCCCAGAGCCCTGTCGTAGAGGGCGACCGTGTCCACCTGCGGCGGCAGGGTCAGGAAGAGGAAGAGTCCTCCCTCCGGATGCGTCCAGCTCACGCCTTCGGGCATGTATCTTTCGAGCAGCGAGAGCATCAGGTCGCGCTTTCCGCGGTAGAGCTCGATGCTCTTCCTCAGGTTGGCGTCGAGCCGTCCGCTGCTCATGAACTCGGCGGCCATGTACTGGTCGAGCACGGGAGGGCAGAGGTCGAGCGACTGCTTGCAGACGTAGATCTTGTCGAGCAGCTCCTCGGGCCCGAAGATCCATCCGAGACGGAAGCCCGGGGCGAAGATCTTGGAGAAGGTGCCGAGGTGCAGCGTCCTGTCGGGCGCGAGCGACCAGATGGTCGGCACGGGTTCGCCGGAGTATCGCAGTTCGCGGTAGGGGGCGTCCTCGACTATCACGAAGCCGTATTTTTCGGAGAGTGCGCAGAGCAGCCTGCGCTCCTCGAGGCTCATGGTGGTGCCGCCGGGGTTCTGGAAGTCCGGAATCACGTAGCAGAACTTGGCGCGGGCGAGGGTTTCGGCCGGGACTCCCGCGCTCTCCTCGGAGAAGCCGGCGAGCGGCACGATCTCGGCCCGGTAGGACTTGAACGACTGCAGAGCCCCGAGGTAGGTCGGGCTGGTGGTCAGTATCACGTCGCCGGGGTCGGCGAGGATTCGCGTGCACACGTCGATTCCCTGTTGCGAGGAGGTGGTTATCTGGATGTTGGCGAGCGGCACGCCGTAGCGCTCCGCTATGGCCTCGCGCAGCTCCGTGACGCCCTGGGTGGCTCCGTACTGCACCGCCTTCGCCCCGTATCTGTCGAGCACGAGGGCGCAGAGCTCCTTGATGTCGTCGAGCGGGAAGGTCGCCGCGTCGGGATAGCCGCCCGCGAAGGAGCATATCGCCGAGAGGTCCACCTTCTTGAAGATGTCCCTCACCGGCGAGCGCATGAAGTTTCCGGTGTCTTTTGAAAACAGTCTTTCGTAATTCATTCTCAACGGTATTCTTCAAAGTCCGGCATCGCGAGGCTCGACAGGAAGTCCTTGAGCTTGTCGATGTCGCGCGGACATATCATCAGCACGTCGTGGGTGTTGATCACTATGAAGTTCTCGAGCCCGCGGAGGGCCAGCAGCTTGTCGGGGTTGTCGGAGTACACGATGTTGCCGCGGCACTCCTTGACCAGTCCCTTGTTCAGCAGGTTCATCGCGTTGCCGTTCTCGTCGTGGTGGGCGAGGTAGTCGTAGAGCGTGTCCCAGTTTCCGATGTCGGCCCACTTGAACGTGGCGGGGTACACCCAGGCGTGGTCGGTCTTCTCCATGACCGCGTAGTCGATGGAGATTCTCGGCATGTCGGTGTAGATTCTCTCGATGAAGGCCTTCTCGGTGTCGGTGCCGAGGTTGCTCTGCCAGCCTTCCCAGAGGTTGGTGATTTCGGGCACGTATTTCTCGAGCGCCTCCTTGATCACCGAGGCCCTCCAGGCGAAGATGCCCGAGTTCCAGAGGAATTCACCGGTGTCGATGAACACCTTGGCGAGGTCCTTGTCGGGCTTCTCGGTGAAGGTCTTGACCTTCACGGGGCTTCCGGGCTCGGGCTTGCCGGCCATCTGGATGTAGCCGAAGTTGGGGTCGGGGCGCGTGGGCACCACCCCTATGGTGATCAGCGCGTCGGTGCCGGCGGCGTAGGCGAGAGCGTTGCTCATGGTCTCGTTGAAGGCCTTGTGGTTGTTGATGGCGAGGTCCGATGGGGTCACCACGGTCACTGCGTCGGGGTCGCGCTGCATTATGGAATAGGTCGCGTAGGTGATGCAGGGCGCGGTGTTGCGGTTGTAGGGTTCGAGCAGCAGGTTCTCGTCCTTGAGCTCCGGCAGCTGCCGCTTCACTTCCTGCTCGTAGCGCGTCAGGGAGATCACCAGGATGTTGTCGTCGGGTATGACGGCGCGCATCCTGTCGTAGGTGAAACGCAGGAAGGACTTGCCTTCCGCCGTGAAGTCGAGGAACTGCTTGGGCTTGTCAGCCCTGCTGATGGGCCAGAAGCGGGAGCCTATCCCTCCGGCCATGATTATGCAATAGAAATGGTTATTAAGCATAAGTGGGTATAAAAGCTTGTGGATAGTATTCGATTTCAAAGTCCGGACCGTCGAAAAGCAGGGTGACGACGTCGAAGAAGACTTCCAGGTCGGGAGGCAGCAGCCTCCGCGTGCCGGAGTTCATGAACGCGAGCGCGGCCGCGGTGAGCCTGTGCTGCTTGGCGGCCCCCACGTTGGTCTGCGGCGCTGCGAGCGCCGGGGCGGTGCGGCTCTTGACCTCCACGAAGTGCAGCTCGTGCCCCAGCAGGCTGATGATGTCGATTTCGAGACGGCCGTGCCTCCAGTTTCTGGCCACTATGGTGTGGCCGAGGCTTTCGAGGTGGCGGCAGGCCTGGTCCTCTCCTCGCTTTCCGATGATTTGCCTTGAGTTTCTCATAGTTCAGAATCTTACTATCGTGACCCCGGTGCCTCCGTTGCGGACGTCCTCGTCGCTGACGCTGAGCCCGGGCATGGTTCTCAGGTATTTCTGTATCTCCTCGCGCAGCACTCCCGTGCCCTTGCCGTGGATGATGCGCACCATGCCCACGTTGAGCATGATGGCGTCGTCGATATAGCGGGTCACTATGTTGAGCGCGTCGGCGAGCCTCTCCCCGCGGATGTCGAGCTCGGGGGAGAAGTTGAGCTTCCTCTCGGTGATGGAGCTGTCGACCTTCTGCATGGGGGCGGCGAAAGCCTTGCGGGAGGCTTCCCTGAACTCGTTGGAGGATATCCGCTCCACCTTGTCGGGCGACATCGTGCTGGTGATGTTGCCTATGATCAGCGTGACCGCGCGGCTGGAGATCTTGGAGACCTCGCCCACGAGTCCGCCGTCCTTGATTCTGACCTTCTCGCCGACCTTGAGCGGCTCCTGCTTCTGCTCCTTCTCGGGGGTGGCCTCCTTTTTCTTCTTCCGCTTCTGGAGCTGGCTGAGCTTGCGGTCGAGGTATTCCTCCTTGTTCTTCTGGTCGCCGAGCTTCTTCTGCTCGAGTCCGCCGAGGAAGTTCTGGAGCTCCTGCCTGGCGGCCTTGGTCTGCTCCTTCTCGGCCTGGGCCTCGCGGATCTCCCTGATGGTTCTCTCCACCTGGCTGCCTGCCTTGCGCACTATCTCCTCCGCCTCGCGCCGGGCTTCGGCGATGATGGACTCGCGCAGCCGGCGTATGTCCTCGAGCTCCTTCTCGTATTTCTCGGTGAGTTCGGTCAGCGTCCTGTCGCTGTGCTTCACTTTCTGGAGCTTTTCGTCGAGGGCGCGGCGGTTGCGGGCTATCTTGCGCAGGTTGCGCTCCATGCCCACGAACTCGTCGCCGGCGCGGTTCTCGGCGTCCTTGACTATCGGCTCGGGGAGCTTCATCTTCCTGGCGAGCTCGAAGGCGAAGGAGTTGCCCGGCAGGCCTATCTCCAGCTTGAACAGGGGCTCTATCCTGGATGCGTCGTAGAGCATGGCCCCGTTGGTCACGTGGACGCCCTGCGAGGAGGCGTAGAGCTTGAGGTTGGTGTAGTGGGTGGTGATGACTCCGTAGACGCCCCGCCTGTCCATCTCGCTGAGTATGGCCTCGGCTATCGCGCCTCCGGCGGCGGGTTCGGTGCCCGAGCCGAACTCGTCGATGAGCACGAGCGTCCTGTCGTCGGCGTCGGCGAGCATGTCGCGCATGTCGGCGAGGAAGGAGCTGTAGGTGCTGAGATCGTTCTCGATGTTCTGGTTGTCGCCTATGCTCACGGCTATGCGGTCGAATATCGGGAGTTCGGAGGTCTCGGAGGTGGGGATCAGCATGCCCCACTGGAACATGTACTGCAGCAGTCCGGTCGTCTTGAGGCAGACCGACTTGCCTCCGGCGTTGGGTCCGGAGATCAGCAGCAGGCGCTTGGCGGTGGTGAGGGTGACGGTGAGCGGCACCATGTCGCGCCCCTCGGCCTTGAGCGCCTTTTCGAGCAGGGGGTGCCTGGCCTTGCGCAGGCTGAGGCTGCCGTCGGAGGAGATCACCGGCATGCCGGCGATGAAGTCGAGGGCCGTCTGGGCCTTCGCCATCAGGAAGTCGGTCTCGCCGAGGAAAGCGGCGCCCTTGAGCAGTTCGGGTATGTAGGGCCTCAGGAATTCGGTGAAGTCGCCGAGTATCTTCTGTATCTCCCTGGTCTCCTCGAAGCGCAGGGCGCTGATGTCGTTTTCCATCTCCACTATCTCGGCGGGCTCGATGAAGGTGGTCTTCCCCGATGCGGACTCGTCGTAGACGAAGCCCGGGAGCTTGCGTTTCGAGGAGCTGCTGACAGGAATCAGGAACTTGCCGTCGCGGACGTTCACGGAAGCGTCGCCGTCGGCGATTCCGGCGTCCTGGGCCTGCTTGAGTATGGCCGCGGCCCGCTTGGAGAGGGCGGCTTCCTTGGAGCGTATGCTTCCGCGTATCTCCAGCAGCCTGTCGGAGGCGGAGTCGCGGATGTCGCCGTACTTGTCGAGTATGCCCTCGATGCGGCGCTGTATCTCAGGGAAGTTGCGTATCGGGGAGGCCATGCGCTTGAGCTCCGGATACACCCCGTCCTTGATGTTGCTGAAGAAGTGGAGTATGCGGCGTATGGTGTCGGTGGCCGTCTTGAGCTTGCCGAGCGAGAGCACGTCGATGCAGGAGCCCGGCTTCTCGAGCGAGCTCAGGAAGGGGCCGGCGTCGATGTAGCCGCTGGTCGGGAAGTTCTCCTCGAACATCATGATCAGCCGCATCTCGTCGGTCAGCTTGAGCCTGCGGCTGATCGCGGAGGCGTCGGTCGAGAATTCCTCGGCGGCGACTCTCTCCACTGCGTAGTCGGTCAGGCAGCGGTCGGATATGATCTTGCGGATCTTGTCGAATCCAAGTTTTGCTTCAAGCGTCAGGTCTTTCATTGTCAAGTTCTCCTGCCAGGAGCAGTTTGAGGTTGCTTATGCTGTCGATGGGGCGGACTTTCCCCGAGCGCACGAAGGAGATTCCGCCGGTCTGCTCGCTCACCACGACCACGTCGGCGTCGCTCTGCTCAGAGATTCCCACGGCGGCCTTGTGCCTCATGCCGAAGCGGGCGGGCAGGTCGGAACGGTCGGTGATGGGCAGGGTGCAGCGCGCCGCGATGATGCGGTCGTCACCTATTATCATCGCCCCGTCGTGCAGCGGGGAGTTCTTGTAGAATATGTTCATGATGAGGCGCCGGCTGATCCGGGCGTCGATCACGTCGCCCGTGTCGATTATCTCCTGCAGGGTGTCCTTCTTGCGGATGATGATCAGCGCGCCGGTCCTCTGGTCCGACATCTCGCGGCAGGCCTCGGCGATTTCGGTCACCGACTTGGCGTTCACCGACTGTATGATCTGCTTCGGGAAGATCTTCCCGAGGAAGGAGCGCCGCTCGAGGGTGTCGCCGGCCCTGCGGCCGAGCGAGTTGAGGAAGCGGCGTATCTCGGGCTGGAAGATGATGATCAGGGCTATGGCGCCCACGTTGATCAGGGTGCCGAGCACCGAGGATATCATCTTCATGCCTATCGAGGAGGCGATGATGTAGATCAGGAGCACTATGACTATCGCGACGAAGATGTTGACCGCGGTGGAGCCCCTTATCCAGCGGAAAGCCAGGAAAATCAGGAACGTCACCATCAGGATGTCCAGCAGGTCGATCCAAGTGAAGTGCAGGAATTCTAGCATGTTCTCGAATGTTCGTCGCGCACCGTGCGCTTGCGTCTTACAAAGATACAATGAAAATATGGGAAAGCAAGTTTTTGGATTTTGGCAAATAAATCGTATATTTGCAGCCCGCATTTTAGGCGGACTTTTTAATGTATTTATAAACAATTAATTATCAAACCAATGCCTGGATTAATTGGAAAGAAAATCGGAATGACTTCCGTTTTCGGTGCCGATGGTAAGAACATACCATGCACCGTTATCGAGGCTGGTCCGTGCGTTGTCACGCAGCTCCGCACCGTGGAGACCGACGGATACTCCGCAGTGCAGCTCGCCTATGACGAAACCACCGAAAAGCACACCAGCGCGCCTCTGATGGGGCATTTCAAAAAGGCAGGTTGCGCTCCCATGCGAAAGCTCGTCGAGTTCAAGGCCGATTTCGGCGACGTCAAGCTCGGTGACAAGTACACCGTGACTGACTTCTTCTCCGACGACGTGAAGTATGTGGACGTGATCGGCACTTCTAAAGGTAAGGGTTTCCAGGGCGTAGTTCACCGTCATGGTTTCGCCGGAGTCGGCGGTCAGACCCACGGTCAGCACAACCGCCTTCGTCACCCCGGATCAATGGGTGCATCCTCTTGGCCTTCACGCGTTCTTCCCGGAATGCGCATGGCCGGCCACATGGGCAACGAGAGGGTGAAGGTGATGAACCTTCAGGTAGTGAAGGTGATTCCCGAGCACAATCTTGTCGTAGTTAAGGGTTCCGTTCCCGGAGCCAGGGGTTCTTATGTAATTTTGGAGGCTTAGTTATGCAGTTACCAGTTTTGAAAATCGACGGAACTCAGTCCGGCAAGCAGGTCACTCTCGATGAGAAAGTATTCGGCGTACAGCCCAACGACCACGCCATATATCTCGATGTAGTGCAGTATCTCGCCAACCAGCGCCATGGCAACGCCAAGACCAAGGACCGCAGCGAGAACGCCCACAGCACCAAGAAGCTCGGACGTCAGAAAGGCGGCGGCGGAGCACGTCACGGAAGCCTCAAGGCAGGTATCTTCGTGGGCGGCGGCCGCGTCTTCGGACCCCAGCCCCGCTTCTACCATACGAAGCTCAACAAGAAGGTGAAGGCTCTGGCCCGCAGGTCAGCCCTCTCATACAAGGCAAGCGAGAACTCCATCATCATTCTCGAGCCCTTCACTCTGGAAGCTCCCAGGACCAAGGATCTCATCAAGATCACCGGAGCCATCAACGCTGGCACCCGCAAGGTCCTCTACGTGCTTCCTCAGAATTCAGACAACATCTATCTTTCATCCCGCAACCTTCCCGAGGTGAACGTGATCACCGTTGACGAGATCAACACCTACGCCATCATGAACGCCAACAAGCTCGTTCTGATCGACGGCGTGCAGGACACTCTCGCTGAAAGGAATCTGCGCTAATTGTTTACGAAGATGGGAATTATCATTAAGCCAATAGTAACAGAGAAGCTTACGGCTCAGGGCGAAAAGTTGAACCAGTACGGCTTTATCGTGGATCGTAAAGCCAACAAGCTTCAGATCAAGGAGGCAGTTGAGCAGATGTACAACGTCTCAGTTGCCAGTGTGAACACACTCAACTATCACGGCAAGAGGAAGAGCCGCTACACCAAGGCCGGCATCCTCCGCGGCCGCATGAATCACTTCAAGAAGGCCTACGTGACCCTCGCGGGTGATGACAAGATAGATTTCTACGCTAACATTTAAGGGAGGGACAGACAATGGCAGTAAGAAAATTCAAACCGGTGACCCCCGGTCAGAGAAACAAGGTAATCAGCGCATTCGACGACATTACCGCCAAGAAGCCTCAGAAATCATTGCTGGAGCCCCTCAAGAGCACTGGCGGACGCAACAATACGGGCCAGATGACCGTACGCTACAAGGGCGGCGGACACAAGAGAATGTACCGTATCATCGACTTCCGCCGCAACAAGGACAACTGCACCGCCACCGTCCTCACCATCGAGTACGACCCCAACCGCAGTGCGCGCATCGCCCTTGTGCAGTATGAAGACGGAGAGAAGAGATATATCATCGCTCCTAAAGGACTCAAGGTGGGTCAGGTCATCGCTTCCGGAAGCGGAGTCGCTCCCGAGGTCGGCAACGCCCTGCCCCTGAGTGAAATTCCTGTTGGTACGCTCGTCCACAACATCGAGCTCCGTCCCGGCCAGGGTGCCGCCATGGCACGTTCTGCCGGAACCTTCGCTCAGCTTGCGGCACGTGAAGGAAACCACGCAGTGCTCCGCCTGCCCTCAGGCGAGACCCGCATGGTGCTGGTAGCCTGCCGCGCCACCGTCGGCGAGGTATCCAACTCCGACCACAATCTGGAGAGCCACGGAAAGGCCGGACGCAGACGCTGGCTCGGAATCCGTCCCCACAACAGAGGTGTCGTCATGAACCCTGTCGATCACCCGATGGGTGGTGGTGAAGGACGTGCTTCCGGAGGTCACCCTCGTTCTCGCAAGGGTCTGCCTGCAAAGGGCTACAAGACCCGTAATCCTAAGGCCTCTTCAAACAAGTTCATCATTGAAAGAAGGAAGAAATAACAGGAATTAAACTTTAGATTATGAGTCGTTCATTAAGAAAAGGTCCGTATATCCAGGAAGCCCTGGAGAAGAGAATTCTTGCTATGAACAATGGTAGCAAGAAGAAGGAGGTGGTCAAGACCTGGTCACGCGCCAGCATGATCTCTCCTGACTTCATCGGCCATACCATCGCCGTTCACAACGGAAACAAGTTCATTCCTGTTTACGTCACCGAACAGATGGTGGGCCACAAGCTCGGCGAGTTCGCCCCTACCCGTACATTCAGAGGTCATTCAGGTAACAATAAGAAGTAAGCAACATGGGAAAGCGTAAAAGACTAATGGCAGAACGCCTCAAGGAGGCCAAGAAGTCAACGGCTGTCGCCAAACTGAATGACGCGCCCACCTCTCCCCGCAAGATGCGTCTGGTAGCAGACACCGTCCGCGGAGTCGAGGTCAACCGCGCCCTCGATCTTCTCAAGTTCTCGAAGAGAGAGGCTTCAGTCCGTCTCGAGAAACTTCTCCGCAGCGCAATCGCCAACTGGGAAGCCAAGAATCCGGACAAGAGCAAGGAGCTGGACAACGGCAACGTCTACGTCAAGACCATCATGGTCGACGGCGGACGCATGCTGAAGCGTATCCGTCCCTGTCCTCGGGGAAGGGCCGGCCGTATCCGCAAGCGCTCCAATCATGTTACCGTAGTCCTCGATGTAAAACAACCAGTGGAGAATAAGTAATATGGGACAGAAGACAAATCCTATCAGCAACAGAATCGGTATCACCCGTGGTTGGGACTCTAACTGGTGTGGTGGTAACTATGCGGAGAAGATAGCCGAGGACTACGAGATCCGCAAATATCTCAACAACCGTCTTGCTAAGGCCAGCCTCAGCAGAATAGTTATCGAGAGGACTCTCAAGCTCATCACCGTGACCATCTA
>JADILW010000018.1 GCA_017695095.1 Candidatus Cryptobacteroides avistercoris | reverse complement strand
GGCCTACAGGGTCCCCGGGGGCGGTCTTGGCTTCCGTTTCACCCTGCGTGACCTCAGATGATTGGCGAAATTGGAGAATTTTGCCTATCTTTGGAAAAATTTGCGTAATTATGGCTAAAGAAGATAAGGTTTGGATATGCTCGGTCTGCGGGTATAAGTATGTAGGTCCCAAGCCGCCCAAGGAGTGCCCCGTGTGCCATGCGGCGAGCGAATATTTCGACGAGGTCAAGGACGAACCCCTGCAGCAGTAATAAGAAATTTTACCTATGAAATATGAAAGGAATAGTTCTGGCTGGCGGATCGGGAACGAGACTGTATCCGATCACGAAGGGCGTGAGCAAGCAGCTTCTGCCCATCTATGACAAGCCGATGATCTATTATCCTCTGTCCGTGCTCATGCTGGCCGGCATCCGGGATATCCTGATCATCTCCACTCCATACGACCTTCCCGGCTTCAGGCGCCTTCTCGGCGACGGCAGCGATTTCGGCGTGCGCTTCGAGTATGCCGAGCAGCCTTCGCCGGACGGCCTCGCCCAGGCGTTCATAATCGGCGACGAGTTCATCGGCGACGATTCGGTCTGCCTCGTTCTGGGAGACAACATCTTCCACGGCTCGGGCTTCTCGACGCTGCTGAAGAACGCCGTCCACACCGCCGAGGCCGAGTCGAAGGCCACCGTGTTCGGCTATTGGGTGAGCGACCCCGAACGCTACGGAGTCGCCGAGTTCGACAAGGACGGCAACTGCCTCTCGATAGAGGAGAAGCCTTCGAAGCCCAAGTCCAACTATGCCGTGGTGGGCCTCTATTTCTACCCCAACAAGGTCGTGGAGATCGCGAAGCACATCAAGCCTTCGGCCCGCGGAGAACTTGAGATCACCACCGTGAACCAGGAGTTCCTGGCGGCCGGGGAGCTCAAGGTACAGACTCTCGGCCGCGGCTTCGCCTGGCTCGACACCGGTACCCACGACTCTCTCGCCGAGGCTACCGCCTACATCGAGACCATCGAGAAGCGTCAGGGGCTCAAGGTGGCCTGCCTCGAGGGCATAGCCCTCAGGAAGGGCTGGATAAGCCCGGAGAAGGTCAGGGAGCTGGCCCGCCCCATGCTCAAGAACCAGTACGGACAGTACCTGCTCAAGACGGCCGGCGACTATGAGAACGGCAACGTCTGGGGCGCTGACGAATTCTGAATTTGACTTGAAGAGAGAAAAAGCCATGAACATACTTGTTACAGGTTCATACGGTCAGTTGGGCAGCTGGCTGCGGATCATGTCCGCCGGTTCGTCCGACAATTTCCTTTTCACCGATGTCGCCGAGGCCGGAGAAGAGCAGCTCGCCCTTCTGCGCCGGCTCGGAGGAGACCGCGTCCCGCTCTCGTCGGAACGGCTCGACATCACCGACATCGACGCCGTCAGGAAGGCCGCGTCGGAGCATAAGACCGACGTGATAGTGAACTGCGCGGCATTCACCAATGTGGACGCCGCGGAAGACAAGCCCGAACTCGCGGAACTGCTCAACGCGGGCGCCGTGCGCAATCTCGCCGAAGTGGCGCACGAGCTCGGAGCCCTGCTGGTCCACGTGAGCACGGACTATGTGTTCGGCGGCGACCCCTACAACACTCCCTGCACCGAGGACAGGAAGGGAACGCCCACCGGGGTCTACGGCCTCACCAAGCTCCATGGCGAGCAGGCCGTGACCGCCTCGGGATGCAAATACGTGATTCTCCGCACCGCCTGGCTTTACAGCGAGTTCGGGAAGAACTTCCTCAAGACCATGCTCTCCCTGACGGCTTCCAAACCCGAAATCAGGGTGGTCTTCGACCAGACCGGCACTCCCACCTACGCCGCCGGGCTCGCCTCCGCGATAATGAACATCATGAAAGACTACGCCTCCGCCGGACTCGGCCGCGCTGACTATCCCCGTTCCGGAATCTACAACTATTCCGACGAAGGTGTGTGCAGCTGGTTCGACTTCGCAAGGGCCGTGGGCGTCTTCTCCGGGCACTCGTCCTGCAGGGTCCTGCCCTGCCATTCCGACGAATATCCCAGCAAGGTGAAGCGTCCCGCATATTCCGTGCTCGACAAGACCAGGATCAAGGAGGTCTTCGGCATCGAGGTGCCCTACTGGACCGACGGAGTGAAAAAATGCTGCGGCCTATGAAAAATGTCTTCAGAAAATGGCTTGTCAGATACACCTCCGAATATCTGAGCACCACGGTCATCTACCTGATGGACGTGTTCCTCTCGGTGGTGGCTTCCGGCATAGTGATTCTGTTCTCCATAGTCCTTTTCGACCCGGACTTCCAGCGTAATTTCCTGCTCGCGTGGACTCTTCTGTCGCTCGTGGCTTCGCTGCTGATGTTCTATGTGACCAGGAGCTACAGGATAATCATACGGCATTCCACCTTCCGCGACCTTGGCAAGTACGCCCTTGCCTGCGCGGGCAAGGAAGTCGTGATGGGCGCCGCGCTGGTGCTGATCTTCGGCGTGTTCCCCAATCTGCTCATGCTGCTGGTGCTCGACTTCTTCGTGGGCCTGTTCCTGCTCTTCATCGTGAGGGTGATCATGATCGCCGTCTACGACCAGATGAAGAAGAGCAGCATACGCCGCAGGAACTGCAGCAACGTGCTGATCTACGGCACCACCGACAAGTCGGTGGCCATCGCCACGAGGCTCTCGAACTCCCCGCACTACCGCGTGATGGGCTTCCTCTCCGACGCCGAGGGGATGAAGCATATCATGCTGGCCGACTTCCCGGTGTTCCACTGCTGCGACGACAAGGCTCTCGACACCGTGGTGCGCGACTACAACATCAGCGGACTGCTCTTCGCGAAGGAGGACGACGCGCGCGAGTGCCAGGACACCCTGGTCAGGTACGCCACGAGCAACAAGATAAAGGTGCTCATCTCTCCCACGATCGACGAGATGGTGGGCGGACGCCTGGTGCGCAACCGTGTCAGGGAGATCAAGATAGAGGACCTGCTGGGCCGTCAGGAGATAAAGATCTCCATGAGCGAGATCATCGAGAACTTCCGCGGGAAGACCGTGATGGTCACTGGCGCCGCCGGCTCCATAGGTTCCGAACTCTGCCGTCAGCTCGCCGGCTTCGGCATCGAGAGGCTCGTGCTTTACGACAACGGCGAGACCCCGATGCACAACCTGAGGCTCGAGCTCGAGGAGAGATTCCCGGAGCTCAAGTTCGTGCCGATAATCGGCGACGTGCGCATGCCCGCGAGGCTCGACTTCGCGTTCCGTTCGTGGAAACCACAGATCGTCTTCCATGCCGCGGCCTACAAGCACGTGCCGCTGATGGAGGAGAATCCCTGCGAGGCCGTGCTGGCCAACGTTGCCGGTTCGAGGAACGTGGCCGACAAGTGCATTGAGTACGGAGTGGACAAGATGGTGATGATCTCCACCGACAAGGCCGTGAACCCCACTAACATCATGGGCTGCACCAAGCGCCTTGCGGAGATATATGTGCAGAGCCTGGGCCTCGCGATCGACCGCGGCCGCGTGAAGGGCAAGACCAAGTTCGTGACCACCAGGTTCGGCAACGTGCTCGGCTCCAACGGTTCCGTGATCCCCCGTTTCCGCGAGCAGATAGAGAACGGAGGTCCCGTGACCGTGACCGACAAGAACATCACCCGCTTCTTCATGACCATACCCGAGGCCTGCCGCCTGGTCATGGAGGCCGCCACCCTGCCTGTCGAGAACCGCATCTGCGTGTTCGACATGGGTGAGTCCGTGAAGATCGACCATCTTGCGCGCAGGATGATAGAACTCGCCGGCTTCGTGCCCGACAAGGACATCAAGATAGAATATACCGGCCTGCGTCCGGGCGAGAAGCTTTATGAGGAGGTGCTCTCCAACGCCGAGAACACGCTGCCCACCTCGCACGACCGCATACGCATCGCCCAGGTGCGCGAGTACGACTACGACGAGGCGCGCGAGTATGCCGCAAGGCTCGAGGAGCTCTCGCTCAAGGTAGACATCCCTTCGACGGTGCGTCTCATGAAGGAGATAGTGCCGGAATTCAAGAGCCGTAATTCAGAATTTGAAAAATACGACAGATAATGCAGATAATATTGCTTTCAGGAGGCTCCGGCAAGCGATTGTGGCCGTTGTCCAACGAAGCGCGCTCCAAGCAGTTCCTGCCTCTGCTGGCCTCTCCTTCAGGCGGCAGGGAGTCCATGGTGCAGAGGGTTGTCCGCCAGCTCGGTGAGGCCGGGCTCGGAGATGAGATAACCGTGGCCACCAATGCGGCCCAGCGCGACATCATCATCAACCAGCTCGGCGGCGGAATCGGAATAGTCACCGAGCCGGAGAGGCGCGACACCTTCCCCGCAATCGCCCTTTCGAGCGCCTGGCTTGCACTCGGCAAGTCCTGCTCGCGCGACGAGGTGGTGGTCGTGATGCCCTGCGACCCCTACACGGAGGCCGGGTACTTCTCCACGATAGGCAGGATGGCGGAATGCGTGCGCGAAGGCGTGGCCGACCTGGTGCTTATGGGCATCAAGCCTACCTATCCTTCGGCGAAATACGGCTACGTGGTTCCGGAAAAGGGCGGCGATGGCGTCTGGAGCAAGGTGTCCAGATTCACCGAGAAGCCCGACGTGCCCACCGCGGAGAAGCTGCTCGAGGAGGGCGCCTACTGGAACGGCGGAGTCTTCGCCTACAGGCTCGGATATATGATGGACATAGTTTCGCGCTATATCCGCGTGGACTCTTTCGAGGAGCTTCACGGCCGTTATGGCGAACTGCCGAAGATAAGCTTCGACTACGAGGTGGCCGAGAAGGCCGAGTCCGTGGCAGTGGTGGTCTATGACGGCGAGTGGAAGGATCTCGGAACATGGAACACCCTGTGCGAGGAGCTTCCGGCGGCAGTGACCGGCAACGGAGTGCTCGGCGCGCAGGCCCACCGTACCAACATAGTCAACGAACTGTCGATCCCCATCTTCTGCGACGGCATCGACGACGCGATAGTGGCGGCGAGTCCGGACGGAATCCTGGTTTCGGCCAAGAAGACTTCTGAGAACATCAAGAGCTACGTGGAGCATCTGACCGACAGGCCCATGTACGAAGAGCGCCGCTGGGGCAGCTACAAGGTGCTCGACAGGACTAAGGGTTCCGACGGGGTGGAGTCTCTTACCAAGAATCTCTTCCTCAAGCCGGGCTGCAACATCAGCTATCAGCGTCATAATTTCCGCGAGGAGGTATGGACCTTCGTCAGCGGCAAGGGCCGGCTGAAGCTCGACGGCGTGGAGACCGAGGTCAAGGCCGGCGATGTGGTCCACATCCGCAAGGGTGAGCTCCACGGGCTCAAGGCCGTGACTCCTCTGAATCTCATCGAAGTCCAGATCGGCACTCAGCTCGTCGAGGAGGACATCGAGCGCCTCGAGATGAACTGGTAGCCGCCTGCGAGGGTGACTGATTGCCCGGATTTGCAATCCGGGCT
>JADILW010000002.1 GCA_017695095.1 Candidatus Cryptobacteroides avistercoris | reverse complement strand
GGCCGAGCGCGCGGCGTCGGCGGCTATGGCCTCGTCGTCAGGATCGTCGTCGGCCAGCACGGCCCTGAAGGTCACCGAAGCCTGCCCGGAAGTCTTCACGTAGCGGTAGCCGCTGAACCTCAAGTCGACGGAGTCCACGCAGTCGGCGGCCGCCTTGACGGACTCATAGAAAGCCGCCATGGCGCCCACGGGAGCCTCATTCCAGCGCCACCTGGCGTCCACGAGAAGGTCGCCTATGCGGAAATGTCCCGGCCGCCACATGGCGTCGATCATCGCGGAGGCGATACGGCAGCGCGTATAGGAGTCCATGCAGGCCAGAGGCATCTTGCGGGAAGCCGAGAGCACGGCCGAAAGATAGTCCGACATGTCGCCGGAGGCGGGCTCGGAAGAACGGACCTCGGGGTCGAGGGTCTCGTCCACTATGGTGCCCTCCGGTCCGGAGTCGGAGCCGGCAGACGCAGCATTCACGGTCAGCGCATCAAGAATCTGCGCAGGAGTCAGTTCCTGCCGTATTCCGTCGATGACATAGCTCGATTTGAGGGCGAATGCTTTTTCAGGCATTGATTTAATTGGTTTCAGGGTGTAAATTTAACTAAATTTGGCGTCAGTTGCAACTATGGAATTCAACAAGACAAATTATGAGAAGATGCTGGGCGAACTGTTCGCCAGGCATCCCAGCGTCCAGAAGGACGGATTCACGGCCGGAGCCTACAAGCCCGGGCTGGAGGGAATGATGAAGTTTGACGAGAGCCTCGGCCGCCCGTGGACGCGCTTCAAGTCGGTGCACGTGGCCGGGACCAACGGAAAGGGCTCCGTGTGCTCCATGCTCGCCGCAGCGCTCGCGGCCAACGGACACAGGGTAGGACTCTACACCTCGCCGCATCTGACCGATTTCAGGGAGAGGGCCAAGATAGTCGAAGGCGGAGGCTGGCGCATGATCTCCGAACGGGAGGTCTGGGACTTCGTCGGCGGGCACGACCTCAACGGCCTCTCGTTCTTCGAAATCACCACGGGGATGGCCTTCAGCTGGTTCGCCGGGCAGGAGGTGGACGTCGCCGTGATCGAGACCGGACTCGGAGGCAGGCTTGACAGCACCAACATAATCACCCCCGAACTCTGCATCATCACCAGCATAGGACTGGACCACTGTGCGATGCTCGGCGGCACGAGGGCGGAGATCGCCGCGGAGAAGGCTGGAATCTTCAAGCCCGGGGTGCCGGCCGTGGTCGCGAGCGAGGACTGGGAGACCGCCGGAGTGTTCGAGCGGAAGGCCGCCGAAGTGCACTGCCCCCTCTTCTTCGCCGACTCCTACCCCGAACCCGAGTTCAGGCTCGACCTGAATGGTCCGTACCAGACGGAAAACCTGCATACCGTGCTGTTCGCGCTCGGTCTGCTCGGAGAATCCGCCTCGCACGAGGCCATAGCCCGCGCGGCGGAGATAAGCGGCCTGCGGGGTCGCTGGGAAAGGCTTCCCGGAGAGCCGGAGACCATCTGCGACATAGGCCACAACCCGGCCGCCCTCCGCATCAACTTCGCGAAGCTGGAGGCCATGAACCGCCCGCTGTTCATCGTGTTCGGCATCATGGCCGACAAGGACATACGCTCCATCCTGCCGCTGATGCCGCGACGAGCCCGCTATTTCTGCGTGGCGCCGGCGATTCCGCGCTCGCTTCCTGCCGGTGAGCTCGCCGGACTGATGCAGGGGTTCGACCGCCGGGTCTGCGGAAGCGTGGCCGAAGGCGTGCGCATGGCCCGGGAAGAAGCCGCACGGACCCCCGGCGGCATGGTTTATGTCGGAGGAAGCAACTTCGTGGTCGCCGAATGCATCTCTTCATTCGAGCGACAATGAAAATCCGACTATCATGAAAACTCCGCTATTACTGTTTCTGGCGATGATCCTCAACGCATTCCCCTTCCCCGCCCGCGGGCAGGGCCACAGCCTGACAAGGCTCTGGGACAGATATGAGCAGGCGGCCGACGACGACCGCCCCCGTGACCAGCTTGCCGTTCTGGAAGAGATAAAGAGCGAAGCCCGCGGGAGGCACCTCCTGCTGGACTTCTGCGACGCCGCACGACTCTACGTCGACGTAAGCTGCAGCACCGACTGGAAGCTGCGCGACAGTCTGGAGAGGCGGCTGGACAGGGAACTTGAGGCTCTCGGAGAGCCCGCGGCCGTAATCTACGCCGGCAGCACAGGACGCGACGCCGGAGCCCTCGAAGCCTACATCCGGGCCAATTCGGAGAGGCTGGCCGGCTCGGCGAACCGGATACTCTACTCCAGCGACCACAGACTCGCCGACGGCGATTTCGGAGAGATTCTTCCGAAGCTGGCCGCGAACGACCTTGAATACGCGCTCTGGTGCCTCAACTCCAGCCATGGCCTGAGCGACAGCGCGAAGGAACTGGTGGCCGACGGCCTCGGCGCACGCTACCCCATGAACGCCCTCCACGAATTCAGCCTCATCACCACCGGCACCCCCGACAGGCAGAGGCTCGCGGACTTCGCCGCGGAATATTCCGGCAAGGCGGCAGCGCTGCTCGCCGAACAGAAGCTGCTTGAACTCAGATTTTCGGAACTCGGCGGAAGGAATGCCGGCAGCGACGACTACCTGCGCCTGCTCGCCGACTGCGACGCCCTCGCCGGAAAGGCCGGGAAATTCTCCGGCGACGAAGCCCTGATTGCGGGAATCAGCGCCGGATGGTGCACCGACATGGACGAAAGGCTGCATTCGAAAGACATCTGCGCGAGCACCTCCGACGACAGGCTGACCGTCGCTTTGCGGAACCTCGGCTCGGTGCGCGTGGGCATATTCAAAGGGAAAGAAAAAATCTTCGAGCGCAGCCTCGACAACCCCGCCGGCAGCTTCTATGCACCCGACACCCTCGAGATGCAGCTGCCCGGACTCGCCGACGGCAGCTACCGCATACATCTGGCTTCCGGGAAGACCGAAACGACCATCACCCACGAAAAATACAGCATCTCGCTGGCGCTCAGAAACGACAGCGGAGGGCCGGCGGTCTACGCGGCCGACTACCTCAGCGGCAAGCCGCTCGGATGGTGCAGCCTGACCTTGCGCGACGAGGATGGAAAGACCGTAGCAGAGCTGCCGCGCCTCGACATAGACGGATTCACCCGCCTGCCTTCGGATTTCAGCTCCCGCTTCCCCGAGAGGAAATGGGGCTGGACAATCCAGGCGGAACTCAGCCTTCCGGGAAGAAGCACGCGTCTTTCCCGCGAACTGCGCCTCAGCGGCTTCAGCGCCCCGGAACCTGAAGACAGCGAAACCCGGCCGGCCGACGACAGGCTGCACTGCCTGCTGCTCACCGACCGCAGCGCCTTCAATCCGGGAGAGACCGTGAACTTCAAGGCCGTGCTCTACCGCGGAGACTACAGCCACAGCCTCGCTGGAGAGGGTCTGCGGCTCACCGCCCGCCTGTTCGACCCCGAGAACAAGGAGCTTTCGAGCGCCGAGCTCACCACCGGAGAGTTCAGCTCGGCCGCCGGCAGCTTCGTACTGCAGAAAAGCCGCCTCGGGGGATACTACACGATACGCCTGGAACATGACGGACGCACCGTCGCGTCAGCGCGTGTGCTGGCCGACGAGTTCGTGCTTCCGACCTTCGACCTCGTCTGGGCGGAAGACGGCATGCTGCACCTTCCCGGCGACAGCATCGCGGTCAGAGGAAACATTAAGGCCTACTCAGGCCACAGCCTTGGAGCCGCGGACATCGTCTACAGCATCTCGGGCAGCGACGGAACTTCCGTTTCAGGGCCTCTCGACACAGATTCCGAGGGGAATTTCACGATCAGGTTCGACAGCCGTCCCGGACGGCAGTACAGCTACTATGCGCTATGCGTGAAGGTCGCCGACGCCACCGGCGAGACCAGGGAATTCTCCACCGGCATCTACGTGCAGCCCGACATACCCCTTAAAATAGAGCCCGGAAACGAAGCCGAAGGCAGCTTCACGCTCCAGGACGACAGCGACGTCCGCTTCCGCCGGGACAGATACATCTTCACGGATGACAGCGCCATCTTCGAACTGGGCACCGCAGACGGCGGCGAACGCCCCGACGCCACGGTGGAATACAGCCTTTCCTCCGGCGGCAGGATACTCAAGGAAGGCAGCATGAAGCCGGGCAGGCTCAGCCTCGACCTCAAGGGCGGCGACGGGCTCTACAAGCTGGACGTGACCGTCAGGGCCACGGCGCACGACGGCGCGGAGTTCAGTTCGCGCGACAGCGTGCTGATCTTCCACGCACCTTCTGACGGCGGGGCTCTCGACGTGCCCGGCGTCAGGAGCTTCTTCCTCGACGGCGCCGACGGAGAGCTTTCGGTCAGGATGGGAGCCACCTGCGGCCCGGTATGGGCGGTGGCAGAACTCTACGGTGACGGCAACCGCCTGCTCGACCGGAAAATGGTGTATCTCGGCGGCCAGGCCGGACGCGAGGGCTCGCTCGAGACCGTCGCTTTCGAACGCAAGGCCTCGTACCCGCCGCTTCTGGCCATAAGGCTGTTCTATTTCCGCGACAAGCAGAGCTTCAGCCATGTCCGGGAGTTCGACTTCTCCGCCGAGACGGAGAGGCTTCCGCTCGGATTCACCCGCTTCCTCGACACCACTTCGCCTTCGAAGTCCTACAGCTTCGTCATCAGGACCGAACCCGGGGTGGAATGCGCCGCAAGCATCTTCGACGCAAGCACCGAGACTCTCATGCGCAACGAATGGAGAAGCGTGTCGGCCTGGCGCGAGCCCGTGACGGACGTGAGCCTCAGCAGCATCTGCGGCGTCAACGGCAGCTCCACCCCGACTGTAATGCTCAGGGGCATGACCAAGGGCATGGCGCGCGTGAACTCGGCGATGGCAGTCCCCGAAGCCGCCCGGACCGAAGCCGCCTACGACTCGGCCGCCGGACTTCAGGATGAAGCGTACTTCGGTGCCGGCGCTGACGTGGCCGCCGTACACATACGCGAGGACTTCGAGAACACTCTCGCCTGGAAGCCCTTCCTGCGCTCCGACGACAACGGCGAGATACGCTTCGAATTCAACACCTCCGACAAATTGTCGCGCTACTATGTGCAGCTCTTCGCCCACGACAGGAAATTCCGCAACAGCACGCTGCGCCGCGAGATGACCGTGACGCTGCCGGTCAGGATTTCAGTCGTGCAGCCGCAGTATCTCTATGAATCCGACAGCTGGAACGCCCGCGTCGGCGTGTCCAGCATGCTCGACTCCGCCGTCAGCGGGAAGGTCAGCGTCAGCTTCCTCGACGGAGGCGACGTGAAGAGCTCGGCTGTGCTCAAATCCGGCAGCGGCAGTCTCACGGTCGGGGCCGGCGGAAGCGCGGAGTTCAGCCTTGAGCTCGACGCCCCGGCCGCCGACACCCTCGGCGTGCTGGTCAGCTTCATACCCGACGACCCCGATTTCGGCTCCGACGCCGTGTTCGTCGCCATTCCGGTGAAAAAGCCGGTACAGACGATTACGGAAGCTCATTCGACGCTGTACCGCAGCGGTGACGACAGGGACGCGCTGATAGCCGGCCTGCGCGGGATGTTCGTGAATGCCGACGGCGGCACGGCTTCCGTGAGAGAGATTTCGATACGCGGGATGCTCGGAGAGGCAGTTCCTGAAGAGCTGTTTCCCGAAGACGAGGATGTGCTGAGCCTCTCGGCGGCGCTCTGGGCCGACCAGCTGCTCGGCTCGCTCGAAGGGGTGCAGGTCCGCAGGCTCAGCGATGAGCAGAAAGCCGGACTCATCGGAAAGGTCGCAGCCTGCGCCAACTCCAACGGCGGCTTCGGCTGGTTCGCGGGCATGAACTCGTCGCCCGTAATCACCGCCGTGCTGCTCGAAAGGTTCAGTTCGATGGGGCAGGGTCTCCCCGAAGAGATCTCCGCCCTGCTGCCGGCGGCGGTGAGGTATCTCGACAGGGAGATGTCCGGCCGTCAGCTTCGTCCGCTCTGGTGCGGCGGGCTCAGCCTGGAGCAGTATCTGCACGTGCGTGCGCTCTATCCGGAAATCGCCCCTGACTTCGGCGGAATGGACCGCAGCGGGCTCAGGGAGCTCAGGAAAGCCGTGCGCGGCTATCTCGCACCTTCGAGGGAAAGCGGGCTGAACGGACAGATTCTGGCGAAGGCGAGAAGGCTCTCCACCCTGCGGGCCCTGTTGTCGGACGACGACGGAATGCGCCTGGCCAGGGAGTTCGGCGTGTCGCTCATGACCGGACGCAGGCTTTCGAGGACGCTGGAACGCGACGTCGAGTCGCTCGTACAGTACGCGCGGCCCCATGTCAGCGGCGGCACATATTACCCCAACGCGGTGATGCCCTGGCGTGGGCTGCTCGAAAGCGAGCTCTATGCCCACACGCTGCTCTGCGACCTGATGGAGAAATGCGGGCACGGGGAAATCGCCGAGGGCATCAGGCTCTGGATCATGGTGCAGAAGGAGACCCAGAAGTGGGAGTCCGACCCCGGCTACCTCGAAGCGCTCGCGAGCGTGATGCGGGGTTCGGAGGAGACTCTCGACACCCGGGTCATCGCTCTCAGCGCCTCGACGGAGCTGCCTTTCGAGGCGGTGCGCGAGTCGGGCAACGGATTCAGCGTCGAAAGGGAGTTCTATCTCGACGGCAGGAAGCTTTCCGACGGGGAGGTTCTGCATGTCGGCGACAAGGTGACCGCAGTGTATAGGATATGGAATCAGGAGAACCGCAGCTTCGTGAAGCTCAGCGTCCCGAGGAACGCCTCTCTGAGGCCAGTCGACCAGACTTCGGGCCGCTACGGCTGGATGGCAAGGCCGCTGGCTGTGCCCGGATGGACTTCTTTTACGCCTCAGGGCTACCGGAGCGTGAGGGCGGACAGGACGGAGTACTGGTTCGAGAGCTATCCTGAGGACAGGACGAGCATCAGCGAGGAGTTCTTCGTGACCCAGGAGGGCCGCTTCCAGTCGCCCGTCCTTGAAATCGAGTCGCTTTACGCTCCGCACTACCGCGCCAACGGCCCCGGTTCAGGCTCCACGATGACCGTCATCGCCGACTGAGTATTTGCCTGTTTTATGTCTATATCGGGGCTGTACCGCCTCCCGGGAGGTTCCGCTTCGCTCCATCAAGGCTGCTTCGCTTCACTTCGCAGCCTTGCCCGCTCACAGCCGCGGGCGGCTAGCCTCCCGGGAGGCGGTACAGCCCCGGTACATAATGGCAATATGCGTATATTCGGCCTGACGGCCATATATACGGCTGCGCCTCGGCAATGAAATCCGAACAAGTTCGATTTGCATTGCACTCGGCTTCTGCGTATATTTGCAACCCTGTTAGTCAGGAAGTGTAATTTTAATTATTGTGTTAAGAATGAAGAAGACAATTTTCGCCATTATGGCGGCAGCGGCCCTCGGCCTCGTTTCCTGCCAGAAGCCCCTCAGCCCCGCAGAAGAAGTCGCAGGCGACTACAGCGGCAACATGACCATCATGCTGGGCCAAGAAAGCAGCATTGAACAGACCATCAGCGTCACCGCCAGCGGTGAGAACACCATCGACTTGAGCATCAACAGCTTCAAAGCCATGGGCATGGAGCTGGGGACCATCACTCTCCCCGGATGCAACGTGGCGAAGGACGGCGACATGGTCACCGTGACCTCCGAACAGACCCTGTCGCTCGAGACTGTCGGCGACTGCGCAATCTCGCTTGACGGCTCTTTCAAGAACAACCAGGCTGCGCTTGACCTGAGCATCAACCCTTCAATCCTTCCCGTGGGCGTCGCAGTTCATTTCGAGGGAACCAGGGCTGAGTAGACACAAGTCAGCCACACGACATCACGCCGCCGCGGAAGCCCCGCGACGGCGTTTTTCGGATTCAGGCAAAAGGGATTGCACAATTTTCCGATAAAATTGAAAGCACACTGTTAAATTTGGTATCTTTGTCCGTTTTTAAGAAAAAGCAAAATGATAGAAAAACAAGTCTCTCAGGGTATCATCCGTACCTATTTCAATAAGCTGGAAAGGAACCTCGACCTCGACGTGGCCATCGTCGGCGGAGGCCCCTCAGGCATAGTCGCAGCATACTACCTCGCAAAGTCCGGGCTCAAGGTGGCCCAGTTCGACCGCAAGCTCTCCCCCGGCGGAGGCATGTGGGGAGGAGCCATGATGTTCAACCAGATAGTCGTGCAGGAAGAAGCCCTGGACATAGTGAAGGACTTCGAAATCAACTTCGAGAGCTATGGCGACGGGCTCTACGTGATGGATTCAGTGGAGAGCACCTCAGCGCTGCTGTACAAGGCGGTGCATGCGGGTGCCACGATCTTCAACTGCTACTCGGTCGAAGACGTTATCTTCAAGGACAACGTCGTGAGCGGAGTCGTGGTGAACTGGACCCCTGTGCTCAGGGAGGGGCTGCATGTCGACCCCCTCAACATCATGGCAAGATGCGTGATTGACGGCACCGGACACGACAGCGAGATGTGCCGCACCGTGGCCCGCAAGAACGGCATACGCCTCTCCACCGACACCGGAGAGGTGATCGGAGAGCGTTCGCTCGACGTGGTGGCCGGCGAGAAGGAAGTAGTGGAAGGCACCAAGGAGATCTACCCCGGCCTCTATGTATGCGGAATGGCGGCCTCCGCCGTAAGCGGCACTCCCCGAATGGGGCCCATCTTCGGCGGCATGCTCATGTCGGGCAAGAAGGTCGCCGGCCTGATCATCGACAGGCTGAAATAGCCTATATTATCTCCAGATCCGACGAGGAGATCCAGCCCTGGCGGCCGTCGGAAAGTTCGATGTTGAGCCAGGAGCCGAGTTCGTCGATCACGGTCACCTTCGTGCCCTCATGGAGCACGAAGAGGTCCTTGGCCGTGCTGTCCGAAGGCGAACTCTTCACCGTGGAGACCGCTCTGGTGATTATGGCCGAATCCTCCGCAGCATAGTCCGCCCTCTGCCAGAACGAAAGCCCGAGGCAGGAGAGCGACAGCAGCAGGGAGACCAGAGCCGCCGCGAAGGCGCCCCTCCTCACCGGAGCGGAGCCGCCGAGCAGCAGAAGCAGGAAGGACGCCAGAGCGCAGGCCAGAAGAACCAGGCCGATGACCGCCCAGGCGGTCGAAGGCATCAGCCAGCACAGGCTGCGCATCCATCGGGTCAGGAAAAAATCCGGGACCACGTCGATATTGTCCTGGGTCATCGACGAGGCCAGTTCGAGATTGTATCTCGCGTCGGAATACGAAGGGTCAATCTTCAGCGCACGCTCGTAGTTCAGAATCGAGTGCGCGATGTCGCCGCTCTTGTAGAAGGCGTTGCCGAGATTGTAGTACAGCTCCCTGGAGACCAGCCCAGCCTCCTCGATTCCCGACCAGGCTTCCGCCGCCTCCTCCCAGGCGCCTGCCTCGTATGCCGCGACGCCGGCATTCCACAATGAATCCGCGGCGAATTCGCCGGCCTGGGCCGAAGGCAC
>JADILW010000017.1 GCA_017695095.1 Candidatus Cryptobacteroides avistercoris | reverse complement strand
TCGTCGGCGCGGCCGGGAAGCACGAACACGCTCCGCCCGTAGCCGGAGGCCAGCCGCGCGGTCATCATGCCGCCGCCCTTCACCTTCGACTCTATGAGTATGGTGGCGTCGGCGAGCCCCGCTATGATGCGGTTGCGCCGCAGGAAGACGTGCGGCATCGGGAAAGTTCCGGGAGGGTAGTCGGTGATCAGGGCGCTGCCCGGGGAGGAGATCATCTTCCCGGCGACCACGGCGTGCCTGTGCGGGTAGATGTCGTCGATGCCCACGGGGCTCACGCCTATGGTGGGCAGCGAGTGCCCGAGCGCGGCCATGTGGGCGGTCACGTCCACTCCGATCGCGAGCCCGCTGACTATCAGCGGTGGCTTGTCCGCCTTCGCAAGGGCGGCCACGATGCGCGTACACCAGTCCTTGCCGTAGAGGCTCATGTCGCGCGTGCCTACTATCGCCACCGCCGGCCTTCGGTTGAAGACCTCGGAGGGCGGGGAGCTGCTGCGCATGTAGAGCAGTACGGGAGCGTCGGGGCATTCCCTGAGCAGGCGCGGGTAGGCGTCGTCGGTGATGCAGAGGAAGCGGCAGCCGGTGCCGCGCAGGCTCTCGTAGGTGCGGGCGGCTTCGTCGAGGCAGCGCGGACCTATCTTGCCGGCGTACCTGCCGCCTGGGCGGAAGATGCTGTCGATTTCAGAGCGGGGGAGTCCGAACAGGGCGTGGGTGCTGCCGAGTTCGGCCGTGATACGGGTTGCGATCTGCGGCTCCTGGCCGAAGATGTTGCCGAGCGCGATGGCGCCGATGATGTCGAGACTGTCTTTGTCCATTTTCCATAGTTCAAGTCAGGACAAAGATAGTCTTTTTCGCGGAAATTCTCCGGCTAGATGATCAGCAGAGCGTCGCCGTAGGGTCCGAAGCGGTAGTCGCCTTTCAGTGCCTCCTCGTAGGCCTTCATCACGTTCTCGTAGCCTCCGAAAGCCGCCACGGTCATCAGCATGGTGGACTGCGGCAGGTGGAAGTTGGAGACTATCGCGTCGGGTATCGAGAATTCGTAGGGAGGGAAGATGAACTTGTTGGTCCAGGAGTCGTTCGGCCTGACCTCGTTCTCGGTAGTCACGTAGGTCTCCAGGGCGCGTATCACCGTGATGCCCACGGCGCACAGCTTGTGTCCGGCGCGCTTGGTCGCGTTGATCTCGTCGGCGGCCTGTTCGCTGATGATGAAGCGCTCTCCGTCCATCTTGTGCTTGGAGAGGTCCTCCACGTCGACCTTGCGGAAATGGCCGATGCCCATGTGGACGGTGATGAAGGTCTTCTCGATGTCCTTGAGAATCATCCTGTTCAGGAGTTCGCGGCTGAAATGGAGGTTGGCCGCGGGGGCTGAAACCGCGCCTTCGTTCCTGGCGAAGATAGTCTGGAACTCCTCGGCGTCCCTCTCGTCGGGGTCGGTCTTGACCCATTCGGGCACGGGGGTCTTTCCGAGGCTGAACAGGGCCTCCTTGAACTGGTCGTAGGGGCCGTCATAGAGGAAGCGCAGGGTCCTGCCGCGCGAGGTGGTGTTGTCGATGACCTCGGCCACCATGCTGTCGTCGTCGCCGAAATAGAGCTTGTTGCCAATGCGTATCTTGCGGGCGGGGTCCACGATCACGTCCCAGAGACGCTGCTCCTTGTTGAGCTCCCTGAGCAGGAAGACCATGATGTCGGCGCCTGTCTTCTCCTTCTTGCCCAGGAGCTTGGCGGGGAAGACCTTGGTGTCGTTGAGCACGAAGCGGTCGCCCTTGCCGAAATAGTCTATGATGTCCTTGAATCTGCGGTGTTCGATTTCTCCGCTGTCCTTGTGAAGGACCATCAGCCTGCATTCGTCTCTCCACTGTATTCTGCCGTCCACTTCCGGCTGAAGTTCCGTAGCGATCTTCTCCTTGGGCAGGTTGAAGTTGAATTGTGAAAGTTTCATGTTGGTTTCAGTATCGCAATACTTTACTTATACGGCTGCCGGAAATAAAAAGTTTCACGGGCCGGCGCGGGTTTTCAGACTTTCGCCTCGCGGAACACCTCCTGGATCGAAGGGTAGCTGTTCTTGAGGAAGGGAGGCAGGCTCGAACGCGCCACCCAGGCGGCCTTGGTGATGTCCTCCTCGCGCTGCGGGGTCAGGTCCACGGGGTCGGTGTAGAGCATGTTGTACCACCAGGTGTGCTTGAGGTGCCAGAGGCCGGCCCTGAAATAGCAGTGGTCGGTCACGCAGATCAGGCCGCCGAGCTCCAGCTGGTCGACCCCGGTCTCCTCGCGCACTTCCCTGAGCGCCGTGACCTCGATGTCCTCGCCGTGCTCCCTGTGCCCCTTGGGCAGGTCCCAGAGCCCGTTACGGTTGATGAGCAGGTAGTCGCCCCTGCGGTTGCACACCAGCCCTCCGGCAGCGTCGACCTCCTTGAACTCGGCGCAGACCCTGCGGTACATCCATCCGGTGTCCTCGGTCGGTATGTAGATGCGGGAGAGGGATTCGGAGGCCTCGAACATCGCCACGAGGGTGTGGATGTTGATCTGCCCGCCCATGTGGAACTCCACCGAGTTGGGGTCGGCGAGAGCCTGTTCCGACGGGTCGCAGATAATGATGCAGCGCTTCTCGAAATATATCCTGTGCATGAGGAAAATTGCTATCTTTGTGAACTTACAAATGTAGCAATTAACCGGATTTATGACAACACACCATTCAAGCAAGCACGGTCTGATCGCGCGCCGTCCGGAAGAGCTCTACATGGTCTTCTGCGACATGCGCAACTTCTCCAGGCTTGTTCCCGGCAAGGTGGAGGCCGAGGTGACCGCGGACTATGACAACCTGTGGGTCACCGTCCAGGGCTTCAAGATCGGGGTGAGGGTCGACGACCGCGAACCCTACAGCCTGATAAGGCTCAGCAGCGCCGACTCCCCGGTGGAGTTCGTCGCCGCCCTGCACTTCCTGCCCTCCGACACCCCCGGCAGGACCGAGTTCTACATAGACCTCGACGCGAACCTCAACCTGATGATGCGTTCTCTGCTGGGCTCCAAGATACAGCAGGGGCTCGACAAGGTCGTGGACGGACTGGTGGCGGCTTCCGAGGGGCGGATGCCGGACGACATGCCGGAGGAATTCCGGAAATGATTCCGGTTTCGGTCAGACTCAATCCTTTCAAGGCCGGAGGACTCGAGCTCCCCATACTGGAGGGGGCGGTCGGGGTTCCCTGGTCTCCCTACGGCCGCATTCTCGTTGAGCGTCCGGTATTCACGCTGCACCCGCTCTTCCATGCCGGATGCTACTACGTTCAGGACAGTTCGGCGATGTACGTCGGCCATGTCTTCAGGAAATTCCTTCCCGAACTCCGCCCGGGCGCCAGGGTCCTCGACCTCTGCGCCGCTCCCGGAGGCAAGACCACCGACCTCGCGGCCTCGCTCCGCGAGCGCTTCGGCGACGACTTCCTGCTGGTGAGCAACGAGGTCATGAAGGACAGGGCGAGGGTGCTCGACGACAACGTGGCGCGCTGGGGAGACCCCAATGTGGTCGTCACCAGTGTCGACCCCGCAGCCTTCGCCCCGCTCGGGGAATATTTCGACGTGATAGTGGCCGACGTGCCCTGCAGCGGCGAGGGCATGTTCCGCAAGGACGCCCGCGCCGAGGAGCAGTGGAGCCCCGAGCTCGTGAAGCTCTGCGCCGCGCGGCAGAAGAGGATACTCGCCGACGTGTGGCCGTCGCTCCGAAGGGGAGGAGTGCTGGTGTACAGCACCTGCACCTACGAGGAGGCGGAGAACGACGACAACCTCGCCTGGGCCGCCGAGAACCTTGGCGGCGAGATCGTCGCCCCGCAGGACGAGTTCCCCTCGTCGGGGGTCAGGCTCACCCGGCACGGCTCGCTTCTGAAGGCCGGAGAGGTGCCCGGCGAAGGGCAGTGGGTCGGCGCCCTGCACAAGACATCCGGCGGCTGCCGCCCCGGGAGGGCGGACATAGGTTCGCTCAGACCCATGAGGAACGGCATGGTGAAGGGCGTCACGAAGGGCAGGGACTTCGTCCCCGACGCCGACTGGGCGCTCAGCATAAAATATGAGCGGGGGTCATATCCGGAAGCGGAGCTCGACAAGCCCACTGCGCTGAAATATCTGCACCGCGACGCGATAGTCCTGCCCGGCGCCCCTCTCGGGTACGTGCTGGTGACCTACCGCTCGGTGCCGCTCGGATTCGTGAAGAACATAGGCCCGCGCTGCAACAACCTGCTGCCCAAGGGCCGCAAGATACTTATGAACGTATGATGCAGAAGAAGATTGCCGCCGCAGCCCTGTCGCTGCTCGCCTGCATGGCTCTCGGAGCCCAGGAGAACGCCGCCGACATCAAGGCTGAATACGAGCGCCAGGTCCGCTATGTCGGGCTGGCAGGCGTCGGAGTGGAGACCATAATCAACCGCTGGGAGGCGGCCGCGCCCGAAGACCCGGAGGTGTATGTCGCGAGGTTCAACTACTGGCTCTCGAAGTCGGCGGCCGAGTCCGTCGTGATCACCAGGCCGCAGAAGAGGTATCTCGGCAACGACCCAGTGATGACTCTCAAGGACAGCCTTGGGCGCGACGTGTATTATTTCGAGGATGTCAACTACGATGACGAGGCCTTCGGCGAGGCGCTGAAGGCGATCGACAGGGCCATAGAGCTGAACCCGCAGGAGATAAGCTACCGCTTCGGCAAGATAACCTCGATAATGGACTACGAGAAGGAGAGCCCGGACATGACCGCCGCCGAGATTCTCTCCCTCATCGACGACTACCAGGCCCGTGGAGAGGGCTGGACATACGCGGGCGAAACTCTGACTCAGGAACTCTTCTGCCAGGGGATAAGCGAATACTGCTACCGCTTCTTCAGGACCGCCAGCCCCGCGAGCTACGAGTATTTTCTGGAGATATCGGAGAAGATGAACAAGCTCTATCCCGACGAAGTCGTGTTCATCGACAACATAGGCTCCTACTGGCAGGTGAACGGCGACAGCCGCAAGGCGCTCAGATATTACAGGAAGGCGCTGAAGATAGACCCTGAAGACTACGCGGCCAACAACAACATCCGCCTTATTCAGTCTTCACAGTCACGGAAGGGTCGACCTTCGAAATGAAGAGCGACGGGAGCAGCAGAAGAAGCATGATTACCGCGAAGGCCGCGGCGTCGGCCAGCAGGATTCCCGGAAGGTTCACGTGCACCGGCACGAAGGACACGAAGTAATTCTCAGGGTTCAGTTTCAGGAATTTCGTAGCCGCCTGCAGAGCGCAGAAAAGCAGGGCGGCGGCGTTGCCTGCGAGCATTCCCAGCCCGACGGTGCGCGCCGCTGTCCTCAGGAACACTCCGGCGATGGAACGGTCGGTCATACCGAGAGATTTCAGGGTGCCTATGGTGGAGATGTTGCGGAAAAGCAGGATGAGCAGCCCGGAAATCATGTTGAATCCCGCGACCGCGGTCATCAGCGCGAGTATCGCATAGACGTTGTAGTCGATCAGGTCGAGCCAGTCGAAGAGCTGGCCGTAGCTGTCGGCGGTGGAGCTTGCCGCCAGGCCGGTGAGCATGCTTATCTCCGCCGCGGTCTCCCTGAGTTCCATTCTGGAGCGCCGCCTGCCGTCGAGGGTCAGTTCCAGCGCCGAGGCCTCGCCGGCCTCCCAGCCGTTGAGTCTCTGCAGGTCGCCGATCGGAAGATAGATGATGCTGTTGTCGCCGGTGTCGATGTTGTTGTCGTAGACCGAGGCTATGCGGAGGCGCCGCACCTTGACTCGGTCGGATATGAAGTAGGCCAGGATTTCGTCGCCTGCCTGCTTGTGCAGCGACGCCGCAAGGTCGGAGGGCAGTCTTATCTCCAGCGAGGCCGTGTCCTGAGGGGTGCCCTTGAACATAGCGCCGAAGATCTCGTCGCCGTCCTTGATTATCCCTGCGCGGTATACCGCGGGGGCCGCCGCCACGACTCCGGGGAATTCCGATGACTTTTCGGCAAGGGCCGGCCAGTCTTCAAGAGGGTCGGAAACCCCTTCGGTTCCCAGGGGAGTGTTCGAGACGACGATGTCGCCCGTCATCCGCGATATGGCCGAACGCAGCTCGTGGCTGAAGCCGGATGAGATGGCGACGGATATGATCATAATAAAGAAAGAGATGGCAATCGCGACGACTGCCATCCTTCCTTTGAACCGGAGGCGTCCGGCAATGAAGCCTTCGACCTTCATTGAATTTACCAGATTATCACTCTCTCGCTTTCAGGTCTCCACATGGGGTCGCCCTCCTCGATGCCGAAGGCCTCGAAGAAGAAGGGGAGGTTCCTTACGGTCACGTTGACGCGGTTCTCCGCGAGGGAGTGTACGTCGAGCTTGGTCAGCATCTCCTTGGCCTCGTCGGTGGCGTTCTCGGCCCAGAGGTGGGCGTAGCCGATGAAGAAGCGCTGTGCGGCGGTGAGACCGTCGACGGGCTCGGGCTCGGCTCCGTTCTTGAGGGAGTTGTGGTATGCGGTCCAGGCGATGCTGAGTCCGCCCTGGTCGGCTATGTTCTCGCCGAGGGTGAGGGCGCCGTTGGCGTGTACGCCGGGAACGACTTCAACTTCGTCGAACTGCTTCACGAGGATGTCGGTCTTGGCCTTGAATGCGGCTTCGTCCTCGGGAGTCCACCAGTTGGTCATGTTGCCGTTCTTGTCGAAGAGCCTGCCCTGGTCGTCGAAGCCGTGGGTCATCTCGTGGCCGATCACGACTCCGATAGCGCCGTAGTTGACTGCGTCGTCGGCGTCAGCGTTGAAGAAGGGCGGCTGGAGTATGGCTGCGGGGAAGCAGATCTCGTTGGTGGTGGGGTTGTAGTAGGCGTTCACGGTCTGGGGAGTCATGCCCCACTCCTCGGTGTCGGTCGGCTTGCCGAGCCTGCCGAGGTTGTCAGCCACATACCATGCGCTGGCTGCGCGGAGGTTCTCGAAGTAGCTGAGGGCGGGGTCGACGGTCAGGGTGCTGTAGTCCTTCCACTTGTCGGGATAGCCTATCTTGATCTTGAAGCTGGCGAGCTTGTCCTGGGCGTAGGCCTTGGTCTCGTCGGACATCCAGTCGAGAGAGTCGATGTGCTGGCTCAGGGAGGTCTGGAGATTGTGCACGAGGTCGAGCACCTTGGTCTTGTACTCCTCGGGGAAGTACCTCTCCACGTACATCTGTCCCACTGCCTCGCCGAGTATGCTGTTGGGCACGCTCATCGCGCGCTTCCACCTGGGCTGCTTCTCGGTCACGCCGCTCATCTGGGTGCTGAAGAAGTCGAACGCGGCGTCGTAGTATGCGTCAGAAAGGCTTCCGGCTGCGCTGTTGAGCAGGCAGGCTGCCATGTAGTCCTTGAGCTCGTCGAGGGATGCTGAGGCGAAGAGCCTGTTGAGTCCGTCGAAGTAGGAGAGCTGCTGCACGATGATCTTGTCCTGCTCGGGGATGCCGAGGAGCTCGAAGAAGGTGCCGTAGTCGAAGTTCTTCCACCTTGCGCAGATGTCCGCGGTGCTCAGGGGGTTGTACTGCTTCGTGTAGTCGCGGTTCTGGACGCTGGTCCAGGAGATCTCGGCGAGCTGGTTCTCGATCTTGACGGCGTTTGCGGCCTTCTGTGCGGCGTCTTCATAGCCGCTGAGGCTGAAGAGCTTGGTCAGCATGTCGGTGTAGCCCTTGAGGAGGTCGGCGTTGGCGGGGTCCACGTAGTAGTCGCGGTCACCCATTCCGAGTCCGCCCTGTCCGAGGTAGAGTATCTGCACCTGGCTGTCCATGAGGTCGGCCTGGACTCCCACGCTGAAGAATCCGCCCTCGCCGTACTTGTTCTCGTCGGCGAGTTCAGCCGCGAGGCCTGCCTTGTCGCTGACAGCATAGAGCTGGTCGAGGTATTTCTGGAGAGGCTGGCCTCCCTCGGCGTTGAGCCTCACGGAGTCGAGACCCTGCTTGTAGAGGTCGACGATCTTCTGGTCGACTGTGCCGGCCTTGGGAGACATCTCGGACATCTCGGCGAAGAGGTCGTTGAGACGGGTCACGTTGTTCTCGCGGAGCACGTCGAAGGAGCCGAAGCTCGCGTACTCGGGCTTGAGGGGGTTCTTGGCGATCCAGCCGCCGTTTGCATACTGATAGAAGTCATCGCCGGGCGACACGGTGAGGTCCATGTCGGTGAGGTCGATGGCGGGAACCTTCTCTCCCTTGGGCTGGCATGCCGCCAGCATCACCAGGGGAAGCAAAAACACTAATAACTTTTTCATATAGAAATGGTTTAATGAAAAATCACCGTATTTTGCGAAATTACGAAAAAAGACGATATTTAGTTCCGATTTTTTGCAAAATGTGAAATTATGGCTTCAAGAACCGTAAATATCATCGTCAGATACGCCGTCGCGAGCGTGGGTCTCTTCATGATAGCCTTCGCGATAGCTCTGGCGATCAAGTCGAATCTGGGCACCGCGCCGCTCTCGTGCATGGCCTACGTGCTGAACCTGGACATGCCGGGCGTTTCGGTGGGCACCTTCACCTTCCTGGTGAACATGCTCTACATCCTTATCCAGCTGGCCGTGCTGCGGCGCCGCTTCAAGGCGGTGCATCTGATGCAGGTGGTGGCCTCGGTGCTGTTCGGCTACATGATAGACCTTTCGCTGTGGATGCTGGAGTGGCTGGAGCCGGCCGGGTTCGGAATCAGGCTGCTACTGATACTCGCCGCAGCTGCTGTCACCGCCCTCGGCACGAGCATCGAGGTGGCCGCAAACGCCTGGATGGTGTCGGCCGAGATGACCGTGGCCGCGTTCTCCTCCACCTTCCGCAAGGAATTCGGAAAGGTCAAGATGGTCATGGATTCGAGCGTGGTGGTGATTTCGGCCCTGCTGGCCTTCATCTTCTTCGGCAATTTCTTCGGAAGCGGAGAGTTCACGGGCCTGGCCGACGTGCTTCTCGCCCGCACTCCCGGAGTGGTGATAGGTCTCGGCACCCTGCTGATGGCCTTCCTGCCCGGCTACCTGATGCGTTTCACCGACCCGCTGGTCGCCAGGTTCTCGCGCCGCGCATCCTAATCAGGGCATATACGGCAGAATTCGCGGTAGATCGCCATCACGTCGTTGACATAGCGCGTGGTCTCCGAACCCTTGAATGTGCCGAGCTTCACGACCCCAGTGTCCATCACGCTCTCCTCGCCCATCTCCGGCAGCACCTGGACCACGTCCTCCCAGTAGCCCGAATCCTTGTCGCGCAGCCTGGCCAGGTTCAGGATGTCATCCACCCTGCCCATGCCGGCGTTGTAGGCCGCAAGCGCGAACTTGTAGCGCTCGTCTTCGTCGGCCGCCACCTTTCGGTAGCGTCGCACTAGCCTGCCGAAGAAAGTGGCTCCCGCCTGGATGTTGCTCTCGGGGTCGAGGGGGTCGGACACCCCGTAATGCTCCGCGGTCGAGGGCATCATCTGCATGAGCCCGCTGGCGCCGCGGTAGGAACGTGCCTCGATATGGAAGCGGGATTCCTTGTAGATTATCGCTGCGAGCAGCCTCCAGTCCACGTCGATGGAGTCGGCGCTGGCCCTGATCAGGCTGTCGTAGGGGCTGAGCACCTCCCTCTGCCTGCTCCGGAACACGTCATAGCGGTTCAGGAAGCTGTCGCGCACCCGTTCGTGGTCCTCCGACTGTTCCCACTCCCCGAGCCAGGAGTCGAAGTCCTCCATGTCGCGGGTGTCGTCGGCGCGCATCAGCCATACTGTGAGGCTGTCGACCGGACGCGAGACCAGCACGCTGTCGACCGAAAGGCTGTCGCTCCAGGCTATGGCCACCATGTCGACCCGCCCGGCCTTGAGAGAGTCGATGTAGGAGCCGTGCCTGCGGGCGGCCTCGATCTCGACGGTCTGGCCGTTCTGCTCCGCATAACTTTCCAGAAGATAATAGTTGTATCCGACCACGAGAGCCCGCGAGCTGCTGCGGCGGTCGAGCTGTATGACGCCCCTTATTTGGGTTCTCAGAGGTTCCGGCTCCGCTTCGCTGCGTTGAGGCGCCGGTATGAGTGAGACTGCGAAGGTCGAGACGAGCAGCAGTCCCGTCACGATGAGCGCTGTGATTTCCGGTCTTGTCATCCTGTCATCTTGATGGCGGAGGGCTGTCGTAGCCGGTAGGCTGGGCGTAGAAAGGCCAGTAGATGCCTATCTTCAGTCCCTCCATGCCGTTCTTGGTCACTATGTAGCGGTCGGAGCTGAAGTAGTCCGACCTGTCCATCGGCCAGCCGCCTCCCGCGTTCTGATATTTGATGAAAATGCAGGCCCTCTTCCACTGTACGTTGACGAAGATGTCGAAATAGGGGCCGTTCGTATAGAGGTTCTCGGTCTGATTGTGGAAGACTCCGAGATTGGGGTTCCACGCAGGGGAGTTCCAAGGCGTGTTGTAGAACGCGTTGGCTCCTATCTGCATCACCATTATGTTGTTGGTCTTGCTCTCGTCGCGCTGGACCACGAACTGCAGGTAATATCTGAGGTTGAGCGCGAGGGTGGGCAGCGGCAGCACCTCCTGGTTGGAGGAGAACTGGAGCAGGGCCCTGTTGTCGAGGTGCAGGGGGCCCAGCACGAATTCCTTGCGCAGCGAGGCCGAGAGCACGCTCATGGCCTGCTGGTTCTGGCGGACGATGCCCTCGGTGTCGTACCAGATGTTGTTCGCGAGCAGCGAATATCCCACGTCGGCGCTGAACTTCCAGCGGGGGATGTCGATGCTTCCGATGACCTCGGTGTCCGATATCTTGCTGAAGTCGTTGTCCCAGCGGAAATGGTTGGAGTTGATGTGCTGCTGGTACCAGGTGGGCTCCAGCAGGCTGGTCCCGAAATGTACCCCGATGGAGACGGGGCTCTTGCGGGCGCGCCGGAAGGGATAGAAGTCGAAGCGTCCGTTGGCCGATACCTCGAAGTCTCCGGCGTTGTAGCCCAGCAGGTTGAACTTCGCCCTGGCGTCCCAGAAGAAGTTGTTGCGCAGCTGGCCTTCGGCTCCGCCGTAGACGTAGAAGGTGTTTTCGGTGTGGTTCTGGGGCCGCACGGAGGTGCTGTCGAAGTAGGTGCGCAGCTCGTCGCCGACTCCGACGTCGAGCTTGGAGACTATGCCGTCGCTGGACCACGGCTGCAGGCGGATGAAGAACTTGTTGTCGAGCTTCATGACCCGCATGGAGTCGGCGCTGGCGTCGCCGTAGTTGAACACGCCGTTGTAGAACTCGCGTCCGATGTCGTCGGTGATGTTGTCGGTGTACTTGCGCGTGTAGGTCGAGAACTCGCTGCTGTGGCCGATGAAGGCCGTGGTCATGTCGCGCACGAGGCTGTCGGAGTTGAAGCTGAGGGTGCTGTCCTTCTTCGCCCTGTTCTTCATGATGAAGTTGAAGGGGATGCGCAGCTGCTGGTCGAGGAAGACAGTGTTCTTCTTGATGCGCGAGTGCGCGTTGGTGAGGTTCACCCTGATGTCCCTGCCGTCCACCACGGTGTCGCGCACCCAGGTAAGGTCGTTGATTCCTCCGTTCTCCTCGCGGGATACCATGTTGTAGATGTAGCCCGCGTGCATCATGTATTTCCTGCCCAGATAGTTGGTCTGGACCACGAAGGTCTTGTTGGCGGTGTTCTCGTGTTCGAGTATGCCGTTGCCGCCGTAGCGGTCGTAGAGTATGGAGAAGTTGAGCTCCGGCGTGATGTTCTGGGTGGTGAAGATGTGGAGGTTGTCGGACTCCTTCTCGTCGCCCGCGAACAGGGTGCCGAAGTATCCGAGTTCGGTGTAGGGGTTCTTGGTGTTGTAGTGCGGAAGGGTGCCGGGGGAGAAGCTCCAGGGCTCGTAGGCGTCGTAGAAGTCGACACGCTCGCGGCTCTTCCTCTTGAAGAAATCGTAGTACTGCACGGCGGAGCCCGCCACGCCCAGCCAGCTGGCGTTCACGTCGTTGCGCTGGAAGGGATAGTCGTAGTAGCGGTAGTTGAACGAGGTGTCGGGCACGCTCACGTCCATCTTGTGGAAGTCCTGGTCGACCGTCCAGCTGATGATGCGCTTGTACTGCATCGAATCGGGCAGGGCGTAGGTCTCGAGTATCCTGGGGGTCTCGGCCAGTATGCTGTCCTTGATTATCTGCTGTTCCTCCTTCGCCAGCCTGATGGAGTCGGCGCGCGCGGCCTTGCGGTTCATCCGCTGCTCGGCGTCGTACTTGCGGCGCTCCTTGGGGCTCAGGGCGGCGTACCATGCCTCGAACTCGGCCCTGGCCTTCGCGGTCGAGTCGGCCAGGTAGATGGAGTCGATCTTGTCCCAGAGCGAGGTGTCCAGCAGGGCTTTCAGCGAGTCGCGGGGGCTGAGGCGTCCTCCCGCGGTGTCGGCGATGTCGCCGAAGACCTCCTCTTCCTCCACGATCAGGCTGTCGGAAAGTTCGAGCAGAGCGGAGTCGTCGGGGGCTTCGGAGCGGTAGGCGTAGGGTTCATAGACCACGGTGTCGCCCACGGCGTACGGCTCATGACCGGCTCCGGCCGTAAGGCGCGGACTGCCGAAATCCATTGCGCCGGCCGAGGCGAACACCAGCACGGCGGCCGGGAACCATATTCGTGACAACACTTTCATCGCAACTTGCAAAGGTAAGAAGTTTTTTGATTATACCTCAAAAGTGCGTATTTTCGTCGCTGTTATGGACATTCTGGCAAAACTCTACGAGAGCTGGTCGGGCTTCCGGCCCTGCGGCTCGGAGCTGCTCCCCCTCTCGGGCAGCGCAAGGAAATATTACAGAATCAGCGGCGACGGCGGCACCGTGATAGGCTGCGTCGGCACCAACCCCGCGGAGAACAGGGCCTTCCTGGCCATAGCCGAACGCTTCGAGGCGGCCGGCCTCCACGCCCCTCACATCCACGCCGTGTCCGACGACGGCATGAGCTATCTTCAGGAGGATCTCGGCGACGGCCAGCTGTTCGAACTGCTGAAGCCTGCGGTCGCCGACGCCTCCTACAGCGAGGAGCAGCTCTGCTGGCTCCACGACACCATGGCCCTGCTGCCGGCTGTCCAGTTCAAGGTGGGCGAGGGGCTCGACTGGGGCGTCTGCTTCCCCGACAGGGAGTTCAACGCCCGCATGGTCGGCTTCGACCTCAACTATTTCAAATACGACTTCCTGAAGCTCACCGGGCTGGAGTTCGACGAGATACGCCTGCAGGACGACTTCGACCGCCTCACCGCCGATTCTCTGGACTTCAACGGCGACACCTTCATGTACCGCGACTTCCAGGCGCGCAACATAATGATAAAGGACGGCGAGCCCTGCTTCATCGACTTCCAGGGCGGCCGGCGCGGTCCGGTGCAGTACGACCTCGCCTCCTTCCTCTGGAACGCCGGAACCTGTTTCCCGGCAGAGCTCAGGAAGCAGCTCGAGCAGGTCTACCTCCGTGCGCTTTCGGAGTTCCTCCCGGTCGACGAGGACGACTTCTACCGCCGCTACCGGCTGATCACCCTCGTGCGTCTGCTCCAGGAGACCGGCGCATACGGCTTCCGCGGCATCGTGGAGCGCAAGCAGCTCTTCATCGACTGTTTCCCCGGAGTGCTGCGCAGCCTGCACGAACTGGCTTCCGAGCCGTTCGGGCGATATCCCTACCTGACCGAACTGCTGCTCCGGCTCTCGGAGGAGTGGGACGGAAGCACCATCCTTCCCGGAGTGAAGGTGCTATGAAGGCGATGATCTTCGCCGCGGGTCTGGGCACGCGCCTGCGCCCGCTCACCGACAGCATGCCCAAGGCCCTGGTGCCCGTGGGCGGAATCCCGATGCTGCAGCGCGTGATGATGAAGCTCAAGGCGGCAGGAATACGCGAGTTCGTGGTCAACGTCCACCATTTCGCGCAGCAGATAGAGGATTTCCTCGCGGAGAACGGCGACTTCGGCGTGCACGTCGACATCTCCCGCGAGCCCGGGCAACCTCTGGAGACGGGCGGAGGCATACGCAAGGCGGAGCCCTTCCTGAAAGGGGGCCGTTTCCTCGTCCACAACGTCGACATGCTCAGCGACCTCGACGTCGGCAGCTTCCTCGCGGCCGACGACCCCTCCTCGCTCGCGACCCTGCTGGTCACCGACTCCGACGAGGCCGACCGCTATCTTCTGTTCGACGGCGACATGCGCCTCGCGGGCTGGACCAATGTGCGCACCGGAGAGGTCAGGAGCCCGTATCCCGATTTCGACCCTTCGGGCTGCCGCCGTCTCTCCTTCTGCGGCATACACCTGGTCTCCCCGGAGGTCTTCCCCCTGATGCGCGCCTGGCCGGAAAGATTCTCGATAACCGACTTCTACCTCAGCATGGCCGCGACCCATGCGATACGTGCCGCCTACGTTCCCGGACTGCGCATAATCGACATCGGAAGCCCGGAGAAACTCGCCGAGGCTGAGCGTGTCTATGGCTAGAAAATTGCAGAAAATGCCTGCGCATTGCGATTTTTTGGTTAAATTGCGGGTTGCGCGATGACAACAGCCCTGACCATCATACTCATTGCCGTCTTTGCCGCTCTTTCCAGCTTCGTGCAGAGAGTGACAGGTTTCGGCTTCGGCATAGTCATGATGGTGATGCTTCCCTACATCATGCCAAGCTACGGCGAGGCCACGGCCCTTTCGGGCATACTTGCGGCCTGCATGGCCATAGTTCCTGCGATTCAGAAGCGCAGGAGCGTGAATCTCAAGAAGCTTCTTCCCATACTGCTGACCTTCCTGGTGCTGTCGTTCTTCTCCGTCAAGGTGCTGACGGTGGTCGACGGACATTCGCTCAAGAGGCTGTTCGGAGTGGCGCTGATTCTCGTGAGCGCCTATCTTTTCTTCTTCAACGACAAGGTCCGCCTGAAGCCGACCATTCCGGTGCAGGTGTCGCTCGGCGCGCTTTCAGGCGTGCTCGGAGGCATGTTCGCGATGCAGGGGCCTCCTGCGGCGGTCTACTTCATGGCTTCGTCCGAGAGCAAGGACGAGTACATAGCCGCCACGCAGTGGTATTTCGTCAGCGGCAACCTTATGATGACGCTCTACAGATGGGACAGCGGCTTCGTCACCGAGACCGTGCTGAGGTCGGCCCTGATTGCGCTGCCGGCCGTAGCCCTGGGCCTGTGGATAGGCACGAAGGTCTACAGCCGGCTGCACAACGACCATCTGAAGAAGATAGTCTATCTGTTCCTTGCGGTGGCGGGACTGCTGTCGGTGGTGTTGTGAACGTGGACGTCCATCTGGGGGAAGGGGAAGTCGATTCCGGCTTTGGGCAGCTCGTCGTAGACTTTCTTGTTGTAGTCGTAGAGCACTCCCCAGTAGTCTTCCGTCTTGACCCATGCCTTCACCGTGAATACCACGGCGCTGTCGCCGAGTTCCGAGAGGACCACTGAGGGGTCCGCGGCGCCCGGCGTGCCTGAATCCAGCACCCTGGGGTCGGACTTCACGAGTTCCAGCAGCCTGTCGGCGCATTTTTCCGAGTCGGTCCCGTATTCCACGCCTATCTTCCAGTCCACGCGGCGCAGGGGGAAGCGGGAGTAGTTGCTGATGTTGCCGTTGAACAGGGTGCCGTTGGGCAGGATCACCGCCTTGTTGTCGTAGGTGGTGATGGTCGTGCTTACGATGCTCACGGCCGTCACTGTGCCTTCGTAGCCCTGGGTGGCGATGTAGTCGCCGGCCTTGAAGGGCTTGAACGCGAGTATCATGATGCCTCCGGCGAAGTTCTCCACCGTGCCGCTGAGCGCCATGCCTATCGCCACGCCGGCCGCGGCTATCAGGGCCGCGATGGAGGTGGTGTCGACCCCGAGGGTGCTGATGGAGATGATGATCAGCAGGATGGTCAGGCCTATGGTTGTGAAGCTCATTATGAAGGAGGCGAGGGCCTTCTCGGTCTTGCGCTTTGCGAACATGTTGCCCAGGCCTTTCTTTATCCGGCGTATCAGCCAGGCTCCCACGAGATAGATGGCGAGCGCGGCGAGAAGTTTCAGGCCGAAGTTGATGATGTCCTGTCCGAGGTTCTCGAGTGTGCCTGAGGGGTTGGTGATCAGGTTGTGGGCGAACTGTTCGAGGTCCACCGCCACCGAATCGGCGGCCTGGGTGGCCACTTCTTCGACGCTTGGCGTAGTCTGTAGTAAGGGGAAGAGCATTTTCTGTATCTTGTTTTGGAATATAAAGATAGGAAAAGTTGCTTAAAAGTCGCGGAGATTTGGAATAAGCCGATATCACGTCGCGGCGGAATCGGCCTCAGGCAGTAAGAACCACCGCACAGCCCTATGCTGCCTGAGGCCGACACCGCCGCAACTTCAAGTTTTAGCAGATTTGCAATCTGCGTCTCAGTTCTCGGCGAGCTTCAGCCATTTGCTCAGGGCCTGTCGGTAGGAGTTGAGGGCGTCGGAGCGCTCGTCGGCGGCCTGACGCAGGCTGGCCTGCGACTGGAGCAGGTCGGCGACCGTCACCCGTCCGGCCTCGTAGTTGCTCCGCACCCTGCCGAAGGAGGCTTCCGCCGCCGCCTCGGAGTCGAGGGCGAGCTGGTACTGGTCCCAGCAGGAGGTCAGTTCGATCCAGCTCTGCCGCACGCTCAGGACCAGCTGCGCCTGCAGGTAGTCACGCTGTGCCGCGGCTTTGTCGACCTGGGTCTGAAGCCGTTTCAGCTGCGCGGAGGTCTTGCCCCAGTCGGATATGGGTATCTGCACCGTGGCGAAGGCAAGTCCGTTGAAGTCGCCGCGGCCCGTGAAGTCGTAGTAGCCGTAGGTGGCGCCCACCGCAATCTGGGGCAGCGCCTCCCCGAGGGCCATCTTCTTCTGCAGCCCGGCGGCCTCCACCTGGAGTTCCAGCAGCCGGGTCTCCTCCATCGAGGCGGCGATGCTCTCCTCGTCGATATAATAGTTGTCGGGCGGGAGCGGGGTGTCCTGCCCGGCTTCGAGCACGACAGAGTCGATATACGGCCTGTCCTCCCCGGCGTTCGCGCTGATGACGGTGTAGTCCATGCCTATGGAGTTCAGCAGGTTCATCTTGGCGAGCCTCAGCCCGTTGCGGAGCTGCACCTCGCCGGAAAGCAGTTCGTTGCGCGCGAGCTTGACCTGCAGCAGCTCGTCCTCGGTCACGAGTCCGGCCTCGTAGGCCGCGCTGACGTCGCGGTAGAGCGTGTCGACGAGCTCCATGGAGCCGGCGAGCAGCTCCTGCTTGTCCTGCAGCGAGACGATCTGCCACCAGTATCCCTCTATCTCGTCGGCGGTGCTGCGCGTCTGCATTGACTGCTGCAGCCTCGCGGCCTCCACCCCTATGCCGGCGAGCCTGTTGCCGTTGACTATGCGTCCTCCGGCGAACAGCGGCTGCATCACGCTGATTCCCGCGAGGTATCCCCGGTTGAGGGTGGAATAGCTCGGAGAGATTCCGTACATCGGGGCGTAGGCCTCGATCAGGTTCTGCAGGTTGTTGCTGAAGTCGTTGTTGCCGAAGATGTCTTTCACGCCGATTTCGAGAAGCGGGTTGAACGCCCAGAAACCGAAACCCATCGCGCTGACTCTCGGGAAGTACTCGGCGAAGGCCTCCTGCTTCTGGTATTCGGCGGCCTTGAGGTCGAGCGCCGCTCCGACCGCGGAGCTGTTGTTCTGCAGGGCCATCTCCCGGCACTGGTCCAGCGTGAGCCTGACTTCCTGCGCGGGAGCCTGCATGCATATCGCAAGGGCGGCGAGCGCCGCGAACATCATCTTTTTCATTCCGTCACCTCCTTGGGACGCCTGTCCTTTCTGAAGATCTGCCAGTAGGAAACCGGCATGATCAGGGTTATCATGACCACTGAGAGCAGCGTGCCGAAGCAGATCACCACTCCCATGGGCAGCCAGAGCTGGTCGCCGCTAAGTATCATCGGCAGCACGCCCAGGGCGGTGGTGCAGGATGTCAGGAAGATGGGGCGCATCCTGCGCTTTCCGGCCATCGCGGCCGCCTCCTTCACCGGCAGCCCGCGCTTGAAGCGCAGCTCCTCGGCATATTCGAAGAGGATTATTCCGTTCCGCACTATGATGCCCACCAGGCTTATGAGTCCGAGCGTGGCCGTGATGCTGAAGTCGAGCCCGAAGACCCAGAGGCCGAGGAAGGCGCCGAACAGGCAGAGCGTGCTGAGCACTATGGTGAGCACCGCGATGGATATCTTGCGGAAATGTATCAGCAGGAATATGAACATCACGGCCACGGCGCAGATGAAGCTCATCAGAATCTCCGGAATCACCCCGGTGTTGATGGCCGTGAGGCCGCCGTAGCTGATGTGCACGCCTTCGGGGAGGTCGATGCCCTCGATGAACTGCCTGATGTGTTTCATCGAAGCCGGCTGGCTCTGGCCGTTCTTCATGTCGGCGGAGATGATCACGGTCTCCTCGCTGGCGTAGCGTGTGCGTTGCGCGGGTTCCCATCCAGGCTGGATGTCGGCTATCTGGCGCAGGGGCACGCTGATACCGGGCAGAGAGGTGCTGACCTGCTGGTTGCCGAGCATGTCGTAGGGCATGTCGTCGGTGACGCCGGAGCTGTAGAGGTTCACCGGAACCGCCTTGTCGCCCTCCCAGAGAGAGGCGAGCGGCTGTCCGCTGAGGGTGCCGGCCAGAGAGAGGGAGAGCATGGCCTTGTTGACGCCGAGCCGTGCGGCCTCGTCGGCGTCGAGGCTGATCTCCACGCAGCTGATGTAGTCGTCAACGGTGCTGTGGACCCACTTGAGCTCGTCCCTGAGGCCCTGCATGTAGGCCCTTATGGTGTCGGCGACGGGCTTGATGGTGTTGAGGTCGGCCCCCTGCACGCGCACCTCGATGGGCGTGGCCGCCTGGTAGTCCATCTGCTTGATGCGTATCAGCGCCTCCGGAAAATAATGCTCGTACTTCTCCTCATATTCGGGGAGCAGCGACTTGGTCGCCTCTATCGACTTGGTGTTGACTATGAGCTGGGCGTAGTTCGGTGCCGGAGTGGCCGGGGTGTAGGTGGCGGTGAAGCGCGGAGCGCTGTTGCCTATGAACGAAGTCACCGACTCTATGCGCCCGTCGTCGAGGAACATGGTCTGAAGGGAGTCCACGACGGCTTTGGTGTCCTCGAGGCCGGCGTTGCTGTCGAGTGTGACTTCGACGGCGAAGAAGTCCCTGTCGGCCATGGGCATCATCTGGATGTTGAGCTGGAAGAACAGCACCACTGCGAGCACCACGGCGCCCACTCCCGCCGACAAAGTCATCTTCGGATGGTGGAAACACCAGTCCTGCGCACTGTCGTAGGCGTTCTGCAGCACGGTGAAGAACTTGTTCTGTACCTTCGCGAACGGGCTCTTCTGATCGGCGCCGGCCGACTTTATGAACCTGACCTCAAGCGAGGGCACCACGAAGATCGCGTAGAACAGCGACGCCGTGAGGGCTATCGCCACGACCCAGGGGAAGTAGGTCACGAAGTCGCCGAGATAGCCGGTGATCAGCCCGAGGGCCGGGAAGAACATAAGGCTCAGCGCGGTGGTGGCCGTGATCATGGGCGCCACGAGCTCGCGTGCGCTCGACTGGGCCGCGTCTTCGCGCGACATGCCCTTGCCGAGTTCGCCCATGTAGCCGTCCATGGTGATTATGGAGTCGTCGACTATCATTCCGAGCACGACAATCAGGCCCGCCAGCGTCACGGTGTTCAGTCCTATTCCGGTAAGGTACATGACCGCAAGGGCGATCGCCGTGCACACCGGCACGCCGGAGCTGGCTATCAGCGCCGAGCGGATCGGGAAGAGCATGAGCATCACGAGAATCACCACGAACATCGAGATCAGCAGGTCCCTGAGGAAGGAGAACACCGAGTTCCTGACCAGTTTCGGCTGGTCGGTGATGCGGGTCAGCGTGACGCTTTCGGGCATGTCCTGCTCGAATTCCGCCAGGACCTTGTCGAGCTTCTTGCCGAAGGCCACGATGTCGTTGTCGGAGCGCATCTCCACCGAGATGATCAGTGCGGAGCTGCCGTTGTAGTTCACGAAGGAGTCGGGGGCCTTGTAGCGCCGCTCCACAGTGGCCACGTCCCTGAGCCTGACTATGCCGCCGGCGGGGTCGCTGTAGACTATCCTGTCGGCTATCTCCTGCTCGCTGCTGACGGGCGACTCGATATGGATGGGCGCGTTGACGTAGCTTGTGTTGAAATTGCCGCTGGGGACCTGGAGGGAGGCGCTCTGGTAGCCGAGCATCAGGCTGGCGGGGGAGATTCCGTAGCTCGAGAGCTTCTCCATGTCCACGGTGACGGCTATCTCCTCGTCGAGTCCGCCGTAGACGGTGACAGCCGCGAGCTCCGGTATGCTCCTGAGGTTCTCGCAGAGCTTGTCGGCCAGCTCCTTCAGTTCGGTGTAGCTCTTGTCTTCGGACTCCATCGCGATCAGCGACGACGACACGGAGGCGAAGTCGTCTATTACCACGAGGGCCAGCACTCCGGGCGGCAGGGTGCTCTTGGTCTCGTTGAGCTTCATCTTGATCTTAGACCACACTTCGTCCTTGGTCCTGGCCGGAGAGGTCAGGTCCACGAGCATGTAGCAGATTCCGTCGCGCGAGGTGATCTGCAGGTTCTGGCTGTTGACTTCGTCGAACGACAGCAGCACCTGCTCCACGGGTTTGGCCACCTGCTCCTCGACCTGCAGCGACGAGGCTCCGGGATAGACCGCGGCCACCAGTCCCTGCTTGATCTCGAACGAAGGGTATTCGTCCTTGTTCATCTTCGAGATTCCGTAGATGCCGATTCCCACCAGCACCGCCACAATCAGGTAGATGATGGACTTATGCCTGATCGTCCAGAGAATCAAGGCTGATTTTCCGTGTTCCGTATTACTGCTCATCGATGCTCACCTTCATTCCGCCTGAGACCTTCTGGTAGCCTTCCACTATCACGAGGTCGCCCTCGGCGAGTCCTTCAGTTATTATCACTCCTCTCCCGGAATATCCGCCCACCGTGACGGGGGTCTTGCTGACAACTCCGTCCTCGACGGTCCATAGGTAGCGGCCGTCGGTGCCGGTCTGCACGATTGAGGCGGGCACTATGGCGCCGGGCGCGCCGTCTCTCACCAAATGCACCTCGCACACCATGCCGGGCATGAGCCTGCCGGGACCGGCGTCGAGGCTGGCCGTGCAGTCATAGCTGTGCGACAGCGGCGAGGCCGACACTCCCTTGGAGAGTATCCTGCCCTTCAGGGCTCCGCTGCCAGTCGCGGCCACGTCCACGGTGATCTCCTGCCCCACGTAGAGGCTGTTGATCTCGCTCTCCGGAACCGGGAAGCGGATGATTATGTCGGAGATGTCCATGATTCTGACCACGGGCTCGAACATGTCTATCTGCACGCTCTCGGACGCCATCACTTCGGCCACGTAGCCGTCGAAGGGGGCGCGCAGAGTGCAGTCGTCGAGGGCCTTGCGCGCCGCTTCGGCCGCCGCCTCAGCCTGGCTGAGCTTGGTGTTGATCTCCACCATCTGCACTTCCGGGATGCTGCCCGAGCTGTAGACCTGCATCGCCCTGTCGTGGCCGTCCCTGGCCTGGGCGAGGGTGGCTTCGGCCATCTGCAGGGTGCTGCGCACGGTCTGCGACTCTATGCGCGCCAGCTCCTGCCCGGCGCTGACCTTGTCGCCGCGGCTGACTTCAAGCGACACGAGCCTGCCGGAGTTCGGCGCGGAGACCACTGCGCTCCTCGCCGCTTCGGCGGTGCCCACGTAGGAGACCGTGCTGGTGGCGCTCACGTCGGAAATCTTCTCGACCTTCACCGTGACGGGTGCCCTTCCGGCGCCTTCCTCCTGCCGCGGTGCGCAGCCTGCCAATATCAGCAGGGCCGCGAGTATGATGCCTGTCCTTTTCATCTTTCGTTGAGTCTTGCCACGCAGTCGATGTCGCTGCCGCTGACCACGTAGCTGCGTCCGAGGTAGTCCATTGATCCGCTCACGGTGAATTCCAGCAGGAGCATGTCGCCGAGCCTCTCGCCGCTGCCGCTGAAGGTGAAGCTGTGGCTCCTCTCGACCGCCGAGCTGGAGAGGTCGAAGCTGACGCGCTTCGTGAAGTCGTCGAGGGTCAGGCTGCTGCCCTCGGCCTTGCCGTCGACCGCCACCGCGTCGCCCGCCACGGCGTTCATCGTCAGCACTACAGCTCCCGACTTCCTGTCGCCGGTGAGCACGTTGAGCTGCCCGGACTCGGGGGAGATGCTGAATGTCATGCTGTCGGGCGCCAGTTCGCTGTCGGATTCGCCGGAGGTGGTGGCCTCGAAGCTTATGGTTCCGCTGGTCTTGTAGGAATAGTATCCTTCGAATCTCGCCGTTCCTTCCTTGGTGCAGGAGCAGACGGCGGCGATGAGGACTGCTGCTGTGAGTATCTTTTTCATCTTGAACTGAAATTATCGGAGTTGGTTATGAAGTTCACCATTTCGTCGTAGGTCGCGCGCGCTGCCGCCCGGTCGTCGGAGAGCAGTATCTGCACTTCCGCTCCCCTGAGCACCATGCTCAGCATTTCGGCGAAGCTCTCCGGCTTCACCTTGTCGCCGAGGGCCCCGCTTGCGGTCGCAAACCTGCAGACGGCTTCGAAGAAACCCTCCTCGGCCTCGTCAAGCGGCTTCCTTGCATTGATAAGGATGCCTGCAGGCTCGCTTTTGTTGCCTCGGCGGAGACTTTCCACTGCGAATTTCATGTAGAGGGGGGATTCGAGAACCACGTCCATGCGCGTCTTGAGGTAGGCACCGAGGCTGCGGGTGATGTCGGAGGGGCAGGTGTTCATGCATCCCGACAGCCTGTGGCGCATGGTGTCCACCTCTTCCGCGAGCGCGGCCTCGAGTATCTCGGCCTTGCCGCCGAAGTAGTAGTAGACGCTGGCCTTGGCCTTGTCTGCCATTCTGGCAATGTCCTCGACCGTGGTCTTGTCGTAGCCGTAGACGGAGAACGCCTCTGAAGCGGCTTCGAGTATTCTTTTTCGTGCGTCCTTGCTCATTTTCTGCCGAGTTTGGAATTTTCGACCAAACGAGTAAAAACGTACAAATTATATGCCGAAATCCACGCCGGAGGGCGTCCGGATGATATTTTTCTTATGAGACCGAGGTCAGCGGAGCTTTTTCTGCAGGTCCGGCAGGAACACGGCGATTATTCCGATGAGCGGCGACCAGGCTACCATCCTGTAGACAAACTCGATGCCGTGGGCGTCGATGAGGTTGCCGAGCACGGCCGCCACTATGCCGCCGATTCCGAACGCGAAACCGAAGAACAGTCCGGAGACCATGCCCAGCTTGTTGGGCAGCAGCTCCTGGGCGTAGAGCAGTATGGCCGGGAAGGCCGACGACAGGATGAATCCGGAGCAGAAGCTCATCACTACGGTGGCGGCAAGTCCGACGTGCGGCATCGCTAGGCTGAACGGTGCCGTGCCGGCTATCGACAGCAGAATCACGTACTTGCGTCCTATTCTGTCGCCTACCGGCCCTCCGACCAGGGTGCCGGCCGCAGTAGCCGCCAGGAACACGAAGAGGAAGACCTGGGAGAGCTGCACGCTCACGCCGAACTTCTCGATAAGGTAGAAGGTGTAGTAGTTCTTCAGGCTTTCGAGGTAGATGTATTTCGAGATGATGAGCACGCAGATCAGCACTACCACGGCCACCGTGGCACCCATCCTGAGCGGACGCGGCCTGAAGACGGCGGCGCGGGAGTTGCGGCCGTGGGTGTCGAGGTAGGAGTTGTACCAGCGGCTGATGAAGGCTGTAACCGCGTAGGAGACGGCTGACAGTACCACGAACCACAGGAAATGGCTGCGGCCGTAGGGGACCACGGTTATCGCGATGATCAGCGGGCCCACGGCGCCTCCGAAGTTGCCGCCCACCTGGAAGATGGACTGTGCGAGACCGCGCTTCCCGCCCGACGCGAGCGAGGTGATGCGCGAGGCTTCCGGGTGGATTATCGACGAGCCTACGCCTATGGTGAACACCGCCAGGTAGATGCCTGCGAGGTTGGGCGCCAGGGCGAGGCAGATGATGCCGAGCAGGGTGAAGGTGGTGGCGAGCTCAAGGCTGCCCTTGAACGGGCGCCTGTCGAACACCATGCCCACGAGCGGCTGGAATACCGACGCCGCAATCTGATAGACGAAGGTAATGGAGCCGATCTGGGTGAAGCTCAGGTCGAGGTCGTCCTTTATTATAGGATATGCGGAGGTGACCGTCGTCTGCAGCAGGTCGTTCAGGAAGTGGGCGATGCTCAGCGCTATCAGCACCGGCATCGCCACGGCGGCCATGTTTTTCTCTCTGTCGTACATCGGGCCGCAAAAATACTCAAAATTCGGATTCCGTCAACCGGCGGTTAGCTCCGCTTCTCAGTTCCGGCTTCTATCGCCCCCCCCCCGGCGGGCGGAGTTCCGGTATTCCGAAGGGGTCTTCCCGAATCTCTGCTTGAACGCCCTGCTGAAATAGTGGGAGTCGTTGAAGCCGGTCGCCCAGGCGATCTGGGAGATGCTGTGCGAGCCTTCTTGCAGCATTTCGGCGGCCTTGCGGAAGCGCAGTTCCTTGAGGTATTCCAGCGGGGTCATCTTCAGTTTGTCCCGGCATTTTTGGAAAAGTGAGGAGCGGCTCATGTTCATGGCGGCCGCCACGTCCGCGATGCTGAGGTCGCCGTCGTCGATGTGCTCTTCGAGGAAGGCGGTGAGGGAGTCGCGGAAAGGTTGTGGCGCTGCTGCCGCGCGGGACGCCCTTCTCCTGAGGTGCAGGAAGACTGCCGCCGCTGCCGCCCCGAGAAGAAGCGGAGGCAGCAGGAGGCTGAGCAGCAGGATGCCCCCGCCAACGTCGAGTCTGATCGTCCTCTCGTTGTCTACGGCGATTCCGTCGGCGTTGGTGGAGCGGAGCCTGAGAGTGTAGCGTCCGGGCTTGAGGTCGGAGAGGTGGATGAAGGGGTCGTTGCCCAGATTGTGCCAGTCCTCGTCAAGTCCGTCGACCTTATAGTAGTAGAGCACTCTGGAGGGTGCCGCGAGGTCCAGTGCGAGGAAGCGCAGGTCCAGCGTCTGGTTTCTCTTCATCCTCACCCTGTCGAAAGTGTCTTCGTCTTTCTGGCGTCCGTTCACCGACATGAAGCTGATGAGCAGCCTGGGCACGTAGGTGCTGTTTGAGATTTCGTCGGGGTTGAAGTGCAGCAGGCCGCCGGTGGTGTTGAAGAAGATCTCCCCGTTGTCGGCCAATATCGGGCGCCCTTCGTTGAGCTGCACGTCGAGGCCTATCCTGCTGTAGGGGTAGCCGATGATGCTGTTGGTCTGCGGGTTGAACTTGTTGATTCCGCCGTTGCTGGCTATCCAGATGTTGCCCTTCCTGTCCTGTACGGCGCTCAGCACGAAGTTCGACAGGATTCCTTCGCGGGTGGTGTAGAATTCGGCCCGGCTGTCGCTTCCGGTGCCGTCGAAGCCGATGAAGCCGTTGCCGGAGGAGGACGCCCACAGCATTCCGTCGGCAGTGAAGAGTATGTGCTGTATGTCGAAGTCGGCGGTGCTCGGGAAGTGTTCGAATTTCATCTGCTCCGGTTCGTCGGACGGGTTGTCGCACACGAAGAGGCCGAGCGAACCGCTTGCGTAGAGTTTCCCGTCGGGACCGAAGCAGGAGTGCCTCATCCTGTTGAGCTGCTGGGCGGGGAAGGGGATGCGGTTCTTGCGGCTGATGAACTGGCGGCTGTCGTCGCTGAGGTCGACATAGGACAGGCTCCCGTCGAACGAGGATATCCAGAGCCTGGCGGGGTCGGCGGCGTTGAGGTCGTAGATCTGGTCGCTGTTGGGGGCGTAGTATGCGTCGTCGTCCCTGCGGTAGTAGCGTGGAACGTAGGC
>JADILW010000016.1 GCA_017695095.1 Candidatus Cryptobacteroides avistercoris | reverse complement strand
CGATGCCCTTCGCTACGCTCCGGACATCGTCCGCTCACAGCCGCGGACGGCTAGCCTCCTCAGCGGAAATTCCGTACTGTGTACTGTATTCGGATCAGACAGGCCGACTTCGCCGCAGCAGGCTTTTACGTTTACGTTGCAGCAGATTTGCAATCTGCTGCTTTTCGTTGTGGCGGGGCGTTCAGCTTAACAACCAGCAGACAGTTTGAGGTAATTGCTTGGTGCATATCCGAACCTCTTCTTGAAAGCCTGCGAGAAATGCGACCTGTTCTTGAATCCTACCATATAAGCGACATCCTGCGCCGTTGCGGTATTTTCGAGCAACAGAGTCTTGGCTTTTTCCAACCGGTGCTCCATAATCCACCGCTGTGGAGGCAAGGGGCTGATTTTGGCGAAGTCACGCTTGAAGGTGGCGAGACTTCTTCCCGTATAGGAGGCGAACTCTTCCAGCGTCAGGTCTTCCGTGTAGTTCTGTTCCATGAAGTCCATCAGGTCTATCTTCCACGCTTCGCTAAAGTCGAACAGTGTCGGATAAAAACGGGTATCTATGGCAAGCAGGGACATGACGGCTTCCTGTACTTTCAGACGCAGCCATTCGTCAGAGGGCGTTTCCGTGCTGTCCGTATAGGGCAGAAACGAATCGAACAGGCTTTTTAATGCCGTCGTCTGCGGCAGTATGTTCACCGTTTGCGCTATCGGGCTTACGTGATGCAGTTTCTTGCAGGTGGCGGCTATGCGGTTGTAGTATTCTTTCAGTTCGTGGCGTGGGAGCGAGAAGTTGATTCCCCGGTAAGGTTCGCTGTCGAGGGGTACTTTCGTCACGTTTACCGAGCTGTCGCGGCGCACAAACACATAATTGCCCGCCGTAATCTCGTCCGTCCTGTCCCTGCCTTCGATGACCAATTTCCCCGAACGCACGAAGATAATGGAATGGGCGGGCATCCTGTGTTCCCAGTGCATGTCGTGGGGTATGCAGCAACTCAACAGGATGTCGCCATAGTTGACCAGGTTTTCTATCTCTCCGTTCATGTTGGCAAAAGTAATCAAAATAGTTTCTTATTCACGCTTCATTTTGAGGAAGATTTCAGGCATGGCAGCAGGATTCATTGGCTTCATGTCCACCAAGTCAAGCGATTTCACCATATGTAGCGTACCTTGTTTGTAGGTTTGGAAATGCTCGGTCGTGATATGATGCCTGTAGGCTTCCTGGCTGGCATATATTTCCAATATACGCACTTGGCAGGAATCTCGTTGCTGTATCATCGGATAGATGGCTATCACTCCCGGCTCATTGCGGACAGAAGCAGCCCCTACATTCAAGGCGAATGACAGGTATTCATCCAGGTATTCGGGATAAATCTCTATTTCCGAGATGCGCACCAGCATACTGTCTGCTTCAGCTTCTTTGCAGGCGACCGTCTGTTTACCATGAGCTGCAGAAGGAAGATTGAAAAGCCGTTCCGCATTCTCCCATAAGAACATTTCCGTATATGCCGACAATTCCTCGTCTTCGGACAATTCTTTTGCCAGCCGTTGCAGATTTCCTGTCAATACTTCCGCAGGCTGATAGGGATAATCCGAACCATAAAGGATATGGTCAGGAGAGGTGATGGTGAGCAGCGAGCGCAGGACTTCGATGGTGGGACTGCCCGCTAGGTCGAAGTAGAGACGGGACAGGTTGCCTTCCCAGTCTATCGGCTGCATATAGCCCTGCGCGACCATTGCCGGAAGGATGGACTTCATTCTCGGCAATGCCAACGGCAGGAACGAGCCGCAATGGGGCACTACCACTTTCAGGTTCGGGTAACGTACCAGCACGTTTCTCGACAGCATATTCACCACGGCGCGGGTGGTCTCCGCCGGATATTCATACATCGCCAGCGGCGTGGTGGTTATGATTTTCTCCGGATAAGGCGTAGGGCGGTGCGGATGGACGATGATGACGGCATGACGCTCGTCCAGGACTTTCATCAGCGGGTCGAGTTCCTCATCGCCAAGATATTGCCCGCGGCAGTTGGTCGCCAGCTTCACGCCGTCCGCGCCCAAGGTGTCGAGCGCATAAATTGCTTCGCGGACGGCGGCCTCCACATCAGGCAGAGGCAATGAGGCGCAGAACCTGAACCTGCCGGGATAATCCGCTTTCAACTTAGCGCAATACTCATTATAGCGGCGTATTGTCTGCTGGCATTCTTCCGTATCGTTGAAATAGGGCTGAGGGGCCGGCATCGTCAAAATGGAACATCCTATGCCGGCCTCATCCATGAACTTCAAATGCGCACCGGCATCCCATGCCGGAAGAGGAAAGCCTTCGTCCATCGCGGCATCGTGCTTCTCCAAAGCCTCCAGATAAAACGGTAGGATATTGTGGCAATGCACATCCACGATGCCCTGCGCCGCCACGTTTCCTGTCATGCAAGCGGATATGACCATAAGCGATATTGTTTTCTTCCACATATTCTTTTACTGTTTGAAGCTGGTCTTTTCCCGATATTCCTTGCCCGGCCGGGTGCATTTGCCAAGCATCTCGCCTGTACGCAGGTAAGAATAGGTGGGCATCTCGAACAGGACCGGTTTCAATTTGTTATTCCTCCTCTTGTAATTTGTTGTATTCCTCATCTGTTACAGGCTCAAGCCATTCGTTGCTTGTCTTCTCTCCGGGCACTTCAATGGCAAGATGGGCGAACCAGCTGTCGGCCGTGGCGCCATGCCAATGTTTTATTCCGGCCGGGATGTTGACCACATCGCCGGGGCGGAGCAGGCGTGCGGGCTTTCCCCATTCCTGATACCAACCTGTGCCTGCCACGCAGACCAGCAGCTGTCCTCCGCCCTTCGTGGCGTGATGTATGTGCCAGTTGTTGCGGCAACCCGGCTCAAACGTCACATTGTTGATGCCGACCTGTTCCGAAGATACCGGAGCCAGGTAACTTTGCCCGATGAAGTATCGGGCATACGCATCATTGGGCTTGCCGATGGGGAATATCATCTCCCGCTCGAATTTTGCTTTCTCGTCCGCTGCCTCCGTTTCTTCCGTCCATACGTCTTTGGCTAAACGGAATGCAGCCCATGCCTTGGGCCATCCGGCATAGAAGCCGACTTGTGTCAGTATCTCCGCTATCTCGGTACGGGTGATGCCGTTCTTCCTGGCGGTCTGCAAGTGGTATGTCAAGGAAGAATCCGTAATGCCCGAACTGACAAGTGCGGTAATCGTAACCATGCTCCGGTCGCGCAAGCCGAGTTTGTCTGTGCGGCTCCATACTTCGCCGAAAAGCACGTCATCGTTCAGTTCCGCAAACTTGGGTGCGAAATCGCCCAACTGCTCTCTTCCGGCAGTCTGCTTGATTTTTGTCTGTGCGTTAGCCATAGGTGTAATCATTAATAGTGTCAATGCAATGCAAATAATTGTTCTCATGATTGTGTTCTTTTAGAAGTTTTCTGTTGCAAAGTTATGGCGGTTATTTTTCAACTTTGTTATTTTGCGGCTCAATTTATGTTTGTGTAAGGCTCAATCCGTCAATCTTGAATAAATTGTTTATGTTTTTTGCAATTTGCTTTCCAGCCACGTCTGCATATATCATACAAGAGCTTCAGATTCCTCGGCATCAAGTCAGAGACCAGGCCTCAGATACTCTGTAAGCCGTGCAAGGTCAGGGATCTGAATTCTTCTTTTCATCCAAGAAAAAGTGTACACTTTACAAGTGTAATAATCTTGAATACGTGAATTATGAGAAGGATGATATACGATAAACTGTTGGAATGGAAGAAGAACCATAAAGGTGGTGCCGCCTGATGCTGTCCGCAGAAGCATGTTGTTGATTACTAGGTATCTGTCTTTGGGTAGCCTGCCGAGAATACGGGCGACCCGTTTTTCGCCTATCTGACCTTTCGAAGAGCGGAGCCAGATGCTGAGAACGAGAGTAAGAATTACTGTTGCGAGTATGATGGCGGTAATCATAGTTAAGAGGTTTTGCCTTAAAAATAGGAAAAATGAACCTGATATCCCATAAAGCCTTAATTTTTTTATAAGTTTGCACCATGAAGATACTGACGGGAAAAGACATTCGCGAGGCGGACCTGTACACGATAGAGCATGAGCCTGTCGCGGGCATCGAGCTGATGGAAAGGGCGGCGCTTGCGCTCGAGGCGGAGATAGCCGCGGCAGCGGAGACCACGGAAGGTCAGAAGACGGCGGCGGAAGCCCCCGAATACCTTATAATCGCCGGAAAGGGGAACAACGGCGGCGACGGGCTTGCCGTGGCGAGGCTGCTCAGGGGCCGCTTCGGCGATACGCGCAGCATTTCCGTAATTCTGCTGGCCGCTCCGGACCAGCTCTCCCCCGACTGCCGGCTCAACATGGACCTGCTGCCTGCCGGAATCAGCATCTTCGGCTTCGCTGGCGGACACATCACCGCCGACGGCAGCGAATTCCCGCCGGAGCAGCTGTTCCGCAGGAACACCGTGGTCATCGACGCGATACTCGGCACCGGCGTCACGGGAGCGGTCCGCGGAGCTGCGCTGCAGGCGATAAGACTCGTCAATGAACATTCCCGCCGCTGCCGCATGGTGATTTCGATCGACATGCCCTCGGGTCTGCCAACGGAACCCTGCAACCGGGAGGAAGCAGCCGGCGCGGATGTAATAGCCGCCGACCTCACATTGACCATCGAATTCCCGAAGCTCTCGCTGCTGCTGCCCAAAACCGGCCGATATGCGGGCAGGCTGCGCACGGTGCACATCGGTCTCGACAGAAGATTCATGGATTCCCGCGAATCGGCGTATGCCGCCGTAGACACCGCGTACGTCCCGACGCTGCTGCAGCCGCGCGGAGAATTCGACCACAAGGGCACGCACGGACACGCGCTGGTGATTGCCGGCAGCGCCGAATACCTGGGGGCTGCGATTCTGTGTACCGGAGCCGCCCTGCGTTCGGGCTGCGGACTCGTGAGCGTGCATATTCCCGCCGCAGGCAGGTCGGCGATGCTGATTTCGCATCCCGCGGCCATAATCTCCGCCGACGAGGCGCCGGTGTTCAGCTCGCATCCCGCAGATCTCGGGAAATATTCCGCCGTGGCCGTCGGACCCGGAATCGGCCGTTCGGAAGCTGCCGCGGCCGCGCTGGAGAAGCTGCTTGCATGTCTGCCGCAACATCCCAGAATCCGCACGACCGTACTGGACGCGGACGCCCTGAACATCATTTCCGAACGTCCGGAGATGCTGGCGATGATTCCGGAAGGCAGCGTGCTGACCCCGCACGTCGGCGAGCTTTCGAGGCTGCTGCGCGCTGCCGGAAGCCGAGGACTGCTGGAAGATGTCGCACCGGCGGGCGTGCCATGGCGCGATGACCTGCACAAGGTCGCCCTGGTACGGCAGTTCTGCGCACGGTTGAAATCTGTGATTGTGCTCAAGGGTGCGCATACGATGGTCTGCTCCCCCGACGGCCGCTGTTTCTTCAACATGAGCGGCAATCCCGGAATGGCCAAGGGCGGCAGCGGCGACGTACTCACGGGCCTGGTTGCCGGGCTTGCCGCAAGGGGTTACGATTCCCTTTCCGCGGCAATTCTGGGCGTATGGTTCCACGGCCTTGCGGGAGACGCAGCCGCGTCGCTCAGAGGCATGGAGGCCATGAACGCCGAGGACATACTCGAGAACATCAGGATATAGAGGTCCTTCAGACTACCGCCGCATCGCCCTCTCCACGGGAGTCACGGGAATGGCCGGGACGGGTTCGGTCTGGAGGTTTTCGGAGAATCCGGACATCTGCTCAGTGTATTCTTCCCAGTCGACCATGACCTGTTTCCATGTGCCGCTGGCGAAGTCGTATTCGAGTCGTATGCATTGGGGGATGGACTCGGGGCTGTATTTGTACGGCTCGGGCTGCCAGCCCGGGGTCACGGCCGTCACGAAAGGGTTGGACGAGTTTCCCATGGGAACGTGGCCGTAGGGAATCGCGAAAGGGTTGCCGAAGCGCGGCCTGGCGCCGGTGGCGGTGATCTCGAACAGCGGCACCTGTCTCAGATAGGCAGCCACCGATTCCATCACCTCAGAGTGTACGGCGAAATCCCGGGCCATCGCCCTGTCCTCCCTGCTCACCGGAAGGTCGGGCTGGAGCAGCGACGGCAGTCTCGGAGCGCTGAATGCCGGATAGAAAAGCATGGACGGAGCCTGATAAAGGCTGTCTGGCGCGAAATCTCCTCCCCCGACGGACAGAACGGGGGCGTCCTGCGCCGAAGCCGCCGTCATTCCCGAAAGGAGGAATGCGGCGACAGCGGCGAATATAATACATCCTATCTTCATCGTTTTCATTCGGACCCGATATCAAGGACCCGGTCCGGCATCCGCCCGGACTGCACTCCGGCCTCCGGCAGCGGAAGGTCAGCAATTGTCATGCCGACTCTCGGTCAAACACTTTCTTGAAGCCTGCCGGCTCCTTGGAAGTTGGTACATTTGAAAACAAGCCCTAAATTTGCAGCTGAAAATAAAGGTTCATGAAGCAGACGATAGACCTTTCGACCTGGCCGCGCCGCGAATACTACGAATTCTTCGGCAACATGCCAGATCCCTACTGGGGTCTTGCGGCGAAAGTCGACTTCACCGAATGCCACCGCGCCGCCAAGGCCGCGGGCGAATCCTTTTTCCTGTATTCGCTGCACCGCATACTCACCGCGCTCAACTCCGTGCCCGAACTTCGGACCAGAATCGAAGGGGAGGACGTGGTGCTGTACGACAGCGTCGGCGTGAGCCCGACCATAGCCCACGACGACGGAAGTTTCGGCTTCGGATATTTTGAGTACCACGAGGATCTCCGCGCCTTCGTGGACGCCGCGAAGGAGGAGCTGCGGCGTGTAAAGGCGGGAAAGGGCCTGTGCCTCGACGGCAACGAGCACAGGACGGACCTTATATACTACAGCGCCATCCCCTGGGTCGACTTCCTCGCAATCAAGGAGGAGGGCGCCCACCGCCCCGGCGACTCGATTCCTCAGATTTCCACCGGGAAGCTCACCGACTGCGGCGGCAGGAAGATGATGACGGTCTCGATACTCGTGAACCACGGCCTCGCCGACGGCCGCCATGTCGGCCAGTTCTACACAAAACTTGAAGAGATATGAAAGATATAAAAGTCATAGCGGTCGACGCCGACGACACCCTCTGGGACAACCAGTCGTACTACGACCGGGCGGGCGACGTCTTCTCGGAGACTCTCCTGGAATACGGTCAGGCCGACTGGCTGCAGGACAGGCTGTTCGAAACGGAAATCGCCAACATGCCGCTGCTCGGCTACGGAGCCAAGTCCGTGTGCATCTCGATGATGGAGACGGCGATGGAGGTTTCCGGAGGAAAGGTCTCCGCCGCCAAGCTCGACCATATACTGAAGTCCGCCAAGTCGCTGCTCGAAATTCCGGCGACTCCCCTTCCCGGTGTCGCCGAGACCCTGGAGGAGCTCCGCAAATCCGGAAGATACCGCCTCGTGCTGTTCACCAAGGGCGACTTGCTCGACCAGCGCAACAAGATAGGCCGCTCCGGCCTCGCGCAGTTCTTCGACGACACCGTGATCGTGTGCGACAAGGGCAGGAAGGAATATCTGGACCTCTGCAGCTCGGAAGGCATCACCCCGGAGCAGCTGCTGATGATAGGCAACTCCTTCAAGTCCGACATCCGGCCCGTCGTGGAGCTCGGAGGCTCGGGAATCCACATCCCCTTCCACACCATGTGGAAGCATGAAGAGGCCGAAGAATTCGATTCACCCGACATAGTGCGTCTCGACAAGTTCAGCGACGTCGCCCGGGTGCTTCTCAAATCATAATGGAATGAAGCGCCAGACTCTGACCACAGTGCTCATCGCCGCCGCGGCAGTCCTGCTGCCGGTGCTGATCGTGTCCAGCTTCGCCGGAATGGGGCGCAGAACCGCGTCGCTGGCGCAGGCGGAAAGCTCCGTCGTCACCGTGCACCCGCACGAGGAGCGGATCGAGAACGCCGACAGTGCTGGCAGGACCACGGTATTCCTGGCCGGCACAATCGACATGGGCAACAGCGTCGACTGGCAGGCGCGCGCCGATTCCCTGTTCGCCGCACTCCCCTCCGGCGGCTTCATGCTGTTCAACCCCCGTCAGGAGCACTGGGACGCAGCCAAACCCGGAGAGATGGACTACCAGGTGAACTGGGAGCTCGAGCACCTCGAACAGGCCGACTGGATAATAATGAACTTCCTTCCCGGCAGCCAGTCGCCCATCACCCTGCTGGAACTCGGCCTGCATGCCCGTAGCGGCAGGCTGCTCGTCATCTGCCCGCCAGAATTCTACCGCTACGACAACGTGCGCATCACCTGCGCGAAATACGGTGTCCCGATGTTTGGCTCCCTCGAGGACGCGGTGTGGCACGTGGCGCAAACGAAAAAATGACTATCTTTACAGACTGAAAGGACAATGACTTATGAAAGGATTTCTCAAAATGACAGCTCTCACGGCGCTCACAGCCGCTGCCGTTTCGTGCGGAAACAATGCCGGATCGCAGCAGGACAAGGATTTCAAGTATCTGATTGACGAATTCGCCGACCTCAAGATAATGCGCTACCAGATTCCCGGATGGGACGACCTGACCCTTCAGCAGAAGGAATATGTCTACCATCTCGGCGAGGCCGCCAAGTACGGCCGCGACATACTCTGGGACCAGCACTGCAAGGCCAATCTGCCAATACGCCACGCCATCGAGAACATACTCGAGAACTATCAGGGCGACAGGGATTCCAGGGACTTCCAGGATTTCACGGTCTACGCCAAGCGCGTATTCTTCAGCAACGGAATACATCACCACTACGCCGAGGACAAGTTCTTCCCCGACTGCCCGAGGGAGTATTTCGCCTCTCTGATGGACGCGGTGGGCATCGACGGGGCCGAAGCCTCAGAACTGCTGGAAATCATCTACAACCCCGACATCTACCCCCAGCGCAAGTCCAACAGCAGCGACGGGGACATCGTGGCCCTGTCGGCGGTGAACTTCTACGAGAACGTGACCCGCGACGAGGTCGAGAAATACTATCACGAACTCCAGGACCCGAACGACCCCGAGCCCGTCTCCTACGGCCTGAACACCAAGGTGGTCAAGGGCTCCGACGGAGTGGTGCGCGAGGAGGCCTGGAAGATCGGAGGCATCTACTCCGCCGCTCTCGAGAAGATTGTCGCCGAGCTTGAGAAAGCCGCCGCGGTCGCCGAGAACGACCTCCAGAAGCAGTACATCGCCACTCTTGTCGAATACTACCGCACCGGCGACCTGCGCCTCTGGGACAAGTACAACATCGAATGGGTGCAGGACACTCTCGGAACCGTGGACTTCGTCAACGGATTCGTCGAGGACTACACCGACCCCCTCGGCCGCAAGGGCAGCTGGGAGGGACTGGTGAACATCAAGGACCATGAGGCCTCCGAGAGGACCGAGATCCTCAGCGAGAACGCCCAGTGGTTCGAGGACAACTCCCCCGTAGACCCCCGCTTCAAGAAGGAGACCGTAAAGGGCATCACCGCCAAGGTCATCAACGCCACCACTCTCAGCGGCGACTGCTATCCTTCAACCCCCATCGGAATCAACCTCCCCAATGCCGACTGGATACGCAAGGAGCACGGCTCCAAGTCCGTGACCATCGCGAACATCACCCATGCCTACGACTACGCGGCGCAGGAGTCGCCCAAGAGCACTCTCAACGAGTTCGCCTGGGACGAGGCCGAAATCGCCGCAGCGAAGAAATACCTCTCTCTCACCGACGAGATACACACCGACCTGCACGAGTGTCTCGGACACGGCTCAGGCCAGATTCTGCCCGGCGTGTCGCCCAATGCGCTCAAGGAATACAGCTCCACCCTCGAGGAGACCCGCGCCGACCTCTTCGGACTCTACTATATCGCCGACCCCAAGCTCGTCGAACTGGGCATACTTCCCGACATGGAAGCCTACAAGGCCCAGTATGCCAACTATATCCGCAACGGCATGATGGTCCAGTTCAGCCGTGTCGAACTCGGAAGGAAGAACACCGAGGCCCACATGCAGAACCGCAAGCTGATCGCCGAATGGTGCTACGAGCAGGGCAAGGCTGACAACGTTATCGAGAAGAAGGTGCGCGACGGCAAGACCTATTTCGTGGTCAACGATTACGAGGCGCTCCGCGGCCTTTTCGGAAAGCTGCTCGCCGAGATCCAGCGCATCAAGTCAGAAGGCGACTATAAGGCCGGCAAGGCTCTTGTGGAGACATACGCCGTGAACATCGACCCCGCCCTCCACAAGGAGGTGAAGGAGCGCTACGACGCCCTGGGGCTCAAGCCCTACGGAGGTTTCGTGAACCCCGAGATCGTTCCAGTGACCAAGGGCGGCAAGGTGGTCGACTACCGCGTCGAGTATCCCGACGACTACCTCGGCCAGATGCTTGAGTACGGCAGGAAATACGCCACTCTCTAAACATCACGCGAGAATGCTGACTGAACTTCTGCAATCCACCTATTTCGCGCTGTTCGTGATAATAGCGCTGGGCTTCCTTCTTGGAAGAGTCAAGATAAAGGGGCTGTCGCTGGACATCTCGGCCGTGATTTTCGTCGCCCTGGCCTTCGGCCATTTCGGCGTGGTCATCCCCAAGGAATTCGGCGACCTGGGTCTGGTGCTGTTCATCTTTACTATAGGCATACAGGCCGGTCCGGGATTCTTCAGCTCGTTCAAGAGCAAGGGCAAGGTGCTCATAGTGCTCACGGCTATAATCATAGGCTCCGCCTCCCTCACCGCTGTCGCGATGAAATACCTCTTCCATCTCGATGCGCCGAGTACCGTCGGGCTGCTTGCCGGAGCCCTTACCAGCACTCCCGGACTTGCGGTCGCGATCGACAGCACAGGTTCTTCTCTTGCCTCCATAGCATACGGTATTGCCTACCCGTTCGGAGTGATAGGTGTCATACTCTTCGTCAAGCTCCTCCCCAAGATCTTCCGAGTTGATCTCAACAAGGAGGCTGCCAGGCTCGAAAAGGAACGGACCGGCCAATACCCGGAGCTCGGCACCTGCATTTTCAAGGTGACCAACAAGATGGTGTTCGGACGTACGCTCGCCCAGCTGAGCATTCGCGCAGTCACCGGAGCGGTCATCTCGCGCATCAAGAGCGGTGACAGCATACTTATGCCGCACGCCGGATATGTAGTGAAGGAGGGCGATATCCTCCAGGCGGTCGGTACGGAAGACGCCCTGAGCCAGCTGTCCATGCTCCTGGGAGAACGCAGTTCCGGTGAACTCCCCCTCACCAAACAGCAGAGCGTGGAGTCCATACTCGTGAGCCGCAAGGACATGGTCGGAAAGAGTCTGGGCAGCCTCAATCTGCAGCAGAACTTCGGCTGCACCATCACCAGAGTCCGCCGAAGCGGAATCGACATCACCCCCTCGCCCGAACTGAGCCTGAAGTTCGGCGACAAGCTCACTGTCGTGGGTGAGACCGAAGGCATCACGGGCGTGTCCAATCTCTTCGGCAACAACGCCAAGGTGCTTTCCGACACTGATTTTCTGCCGATAGCGCTCGGAATAGTGCTCGGCGTGCTCGTCGGCAAGCTCAACATAACCTTCCCCGGAGGCGTCAACTTCTCTCCCGGACTCACCGGAGGCGTGCTGCTGACTGCGCTCGTGCTCAGCGCCATTGGCAAGACCGGCCCCATACTCTGGACGCTTTCCGGTTCGGCTAACCAGCTCATCCGGCAGATCGGCCTGCTGCTGTTCCTCGCCGAGGTCGGCACGTCGGCAGGACAGAATCTGGTGGCCACGTTCCAGGAAAGCGGCTGGCTGATGTTCCTGGTCGGTGCCGCCATCACGATCGTGCCTCTCATCGCGGCGTCGCTGATCGGCATCTTCTGCTTCAAGGTCTCAATGCTCGACCTGCTGGGAACCCTGACGGGCGGCATGACGAGCACCCCCGGACTTGCAGCCGCCGACTCGATGTCCGACAGCAACATCCCCGGAGTGGCGTACGCGACAGTCTACCCTATCGCCATGGTGCTGCTGATTCTGTGCATACAGATCATGGCCGGTTTCCTGTAGACGTGCGATATATGGAGAATTGGTCCGAGCATATATGGAAGGCCGGAGAATTCCTGTACAGCAGGATTCTCCGGCATCCGTTCATTAAAGAACTGGCCGACGGTTCTCTCGCGCCCGACAAATTCGCCCGCTATCTCGCGCAGGACGAACTCTACCTGCCGCGCTATTGCTCGCTGATGCACCGCCTTGCCGACCTGCTGCCCGACGAAGGCGACAGGTTCTTCATGCACGAATTCGCAGACGCCGGCGGCGAATCGGAACAGGCCATGCACCGGCTGCTCATGGAACGTTTTTCCGTAGACACCGCCGCGGCTCCGTCTGAGGTGACGGAGGCGTATTGCACATGGATGGAGTCCGCCGTCGCAAGCGGGAATGTCGCCGTCGCCACCGCGGCCATGCTTCCATGCTCCTGGGTGTACAACAACGTCGGAGAGTACGTGCGCTCGACCGCCAGGCTTGAGGGCAATCCCTACCGCGAATGGATAGAAGAATACGGCGACGAAGCCTACGGGTGCAGCGTGATGCGCATGGTCGCAATCGCGGATTCGCTTGCGGCCGTATCTGGCGCGGCCGACGTTGAACGCATGGGCAAGGCCTTTCTTGAGGCTCTTGGCCTCGAATTTGCTTTCTGGGACTACGGATATTCCGGCGTGGTCCGGAACACCATAGGAAAAACTTCCACATAATTATGAAACTGAAAGAATTAGGAGAATTTGGACTCATAGACAGAATCAAGTCCGGAGTTACTGCGCCTGACGGCATGACCGGCATCGGCGACGATTGCGCGGTCATTCCCCAGGGCGACGGCATCGACCTTCTGGTCAGTACCGACATGCTTGTCGAGGGTATCCATTTCATTCTCGACGACATTAAGCCTTACCGCCTGGGCTGGAAGTCGGCGGCGGTCAACCTCAGCGACATCGCCGCGATGGGCGGCCTTCCTGTCGCCACCTTCCTGTCCTTCGCCCTGCCCGAAAGCCTCGACAGCAAGTGGACCGACGAGTTTTTCAAGGGCTACAACGACATTTCCGGAAGATACCACTGCACGCTGCTCGGCGGAGACACCACCGCCTCGTCCGACAAGGTCTGCATAAGCGTGACCATACTCGGCAAATGCGTGTCCGGCAAGGCTCTCCTGCGCAGTGGAGCAAGGGAGGGTGACAAGATATGCGTCACAGGATATCTCGGCGACGCGGGCGCCGGCCTCAAGGTCATACTCGAGGGAGCGAGGCGCAACTCCGACGCCCAGGCCCTGATTGCCATGCACTACCAGCCCATTCCCAGAATAGAAGAAGGTCTCAAGCTGGCGGTAGCCGAAGGCGTCCATTCGATGATCGACATCTCCGACGGCATAGGTTCGGATCTGCGTCACGTTCTCCGGGCCTCGCGCAAGGGAGCGGTGGTCAATGTGAACAAATTGCCGTTGTCGGACGAGCTGCTTCGGACATGCAGACGGAACGGCTGGGATCCGCTCGAATTGGCGATAAGCGGCGGCGAGGACTATGAACTGCTGTTCACGGCCGACCCCGACGCGGAAATCGACATCCCGCATACGGTCATAGGCGAGATTACGGACACCGGCCGGCTGGACTGGCTCGGGACGGACCGCGATTTCGGCGGATATCATCATTTTTGAATATTGTTTTACTGGCTGTTTCTCATAGTGCCTCCAGAGAGGCTAGCCGCCCGCGGCTGTGAGCGGGTGATGCTCCGTAACCGGATTACAAATCCGGCTGAACAGGAGCATCAATGGAGCGCAGCGGAACCTCGAGGGAGGCACTATGAGAAACAGCCGAATAATCGTATACAATTGAAATATTATATACAATGAAGAAATATCCGATTGTGCTTGCGATTTCCGGGACCGACCCGTCGGGCGGAGCCGGACAGCAGGCCGACATAAAGGCCATTTCGGCGACCGGCGGCTATGCTGCGTGCGCCGTGACCGCGGTTGTAGTACAGAATACCCTCGGCGTGAGGGACGTGTTCCCGGTGCCGGTAAAGACGATTACCGGCCAGATAGCCGCCGTGTTTGACGATATAGGCGCTGATGCGGTCAAGATCGGCATGCTGAACTCTTCAGAGGTCATATCGGCGGTAAAGGACACGCTGTTGCACTATCATGCGCGCAACATAGTGCTGGATCCAGTCATGGTGGCCACCTCCGGCGACAGGCTTATAGAAGCCGACGCAGTGGGAGCGCTGATTGACGAATTGATTCCCGTCGCCCGGATCATCACGCCCAATATCCCTGAAGCCGAGATTCTGTCCGGCATGAAGATCTCTTCCCAAAGCGATCTGCCGGCCGCAGCACGCCGACTTTCCTGCGGAGGCAGGGTCTCCGTGATGATGAAGGCCGGGCATCTCGACGAGGATGAACTGACGGACATATTCTACAATGCGGAAGAGGACAGGTGCATCGAACTGCGCTCCCGCCGCATCTATACCAGGAACACTCATGGCACCGGATGCACCCTGTCGTCGGCATTGGCCTCATATCTCGCCCAGGGGTATCCCCTTGATGACGCCGCAAGCGCCGCGAAGGACTACATCGCACACGCCATCGAGTCCGGAGCCGACTACGAAATAGGCCACGGGCACGGTCCGGTGGACCATTTCTGGAATCTCCGCAGAGAAAACTGAACTAACTGAAAGGCATATTATGAAGAAACTCATCGTCTTCGCGGCGTTCTGCGCCGCAGCCCTGTCGCTCAGCGCCGTATGTGCGGACGCCAAGGCGAGCGACCCCGTGCATTACCGCACCGAGGGCTATCGGGGAAGCGTCTCGCTCACCAACCAGTATCTCGCCTGGATCGGCGTCGACACCTCCCACGGCTACATGTTCGACGAACACCACTATCTCGGCGCAGGAGCGGGTCTTTTCATAGTCCCCGGCGCCACACCAC
>JADILW010000015.1 GCA_017695095.1 Candidatus Cryptobacteroides avistercoris | reverse complement strand
TCTACGGCAGGAGCCTGCAGGAAAGGGCCAAGCTGCTGATCAGCATCGCCCACCCCGACGACCGCGAGGCGCTCGACCGCGAAGCCTTCGCCCGCTTCGGCCCGCACTACCACAACTTCTCGGTGTAGCGCTACAGGCCGTCAGCGGCTGTGAGCGGACGATACGCAGCATTGGAGACCGCATCAGCGGTGCGGCGGAGTGTCAGGGAGATTGCGGAGCAATCGAACCAACGAAGCCGACAACCGGAATGAAATGGAGGTTCCGTACTGCGGCTACAAAGAAAGTCAGCTTGCGGCGGGAAATAATCTGTCAGAGCAGGCCGAAGGCCGCAAGATAGACGCAGGCCAGAGGAATGGCCACGAGGCTGCTGTCGAAGCGGTCAAGCATTCCGCCATGGCCGGGAATGATGCTGCCCGAATCCTTCACGTGGAAATGACGCTTCCAGAGCGACTCGAAAAGGTCGCCGCAGACCCCACCCATGCTCACTATGAGGCCGACCGCGAGGCTGTGCCATACGCTGAACGCGAACCAGCCGAGCCGGTTGAGCACGAAGGCGGCCACGAGGCTCAGCGCCACTCCGCCCCAGAAGCCCCACCACGACTTGTGCGGGGAGATTTCGGGAGCCAGCTTGGCCGAATCAGGCTTCTGCCCGAACAGAGTCCCGAGGCAGTACGCGCCCACGTCGGAAACCCAGACCAGAATGAACAGCGAGAGCAGCAGCCAGCCGTCGAACACCGGGCCGTCCATCACCACGAAGGGCGAAAGCGAAATCGGAAGAGCGATGTAGAGCAGGCCGCCGTAGATGACCTCGACGTCGGAATAGTTGTCCTTGTCGCCGAACAGCACGGCCGCCACCGGAATCAGCAGCAGGAAGCCGAGGGGAATCAGCAGCAGCGCCGTGTCCATGTCCCAGAAACGCACGCAGGCCACCGCCACGAAAGCCGCGGCGCCTGTAAGTATTCCCAGTTTCGAACCGAGCTTGAAACGTCCGCCGAGCGAAATCTCGTAATATTCCTTCAGGCAGAAATACAAAATGATCAGGAACAGGCATCCGAAGATCATCCTGTCCCATATCAGTCCGAACACCATCACCGCAAGGAAGACGATGCCCACCAGGGTGCGTGTCAGCAGATTACTCATTGCCGTCGCCGTTTTCTTCACCTGCTCCGGCCTCGTCGGAAGAGCCGCTTCCGGCCGCTCCGGGAGCCTCGGCTGTGCTGTCGGAGACAAACTGCGTGCCGTCCGCGGCCGCCGGCTCGTCGCCTTTCAGGCGCTCCTCACCGTGCTTTCCGGCCTTGGGGCCGAAGATGGCCTCGATGTCGTCGGCCATTATGACCTCCTTCTCGATCAGCATCTCTGCGAGCTTCACGACTCCGGACCAGTTGTCCTCGAGCAGCTTGCGGGTGCGGGCGGTGACTTCGTCCACTATGGCCTTCGCCTCCTCGTCGATGAGCTGCGCGGTCTTCTCGCTGTAGGGCTTGGTCAGGTCGTAGCCGCCCTGGGCGTTGTAGTATGAGAGATTGCCCACCTTCTCGCTCATGCCGTAGTAGGTCACCATTGCGTAGGCAATCTTGGTCATGCGCTCGAAGTCGTTGAGGGCTCCGGTGCAGGGCACTCCGTCGTTGATTATCTCCTCGGCCACACGTCCGCCGACCAGGCAGCACATGTCGTCGATCAGGTCGGACTTCGACATCATCACCTTCTCGTCGGGCAGGCTCCAGGTGAGTCCGAGGGCCTGGCCGCGGGGTATGATGGAGACCTTGAGCACGGGGTCGCATCCCGGGAGCAGCCAGCCCGCCACGGCGTGGCCGGCCTCGTGGTATGCGGTGAGCCGCTTCTCGTCGGGCGACATGATGGTCTTCTTCCTCTCGATTCCGCCCACCACCCTGTCGACGGCGTCGGCGAAGTCCTTGTTGGAGATTGCGGCCTCACCCTTGCGCGCGGCTCCGAGGGCCGCCTCGTTGCAGATGTTGGCTATGTCGGCTCCGGAGAATCCGGGGGTGTGCTTGGCTATGGCCTCCACGTCGAAGTCCTTGGCGAGCTTGAGGTTCCTGGTGTGGACCAGGAATATCTCCTTGCGCTCGTTGAGGTCGGGAAGGGTCACGTGTATCTGACGGTCGAAGCGTCCGGCGCGCATCAGCGCCTTGTCGAGTATGTCGGCGCGGTTGGTCGCGGCAAGCACTATGACTCCGCTGTTGGAGCCGAAGCCGTCCATCTCGGTGAGCAGCTGGTTGAGGGTGTTCTCGCGCTCGTCGTTGGACGAGAAGCCCACATTCTTGCCTCTCGCGCGGCCCACGGCGTCGATCTCGTCGATGAAGACTATGCAGGGGGCCTTCTCCTTGGCCTGGGCGAAGAGGTCGCGCACGCGGCTGGCGCCCACTCCCACGAACATCTCCACGAAGTCGGAGCCGCTGATGCTGAAGAAGGGCACGTTGGCCTCGCCGGCCACTGCCTTGGCGAGCAGGGTCTTACCGGTTCCCGGAGGGCCCACGAGCAGCGCGCCCTTGGGAATCTTGCCGCCCAGGGCGGTGTATTTGCCGGGGTTCTTCAGGAAGTCGACTATCTCCATGACCTCCTCCTTGGCGCCGTACATGCCGGCCACGTCCTTGAAGGTCACGTTGACCTTGTCCTTGTCGGCGAGCTTGCCTGTCGCCTTGCCCACGTTGAAGGGGTTCATTCCGCCTCCGCCGCTTCCGCTGCCTCCGCCGCCCATCTGCCGGGTCATGCCCCTGAACAGCCAGGCGTAGAGAAGGAAGATGAGCAGGAAGGGCAGCACCCATTCGAGTATGCCTCCCCACATGCGGGTCTCGTTATCTATATAGATGCGGACCTGCGAGTCGGCGGGGAGCTGGGCGTTGACCTCGGCGAACTCCTCCTCGGGGTAGAACTGGGGCGAGGTGTAGAAGTAGAACTGGGGCGACTTCGAAGGCACCTTGCCGCTCGTGAAGAGCTGGGCGTACTTGGCCAGGCTGTCGGGCTTCACGGTGATGTTGCCCTTGTAGTCGTTGCGGATGAAATGGATTTCCTTGACGTCGCCGTCGCGCATCATCTGCTGGACCTGGGTCCATTCCACCTTCTGGGGAGGCACGCCGTTGTTGCTGAAGAGCATCCAGCCGATCGCGACCAGAAGCAGAAGATAAAGTATCCAGGAGAGATTGATTCGCACTATCTTAACCTTGTTAGGTTTCCTATCGTTGGGTTTTTGAGCCATCATTTCTAAATTAGCGGGACAAAGATAAACAAAAATGGCACCACTTCAAGCAGAAACGGGCATTATATGGCTGGAGCGCGCGGAATCCACTAACCACGAGCTCAGAAGCAGGATTGACGGGCTTGACAATTTGTCAGTCATAGCCGCGCACGAGCAGACCGCGGGGCGCGGACAGGGCGACCACAGCTGGTTCTCCTCACCCGGCGCCAACCTCACCTTCAGCATGCTCATGCGTTTCGGAGAGGGGTGGCCGGTGACGCTCGGAAGCTCCGACGCCGAGTTCGTGACCCGGATCTGCACCCTCGCCATACACGACTACCTGCTCGACAGGGGGATAGAAAGCCGCATCAAATGGCCCAACGACATCTGGGTCGGAGAGCGCAAGATCTGCGGCATCCTGATCGAGAACTCGTCGATGGGCGGACAGCTGAGCTGGAGCATCGCGGGAATAGGGCTCAACGTCAACGAGACATCCTGGCCGGCCGAACTGCCGAATCCCGTTTCGATGCGAGAGCTCAGCGGAAAAACCTACGACCTGGAAAAGGAGCTTGAGAGCCTCGCCGGACGTCTCCGGAGCCGCTACGAAGAAACCTCCTGCCCGGAAGGGCGGAGCCGCATGGAGAAAGAATTCGGAGAACTGGTGTTCAGGCTTCCCTCAAAGCCCTGATGGCGGCGGCGGGGTCGGACGCCCCGTACACCGAACTGCCGGCCACGGCGAGATTCACGCCCGCCTCCCTCACCTGGCGCACGTTCGCCAGGGTGATGCCGCCGTCAACTTCTATTATCGCCTGCTCACCCCGCTTTTCGATTTCGGCCCGCAATGCGGCGACCCTCGTCAGCGATTCTGCGATGAACTTCTGCCCGCCGAAGCCGGCGAACACCGACATCACGAGGAAATAGTCGGCCTTTCCTATATAAGGGAAGAGCCTCTCGACCGGTACGTCGGGGTTTATCGCGACTCCGGCCTGCATGCCCAGGGCGCGTATGCGCCCGAGGAATTCAGCGGTGTCGTCTCCGGCCGCCTCGAGGTGGAAGGAGCACATGGCCACCCTGTCGGCCGCCAGCCTCTCGAACCAGCGCTCGGGATGGACCACCATGAGGTGGGCGTCCATGGGAGCCCGGGCGATCTTCGCGACCTGGTCGATGACCGAGAAGCCGAACGAGATGTTGGGCACCAGCGAGCCGTCCATGACGTCGAGGTGAATCACGTCGCCGCATTCGTTCACGAGCCTTATGTCCTTCTCCAGATGGAGAAAGTCCGCGGCCAGGATCGACGGGGCAATCTTGAATTCCATGTATGCGGGATTAATGGTTGTCGCAGGGGGCGAGCATGTTCTCGATGTCGGTCACGTACTTCCTGAACACCTTGTCGGTGGCCATGAGGTCGGACACGGTCATGCAGGAATGGAGCACGGTGGCGTGGTCCTTGCCGCCTATCTCGGCACCTATGGCCGCGAGCGAGCAGTTGGAGATCATGTTGCGGCAGAGGTACATGGCTATCTGGCGCGCCTGGACTATCTGGCGCTTGCGCGACTTAGACACGAGCTCCTCGCGGGAGATGTTGAAGTACTCGCAGACGGAGCTCTGCACCTTCTCCATGTTGACGTCGGACTTCTCCTCCCCCACGAGGGTCTCGGTGATCGAGGCGGCAAGCTCCATCAGAGGACGCCCGCGCTCCACCGAAGAATGGGCGATCAGCGAGATGAGGGTGCCTTCGAGTTCGCGGAAGTTCTTCCTGACCCTGCCGGCGATGAATTCCAGCACGTCGTCGGGGATAACCACTCCCTCACGCTCCGCACGTGAGCGCAGCATGGCGAGCCTGGTGGCGTAGTCGGGCTGGGTGAGCTGGACGGAAAGCCCCCACTTGAAGCGGGAGAGCAGCCTGTCTTCGAAGTTCCTGAGGTCGGCGGGTGCGCGGTCTGAGGTGAATATCAGCTGCTTGCCGTTCTGGTGCAGGTGGTTGAACACGTTGAAGAACGCATCCTGGCAGCGCGGGCCCAGCAGGGCCTGGATGTCATCGACTATCAGCACGTCGATGCGCATGTAGTAGGCCATGAAGTCGGTCAGCTTGTTGAGCACTGTGACCGCGTCCATGTACTGGGTCTTGAACTCGTTGCCGGTCACGTAGAGCACAACGAGATCGGGGAACCTCTCCTTGACTGCGATGCCTATGGCCTGCGCGAGATGGGTCTTGCCGAGTCCGGAGCCTCCGAAGATGAACAGGGGGTTGAACGGAGTCCTGCCCGGGGCCATGGAGATGTTCTCGCCAGCCGAGATGCCCAGCTTGTTGCACTCGCCCACCACGAGGTTGGCGAAGCTGTAGACCGGATTGAGGCGGGGGTTGATCTTGACCTTGTGGGGCAGACCGGGATAGACGAAGGGGCTGGGCCTGTCGGTGGGCTGTGACATCACGGTCACCGCCGGATTCTCAGGAGTCGGGACGGGCTGCCCGGGGATGCGCATGGCGGGCTGGTTGCTCACCGAGCGGAAGGTGTAGACCAGCTTGGCCTTGGGGCCGATGACCCTCTGGAGGGTCTTCCTGAGCACGTCGAGGTAAGCTGACTCTATATATTCGCGGAACCAGTCGGAGGGAACCTCCACGGTGAGCCTGGAGTCGGCGAACGCAACCGCCTTGATCGGCTCGAACCAGGTCTCATACTGGGCGGGCTCGATGATCTGGCGGATGATCCGAAGACATTCGTTCCAAATTTCCGTGCAGTTTCCTTTGATGTCCATATTGGTATTGGCGAAAAAAGCGACCGGGCGGGAAACCCGAATCGCAATGCAAAAGTGAGGAAAAAATTTTGAAAAAAACTTTCTCCTGCTATTGGATATTAATTTTATTTGCCATAAATAAAGATTACCGATTCACAAATCTGCAACTCTATAATCAATTGAATATTAGCAAATTACAATGTTAAGAAATTGCTAAATGCCTGTTAAGCAATGGCGATTAATATGGAATTTTTCAAAATTACAAACACGCGCCGCACGCCGCTGGAAAGCGGCCTACCTCAACGGAACGACGTTCTCGCCGCGTATCTCCACCAGGAAGGCGTCGGGATATTTGC
>JADILW010000014.1 GCA_017695095.1 Candidatus Cryptobacteroides avistercoris | reverse complement strand
ATCCGGGGACCGCATCAGCGGTGCGGCGGAGTGTCAGGGAGATTTGCTTGCAAATCGAACCAACGAAGCCGCCAACCGGAATGAAATGGAGGTTGAGCATCTTTGAAGTTGCGCTTGCATGAGCAAGCGCGGAGCGGAACCTCCGAAGCGGATTTCCGTACTGCGGTTACAAAGAAAGGCAGCCTGCCGGCAGTATAGGGCTGCGCGGTGGTTCCTACTGCCGGAGGTCGAGCTCCGCCCGCGGCAAGCAGGCGACAGCAGATTGCAAATCTGCTGAAACAGACGGCAGCCAGATTACAAATCTGGCAGAACAAAATAGCAATCTGGCTGAACGGGCAGCAGACAAAGCCGCGCCGCCGGAGGGCCATATCATCCACGAGCAGGCTTTTCTCGCCTGCGAGGGATGCTTATGGTCGCAGGCGGCAAAGTCATGCAGACAGCAGATTGCAAATCTGCTGAAACAATGAATTACAAATCACCTGCAACGGCAATCACCTGCAACGGTCAAACGGCAACAATGCAAACGACAGGACCGCTACAGGGAGGCGGCGACGGCGGAGGCGACGTTGATGCCGTCGAGGGCGCTGGAGACTATGCCGCCGGCGTAACCGGCACCTTCGCCGCAGGGGAAGAGCCCCGGCATAGACACATACTGCAAAGTCTCCGGATCGCGCGGGATGCGCACGGGCGACGAAGTGCGGGACTCGACCCCGAGCAGCAGCGCGGCGTTGGTGTAGTAGCTGCGCATCTTCACTCGAGGGAACAATTTGCGCAGTCTGCCGGCCACCATGGGAGGCAGCAGCTCATGCAGCGGGGCGCTGACCGCGCCAGGACGGTAGGTGGTCTCCGGAAGAGTCTTCGACATGCGCCCGTTGCAGAAATCCTCCATGCGCTGCGCCGGAGCGGTCATGGGATTGGACGCGCCCGCGGCAAAGCTCCAGTCGAACATCGAACGCTCCACCGAATGCTGGAAATCCATGAGCCTGAACGGGCCGTCACCGGGGACGTCCTCCGGCTCGATCTGGACCACCACGCCCGCGTTGGCGAACTTGCCCGAACGCGCCGAGTTCGACATGCCGTTGAGCACCACGGTTCCCGCTTCGGTCGACGAGGGCACGAGTATGCCTCCCGGACACATGCAGAAGGAGAAGGCTCCCCTGCCGTCGATCTGCTCCACGAAGGAATATTCCGCCGCCGGCATCCCGGGCTTCCACTGACCGTGGTACTGGTTCCAGTTGATCTTCTCCTGCTGGTGCTCCACGCGGACGCCGAGAGCGAAGCCCTTGGCCTCCAGCGCGCCGCCCATGCCCTGCAGCATCTCGTAGACGTCGCGGGCGGAATGTCCGGTCGCCAGGATCAGCCGCACTCCCGAATAGCTCTCCCCGGAAGCCGTGCGCGCCACGAAGCCGCCGTCCGGAAGCCTCTCCACCGCGGTCACGCGGGAGTTGAAATGGTATTCCCCGCCCTGCTCCACGATGAACCTGCGGATATTCTCCACCACTCCCGGCAACTTGTCGGAGCCGATATGGGGGTGGGCGTCGACGAGTATCGACGACGACGCGCCGAAGCGGACGAGGTTATGGAGCACCTCGCGGATGTCGCCGCGCTTGGAGGAGCGGGTGTAGAGCTTGCCGTCGGAAAATGCGCCGGCGCCGCCCTCACCGTAGCAGTAGTTGGAATCGGGGTTGACCTCGCCGCGGAGGTTGATCGCGGCCATGTCGGCCTTGCGGGCGTGGACGTCCTTTCCGCGCTCGAGAATCACCGGGCGCAGGCCGAGGGTGATCAGCTTCAGCGCGGCGAACATTCCGGCCGGGCCGGCCCCGACAATCAGCACAGGGTCGGCCCCATGGACGTCGCGGTCCTCCGGGAGGCGGTACGGCTGATAGTTGTCCTCGGGCGAGTACGCCTCGTAGCGGTAGCGCCAGACAGGCTCCTTGCGGGCGTCGATCGAACGCTTCTTCAGCACCCACTGCAGGCCGCCGGCCTTGGCTTCAATTTCCCTGAGACGCGGTTCGCGCGTCAGCGGGCAGACAATCTCGAATTCTTTCATGCTAGAAGTCAGCCATTCGTGAGACGGGGGCGACGTCGAGCGGGGTGCGCTCTCCGGCCAGATAGTGGTAGTAGCCGGCGATGGCGATCATCGCGGCGTTGTCGGTGGTGAACTTGAATTCCGGCAGGTAGGTGTTCCAGCCGCGTCTGCGGCCCTCCTCCTCGATGCGGCTGCGCAGGCCGCTGTTGGCCGACACTCCGCCGCCGATGGTGACCTCGCGTATGCCGGTCTGCTCCGCGGCCTTGACGAGCTTGTCCAGCAGTATGTCGACCAGCGTCTTCTGGAACGACGCGCAGATGTCCTCCTTGTTCTTCTCCATGAACTCGGGGTCCTTCCTGAGCTCGTCGCGCACGAAATAGAGCAGCGAGGTCTTGATGCCGCTGAAGCTGTAGTCGAGTCCGGGGACATGCGGTTTCGCGAACTTGAAGCGCTCCGGGTCGCCCTGCTTCGCGAGCCTGTCGATCACGGGCCCGCCGGGATAGCCGAGCCCCATCATCTTCGAGCATTTGTCGAAGGCTTCGCCCACCGCGTCGTCGATGGTCTGGCCCAATATTTCGAAATGCAGAGGATCGTCGACCCTGACTATCTGCGAGTTGCCTCCGCTCACCAGCAGACACAGATAAGGGAAG